>WJPL01000002.1:300000-600000 GCA_009649675.1 Alphaproteobacteria bacterium HT1-32 | reverse complement strand
GCGGACAGATCGACAATCCGGACATGATCCGGCAGCCCGGCAATGATTTCCTGAGTGGTACCGTGCGGCAGTCCGCAAAAAACGAAATCGACACCCGACCAGTCGACATCTTCAACCTTGTCGAGTTCCGGCAGATCAAGCTGTCCCAGATGCGGGTAGACTTCGCGAAAGGGCACCCCGGCCTTGCGATCAGCCGTCATTGCCACAATTCGTCCGCCCGTGTGTCGGCTCAGCAGACGCACAAGCTCCGCTCCCGTATATCCACTGGCTCCAAGAATCGCGATCCGTGTCGGCTCCGCAGTCATCATCTCACTCCTGATAAATGTGGCCTCTTGATATAGCCCAATGCCCTGTCGCCCAAGGGAAAAATTGTCCAGACCTTATCAGCGGGCCATAAATTCAATGCTTTATGATCATCAGGCCTTCGTCGGAAGATGGAAGTTCGAAATAGCTGCTGAACAATTCAAAGTCTGCTTCTGTCGGTGCAAACGGATGCTCGCCAGAGGCATTGCGAATTTTCAGCCGGCGTTTGCACTCCTCATCGCTGGTCTCGATCAGGTGGAGGACATGACCGACACCTGCCGCTTGCGAAAGACTGATCAGGCCCGCGCGCTGACGCCGGGTGTTGCCCGGAAAATCCAGAACAACAGACATTCCCGAACGAAGCATCTCAACCAGCATCGGAAACAGAACCTTCCGAAGTCTGCCAGCCCTGTCGGCATAGTCCTCGATGGTTCTTATCTCGCCAGGCCAGAGAAGGTTGTTCCAGTTGTCTTCATTCACCAGAACCGCGCCCTCTTCAGCGGCAATACTGGCAGCGAGAGTCGACTTTCCAGCGGCCATCTTGCCGCAAAACAAGTGTAGGGTTGGCTGTGTCATTTCAGCGGTTTAAGAGATTCACACCATGATGTCATCCGTAATCCCGGACAACATCCCTATACTTTCCGCCAGGTCCGGATCAGTCAAAAAAAAGCCCCCGCACCAGAGATGCGGGGGCTGATCCGGCTTTGATCCGGTTGTTACTTGGTCAGCTTCGCTGATTGTCGCAACCCGATATACAGACTGACACACATCACCAGCAGAACGATGGTGAAGGGAAAGCCGGTTGATACCGCCATTGCCTGCAGGGCTGTCAGGGCTCCTGCCCCGCCAACCAGTAGCAGGGTTGCCGCAACAACACCTTCAAAGGTGCACCAGAACACACGCTGTGAAACCGGTGCATTCGTCTTGCCGCCAGCCGTGATGGTATCAATCACCAGCGAACCGGAATCTGATGAGGTGACAAAGAACACCAGCACCAGAATGATACCCAGAAACGAGGTGAACATGGCAAAGGGCAGAGGCTTCAGCATCTCGAACAGTTTCAGTTCAAGTGCAGCAGCCTTAACCGGAGCTGCCGCATCGGCAACCACCTGCGCAATGGCCGTTCCACCGAAAGCACCCATCCAGACAACACTGACCAGCGTCGGAATGACGATGACGCAGAACATGAATTCCCGCACCGTCCGACCCCGGGATACCCGGGCAATGAACATGCCGACAAACGGTGACCAGGAAATCCACCAGGCCCAGTAAAATGCAGTCCAGCCCTGTGAGAAATTCGCATCTTCACGACCGAACGGCATTGAAAGCGGTACGACTTCCTTCACATAGGCAAGTCCACCGGAGAGGATCGTCTCGAAGATCGTCGCTGTCGGGCCGACAATAATGATGAACAGCAACAGCAGCGCGGCCAGACCGATATTGATTTCGGACAGCACCTTAACACCGCCATCAAGTCCCCGGATCACCGAGATCATGGCCAGACCGGTAATCGCCGCAATCAGGATAACCTTCGCTCCGTTACCCGTACTCCAGCCGAACAGATAGTTCAGACCGGCAAGCGCCTGCTCCGTGCCGAAGCCGAGGCTTGTGGCCAGACCAAACAGGGTCGCGAAGACGGCAAGGATGTCGATCATATGACCCCACCAGCCCCAGACCCGGTCGCCAAGCAGCGGGTAAAAGGCTGAACGCAGCGTCAGCGGCAAACCACGATTATAGGTAAAGAACGCCAGAGACAGTGCCAGAACCGCATAGATTGCCCAGGGGTGAAGTGCCCAGTGGAAGATCGTGGCTGCCATGCCCAGATTACGGGCTGCCTCGATATCCCCTGCTGCGGCCCCCAGCGGTGCCCAGTCTGTTCGTACACCGCCTTCTGATGCGACCCCGCCCATGGAGGACGCGAAATGCGACATCGGCTCGGAAACACCAAAGAACATCAGGCCGATCCCCATGCCCGCTGCGAACAACATCGCAAACCAGCCGAGGTAGCTGTAATCCGGCGTTGCATCATCTCCGCCAAGGCGAATTTTGCCGAGGGGTGAGATCATCAGGAAAATGCTGAACAGCACGAACACATTTGCCGACGCCAGGAAGAACCAGTCGAAGTTTGACGTCAGGAATGGACGCAGCCAGCCAAAGAATTCCGTGGCATCCGCCTGAAAAGCAAGTGTGATGAAGACGAAAACAACAATCGACAGCCCTGAAATCAAGAAGACCGGATTGTGAATATCAAGCCCGAATGGCGTGATATTATGCTGCCCTGTTTCAAATTCCGTATCAATCGGATGCGGAACTTCTTCAGGAACAGGCTCGGTGGAATCATTCATTTCAACCCCCATTTGTTATGATTTCTTCCAGTGATTCGCAGAGTCCTATCATTTCCGGCCCGAATACCAAAACCCTGTTCCCCGCTTATTTTGTTCAGTCCGCGACATTCTGCAGGATTGATCCTTCAGAAAACGCCGGACTGTGCGGGTTCAAGCTTGGCTGACAGGCTATGGAGGAAAGGATCAGGGCTCCCGGTTCAGGCGGGAAATCACACCATAGAGTGCCTGGGGGCTAGAATACGGGGTGACCCAGCCAGCCGTGAATACCAACGATCACAGCATACAGCACCAGCGACAGGACAAGAATTTTGCCGTCACCGAACCAGGTTCCGCGTTCAGGGCGTTGCCATTCTCCTTCGGCGCGGTTGATGACGACCATCTCCAGTACCGCCCAGACTGCCATGCCTCCAAACAGCACCAGTGACGGCAGATCGCCATTTACCAGCAGATGCGCCACCGACCAGACCAGAACACCCGTCAGCATAGGGTGACGAATCCAGGTACGGACAACACCACGCACCCTCCCCACATCCATCAGGAATAACGCCACCAGCATCAGAAGATTGTTCAGATGCCAGCTCCAGCCTGGCAAGACATACAGAAACGTCTCCTCGGCTTCCCTGTATCCGAAGATCATCATGACGACACTGATGACGATCAGAATGGCGACGACCGGCCTGCCCCACTTACCCATGGCCTCACGTTGACGCGGCATGACCCGCCGGAACAGATGGGCCGCAATCCAGAGCACAAGGCCTGACAGAAGCAACGTCATGGGATCAATCCTTTACAGCAATCAGAAACAGCGCCTTCGTTCTGCCGGGCTGCCATCTGTGTTCGATGTTAAAACCTGCGGCGCTGATCTCCTGTTCCAGGGTAGCAGGCGTGAAGAACGCAACTTCCGGCACCAGACCAAAGCCCCTTGCAACCGGCAGAACCGGTTTCAGCCAGGACATCGGACCGCTGAGACAGGGCGTCGACGTGATGAAACGACCACCCGGCCTGAGCAAACTGTGAACCTTATTGAACGTCGCCTGACGGTCGGCCAGCAGATGCAGAATGCTGTGCCCCATCACCACATCCCATCTCCGGCCATCTGCCTCGAAGCTCTCGATGCCGTCCTGCCGGAATGACAGATTTTCAATTCCCGCATCTGCCGCTTTCGTGCGGGCAATATCGAGCATCCGCCCGGAGATATCGATAGCCGTGATCTGCCGGACGAAGGGGGCATGCAGAATTGCTGTTGAACCTGTACCGCACCCGAATTCCAGCACATCCATCTCAGGTGCCAGATGTTCCCGTGTGACAGCAAGCTTTCGATCATACGACGCCTGATCTGATATCCGGCTGCGGGCATAACGCGGCGCGATACGGTCCCAGAAGGCACTGTTTGTGGTCATCAGATTATTTCCCTCGCTTGTGATGGCATCATCACCACCATTTTGCTGGCGTGGGTTCTATACATACATTATCGCAGAATAAATTGCCTAAATATAACTGGCCTATATACATATTTGCATGAACTGGACATCCATCGCGTTCGACTGGAATCAGGTGCGGGCCTTCCTTGTGACCGCCGAAGAAGGCTCTTTCTCAGCCGCCGCTCGTGCATTGCGTTTGTCGCAACCGACACTGGGCCGGCAGGTAGCCGCACTTGAACAGCAACTCGGCGTCACTCTGTTCGAACGGCCGGGGCGGAAACTGCTTCTCACATCATCAGGGCTGGAGCTTTTGCAGCATGTCCGGGCGATGGGCGAAGCTGCCGGACGGATATCCCTGACCGCATCGGGCCAGTCACAGACCATCGCAGGCCATGTCTGCATCACCGCAACTGATGGCATATCGATGTATATGCTGCCCGATGCCCTGAAACGGTTACGGAAAGAGGCACCGGGCATCAGCATCGAGATCGTCGCCTCGAACGACGTTCATGATCTTCGGCGCCGGGAGGCCGATATCGCAATCCGGCATGGTCGCCCCGAACAGCCGGATCTGATTGCCCGGTTTCTGCGCAACATCCCCATGCGGTTATATGCAACCCCTGAATTTCTGGATCAGATCGGCAGACCAAAGGCGACAGATGACCTCTCGGGTGTCGTCTTCATCGGCTTTGAACAAACAGACCGGTTTACCGAATGGCTGAATGATATCGGTCTGTCGCTGACGGCTGAGAACTTCATGCTGATGTCAGAAAACGGTGCCGTCGTCTGGGAACTGGTTCGTAAAGGTCTCGGCATCGGCATCATGGCAGAGGAAGTTGCCCGCCACTTCGGCGGTCTCGAATGCGCCTTCCCGGAACTGGAAAACGTCATGGTGCCCATGTGGCTGGTCACCCACCGGGAACTCCGAACCAGCCCCCGCATTCGCAAGGTCTATGACATACTTGCTGAAACACTGTCATAACCTGCAGGGTGGATTCTGACGGGTGGTCCCGGATCATCACCGGGAGACCACCGGCTGACGCTTCACGATGAACGTGGTTTCTCTCCGCGTCTTGTATGGAGAGCCCAGAAGCATTTTTGGCCGATGAAAGGTGCCATCCGGATATTGGTCTCGCTGTCCGCAATCCGGTACGAGATGACCAGCCAGCATTTCAGGAGAGGAAGTTTCTGTCTCCGGCTGCGGATCGGGGAACCGCGGACGAGCAGGCATCACTCCAACACCAGTCCCTGCCCCGGCTGAAAACCAACCGGGGCAGCGGAATAGTTTAGTCGTTGCGGCCTTCCAGAGCGGCCAGCACTTCATCCGTAACCTGTTCGGTCGTGGCATTGCCGCCAAGATCACGCGTCAGCACCTTGCCGTCGGCAGTAACACGCTCAACAGCCGTCATCAGTGCTGCGGCGGCCGCTTTCTCACCCAGATGATCCAGCATCATCGCAGCCGACCAGAAAGAGCCGATCGGATTGGCGATACCTTTGCCCATGATATCAAAGGCAGAGCCATGAATCGGCTCGAACATCGAGGGAGCATCCCGTTCCGGACGCAGGTTCCCTGTCGGTGCAATGCCCATGGAACCGGTCAGTGCCGCCGCCAGATCGGACAGCACATCAGCATGCAGATTGGTCGCCACAACCGTATCGATGGACCGGGGGTCGAGCACCATCCGCGTTGTCATGGCATCAACCAGCATCTTGTCGGTTTCCACATCCGGGAAGTCCTGCCGGACTTCTTCAAACACCTGATCCCAGAACACCATGCCGTGACGCTGGGCGTTTGATTTCGTGACCAGTGTCAGTTTCTTCCGGGGCCGTGACCGGGCGAGTTCCAGCGCGAACCGCTGAATACGTTCCACACCCGTTCGTGTAAAAACGGAAACATCCATGCCGACTTCTTCCGGCAGTCCGGTGTGAACCCGACCACCGACACCCGCATATTCACCTTCCGAGTTTTCCCGGACGATTACCCAGTCGACATCTTCCGGCTTCGCGTCGCGCAGCGGCCCCCGGATGCCGGGAAGCAGGCGTGAGGGGCGAACATTCGCGTACTGATCAAACGGCTGACAGATGGCAAGGCGCAGGCCCCACAACGAAATATGGTCCGGCACACGCGGATCACCCGCTGAACCGAAATAGATGGCGTCAAACGGACGGAGCGTCGCCAGCCCGTCATCCGGCATCATCTTGCCGGTTTCGAGATAGTAATCAGTTCCCCAGGGGAATTCCTCAACACGCAGCTTAAAGCCCCCGTCACGTTCTGCGACGGCATGAAGAACGCGGGTGCCGGCGCGGATGACCTCGCCTCCGATGCCATCACCGGGGACGGCGGCTATACTATATTCACGCATGGGAAACTCCTTGATGTGGACAGGGCTGCTTTATCGCCCGAAATTCTGACTGTGAACAGTCATAGACAATTACATTCAGTTTGATAATTTCATAAATCTCATTTCATTGTTGCGTTGATAACAACAGTTATGGAAAGCGATCTCGCCTTCTTCGCCCTGCTTGCCCGACGGGAGAGTTTCACCAGCACGGGACAGGAGATCGGGGTTTCCGCCTCGGCCGTCAGTCGCCGGCTGGCACGGCTTGAAGACCGGCTTGGCGTCCGGTTGCTGAACCGGACAACCCGAAGGGTCAGCCTGACCAGTGAAGGCGAGACCTATCTTCGCGAGGCATCACGCATCCTCGGTGAAATCGAGTCACTCGAACAGAAAATCACCGGCGCCCGCGAGACACCGAAAGGTCTGCTCCGGATCAACTCCACCCTTCGCTTTGGCCGTACCTGCATTGCGCCGATGATAGCCGCCTACAAGCAACGCTATCCGGAAGTTGAAATTCAGCTGATCCTGTCCGACGCCCCCCTTAATCTGGTCCGGGAGGGTATTGATGTCGGTATTCGCTTCGGTGCACCGCCCGACAGCCAGATGGTCATGCGCCTGCTGGTTCGTAACCGCCGTTATATCTGCGCGGCACCCGCCTATCTGCAACGTCACGGCACGCCGGCAGCACTTGGCGATCTGCAGAAGCATAACTGCATCGTACTGCGACAGGACCACGGCACCTATGACCTCTGGCGGTTTGACGATCAGAATGGCGAAATGCAGACGGCAAAAGTCAGTGGCGATCTCAGCACCAATGACGGCGAGGTTGCGCTCGACTGGGTGTTGCAGGGCCACGGCATCATGTTGCGCTCGGAATGGGACATCGCCCGCCATGTACGTGACGGGGACCTGCGCATCGTCCTCCCGGGCTTCCGGCAGACCGCCCATATTTCAGCCGTCTACCCCGAACGCCATAACCTTTCCGCCCGGGTGCGATCATTCATCGACCACCTCGCCGCCACGCTGACTGAAACAGAACAGGGGGCGTCCCTGACCCTGACTCCGGAAGATATCCGGGGCTGACAGATCTGGTCCGGGACCACTTTTCAATCTGACCTCATCGACAGGACCGGTGCCGGTGTTTGCTCACCGCAGCTTTTTCTTTGTCCGGATTATTGTCGCCAAAGTCCGGTGACTGTTGCCTGATATCAGGGCGCTTCCTATCTGTCCTATAATAAAGAAAAGGAATGCCACACCGATGATCAGAAGAGATTTTCTGAAAACTGCTGCTGCTACTGCGTCGTTGCCGCTCTGGGCAGCACCTGCCCTCGGTGCTGAACCTGCGACATTTCTGACCCGTCCAATCCCGGCGACGGGAGAACTGATTCCGGCAGTCGGTATGGGAACCTGGATCACCTTCAATGTCGGCACCAGCGAGGCATTGCGCCGGTCACGGCTGGGTGTGCTTAAAACCTTCTTTGAGATGGGTGGCGGCCTGGTTGACAGCTCTCCCATGTACGGGACGTCACAGGACGTACTGGGCTGGTGTCTCGAACGCCTGCCGGAAAACACATCCCGCAACCTGATATCTGCTACAAAAATCTGGACTCCCGCAGGCGGTTCCGGATCAGAGCAGATAGCCGAAGCACGGTCGCTCTGGCATCGGAACCGCATCGATGTGATGCAGGTCCACAATCTGGTCGACTGGGAAGATCATCTGATCGCAATCAGAGAGGCCCGGGAACAGGGTCTGGTCCGCTATACCGGCATCACCACCTCGCACCAGTCGCGACATCGGGAAATGGCTGAAATCATGAATACCGAGCCGTTGAATTTCATCCAGCTGACCTACAATATCGAGGATCGGAAAGCAGAGCAGCGCCTTCTGCCGATGGCGGCAGAACGGGGTATCGGGGTAATTGTGAACCGGCCGTTCCAGCGCGGTGCACTGATCCGCAGACTGGAAGGCAGGCCACTGCCAGCCTGGGCGGCGGAACTCGGAATTCAGAACTGGCCCCAGTTCATCCTGAAATTCATCATTTCTCACCCGGCAGTTACCTGCGCAATACCGGCAACATCGCAGGTTGAACATATGCGGGAGAACATGGCCGCGATGCAGGGCCCGATGCCGGATCCCGCCATACGCCAGCAGATGATCAGCTACGTCGCCTCGCTATGAACCTGTCATCCGGCCTGCCCTACGACGCAGAGGTCTATGCCGTCCTGATGGGCAATTACAACGAACAGTGGCTGCCGGTCACTCTGCTCTTTCTCGCTGCCGGAACAGCACTGATCTGGCTGGCGGGAGCCCGGGCTGATCCGGGCCGCCGGTCAGTGCAACTATCCGGCATAGCCGTTGCAGCAAGTGCCGGGTGGACGGGCCTGATGCATCAGTGGCACCTGATGGCGCCACTCAATTTCATGGGCCTGGCCTACGCAGGACTGTGGGGACTGTTTGTCTTCTGGGTGGTCGTGCGCTGGATCATTGCTGCCCCCGCAATCTCCCGGCCCGACCGGCGATACAGAATATTCGGCCTGGTGATAATGACCGCCGGTCTGATCGGCTATCCGGCACTGCAGTGGCAATCAGGTATTCCGGTATCCGCGCTGGACTATGCCGGAACCGCCCCGAATGCCACAGCTCTGTTCGCTGCAGGAGCCGTGCTGGCATTCACGCAAAGCAAGCGACCTGATCTGCTGATTATTCCGGTCCTGTGGTCAGCAGTCGCCGGGCTGCACGCCTATCTGTTACGGCAGCCTGTGGACTATCTTCTGCCTGCAATGGCAATAACAGCCGTTGCCGGGCTGCTGTATATCCGCAAGCTGGCCAAAAGCTGAAACACAACTGTCCCCGGCAGGTTAAACCGGGGACAGCCAGCGCGAATCATTACCGGATCAGCCCAGCGTATAGTCGAGCGACAAGTACCGGGTGAGGTCCTTCATACGCTAAAGACTGGCCGAGGATCGCAAGCGGCCCCCGGCGACAACGACAAAAAATTTCATTACCGCTATCGCTCCTGCAACCAGCGTCATATGGTGGTCTTAATCTATACGGACCCAAATCAGGAATATAATCATGACAGTTGAACATGTAGATTCTGGCGAAATTCTGAGCCAGTCAGTTATCTCCGGAGACGTCGTCTATGTCTGCGGCCTGACGGCGACCGACCGCACGCTGGATATTGCCGGACAAACGGCAGAAGTCCTCGCCAAGATTGATGATCGCCTGGCCAAATGCGGTAGTGACAAATCCAAGATACTGATGGCAACGATCTATCTGACCAGCATTGATCTGAAGTCGGAGATGAATGAGGTCTGGAAATCCTGGCTGGGTGACCTGAACCGGCCTGCCCGTGCCTGTGTCGGTGGCATCGAACTGACACCGGGCGTGCTGGTCGAGATTGTCGTATCAGCAGCACGTTAGTGGTCGGGCCGGTACGGCTCAAAGTCAAACCAGTGAAGGCCGGAGAGACACCCCTCTCCGGCCTTCAGTCTGACTGCTATCCCGGTCTTTAATCAAAAGGGCGCATCACCGTCTATCGTTACCCGGTGCATGCGGCGACGATGCCCCTGATAGTCGCCAACCGCCTGATGCAACGTGCAGCGGTTATCCCAGAAAGCGAGGGAGCCGGGTTCCCACCTGAACCGGCAGACGAACTCGGTTTTGATACAGTGATCGAACAGAAAGTTGAGGATCGGGTCACTTTCCGCATCGGTCCAGCCGTCAAACCGTTCCGTATGAGACTTGTTGATATATAATGCTTTCTCGCCGGTTTCCGGATGGGTGCGCACAACCGGATGTATCGCTTCTATGACATCGGACTTCATGTCATAGGCATCCTTCATCCCGCTCAGGGCCTTCATTTTGGCCGCCCGTCCGCCAGACCGTTTCTGCGCTGATGTGTTGACGGCACGCAGGCCGTTCAGTGTTTCCTTCATGCCCTCCGACAGGGCCTCATATGCCGCTGTCATGTTCACAAACATGGTGTCCCCGCCATAAGGCGGCGTCTCCAGAGCATAGAGACATGTGCCCAGAAACGGCTCGGGCATATAGGTCGTATCTGAATGCCAGTTACTGCCGAAGTTCACCGTATCTGTTTCTGTCGTCAGCAGTTCAATAACCTCCGGATAACCCTCGATATGATTCAGGAACGGGTAAATACCCGGCTTGCCAAAGTGGCTGGAAAACTCCAGCTGCTGTGCCGGCGTCAGGGTCTGGTCGCGGAAGAAAATGACCTTGTATTTCAGAAAGGCTTGCTGGATTTCCTCATGCAGGCTGTTACTCAGCGAACCAGACAGGTCTACGCCGAAAATCTCTGCGCCAATCGCACCGGTGAGTGGACGGATTTCAAGCTGATCGGTAGTCGTCGTCATGTTGTCTTCTCCCATTTATCCGGATGATTTTTTCCGCCAGTTACCCCGTGGGTTGAGATCACCCAGCCCCGGGGATGACGATTTTCCGGTTTCTTCTGTTAAGGTTCTTTGTCTCAGAGCCAGGCCGGGGCACCAGAACCAAGTGCCGGACATGGCTTGTCCCAGTAGGGCGGAGTTGCCTCCATCCTGACGATCGGCCCCAGATGCCGGAGGGGACCGTAGCCGGTCTCAGTCTTGATCATTATGGCGTTCAGTTCCTCGTCGCTCACATCCATACTGGAATCTGAAAAACCGATCTTGCCCTGCCGGTAGATATACATCGCGGACTGACAGAGGGAGACCCGGACATGATAGGAGCCACCCTCCCGGGCACGCCGGGCAAGGGCCAGCAGAACACCATAAGCCCCGTTATATCCGGTGGTGTAATCGCAGGCTGCCGCTGGAAGCAGTTTCGGGCGCCCGTTTTCACCATTTTCCATGCAAATTCCTGTCGCGGCCTGCGCGACCTGTTCCCAGCCGGCACGGTCTGACAAGGGGCCGCCGGCACCGTAGCAATCGATAGACAGGTATATGATACCCGGCCGCTTTTCAGCCAGTTCAGCCGGGCTCAGACCAAAACGGCTCATAATTCCGGGCCGGTAACCCTGACTGAAAACATCGGCATCACCGATCAGGCTGTTAAGCGTCGCAAGGCCTTCATCGGTTTTGAGATCGAGAAAACAGCTCCGTTTGCCATGACTGGTGTCGATGACATGTTCCTGCACCTGCGGCAGATGTTCCGCCGTCACCATCAGAACATCGGCACCGTTCTCTGCCAGTGTCCGGGCCGCAATCGGTCCGGCGAGTATCCGCGTCAGATCGAGCACCCTGATGCCGTCCAGTGGCCGGCCGCCGGATGAAAACGGTATCGGGTCACTGTCTCCGATCTTCTCGATTTCGATCATCGGTTTTTCAGCCAGACCGGCCCCGTGCGGATGCGCCATCCACTCTGCATTGGAACGGACGACGGAGCCGCAGGCGCGGGCCTCCGCAATGGCATCATCAAGGTCCTGCGCGTCCCAGGTTGCCATCGCCTTCTCAACCGCCCTGGGGTCGGCCTCACAGCCGAGCACCCCAAGCACCCGCTTCTGCAAATGCGGCAGATTGAAGTGCGACAGAAACCAGCGACCGTCCTTGCATTGCCATGGCGCCGTCATCGAACGTGAATGTTCGCGGCTGGGTGACATGGGCGCGCGTGCCCAGCCACCATTGGCCGCAGGTTTCTCAAGGTATGAGCCACTGCGCATGGCCGCTGCCGCCTGACGCACGTCAATCGACACCTTCTGCCGGGCCCCCGTCTTCAGTTCATGAATATCGGTCACGGCAACACCGACACCGGCCAGAACACCCGCCGCAGCCTCACCGAGTTTAAAGTGGGCCGGGATTACCGGATCAGCGCCGGTAATCGACACTTCATCAGCCTCGGGCAAACCAAGGCCACGGACCTTCATCAATTCCTGAAAAGCAGGCGTCATATCTGTTCCTCTGTTATCAGAGGTTCTGAATTCCGCAGACCTGCCAGTCACCTGCCCGGTTGAGGCAGATGGTCGGGAAGAAACTGAGATCAGAACCAGCCTGTGAACGAAACAGGACAATATGGAACCCCGCCCATAATGTCTTATTTCCATTACATTTTAGCCAATATCGGACGTAACAGATGGCTAGTCAAATAGGCAGTCAGAGAGTGACCGGCATCAGGGCTTCCAGATCGGAAGGCCGCTCCTGTTGCCCCATTCCTGCCAGGACCCGACATAATTCCGAATGCGGGGATAATTCAGTAACCGTAACGCAAGATAGGCATGGGCAGACCGGTATCCGGTGTTGCAGTAGAGCGTGATCTCTTTGTCGGGCAGTGCCTCCAGCGTTTCAAAGGCCTCCCGTAATTGATCTGCATCTTTCATGCAGCCGCTTTCGCTGTCGTACAGGTCTTCCCAGTCCCGGTGTTTCGCTGTCGGTATGGCCCCGCCGTGCAGCGCCCGCCTGTCAGCACCGGTAAATTCATCATGGCTGCGATTATCAACGATGACGCATTCAGGATCATCAATCGCGCTGAGGATACTGCTGTAGGTCGCGACTGTCTCCATCACCGGACGGCAGACAAACTTCACAGGCTTTGGCGGGTCACTCTCTGTCTCCAGCGGCAGCCCGGCATCAGCCCAGGCAGTTATGCCGCCATCCAGAACATGCACATCTGAATGGCCCAGATACTCCGTGAACCAGAATCCCCGGGCTGCGCACATGTCGGTAAACCCGCCATAGAAGACGATGGTGTCCGTCTCCTGCACGCCGCGCCAGCCCAGCAGGTTTGCCCACATCCTTGTGAAGGAAGCCAGCGGGGCGGGATCCGTGTCATCCGTATTCACAAAATACAGATCGAAATGCCGCGCACCGGGAATACGCCCCTTTGCGAATTGTTCCGCCGGGCGCGTGTCGATGATTTTAAGTCCCGGCTGCGCTGATCTTGCCTTCAGAAAATCAGCAGACCAAAGCAAATCTGGATTTGCATAACCACGTTCAGAGATATCCATCAGTCAACTCCCGGAGAAATAATCTGAAATCGTTCGGCCTTTATCTTGAATTCGCCAGGAGCGGTTCTGATATCTGCGAACCCCGACATTTTGCAAATCTCTCCGAAACCCGCAAAAAGAAAAAGGGCTGCCCGGAGGCAGCCCTTTTCCATATTCGACAGTCTGAAGGCTGAAAGATCAGCGCTTCGAGAACTGGAAGCTCCGGCGGGCTTTCGCACGGCCGTACTTTTTACGTTCAACAACGCGGGAGTCACGGGTCAGGAACCCGGCTGACTTCAGTGCGCCGCGCAGGCCCGGCTCGTAATAGGTCAGAGCCTTCGAGATGCCGTGGCGAACTGCGCCGGCCTGGCCGGACAGACCGCCACCGGTGCAGGTGCAGACAACATCGAACTGACCGGCACGGTCAGCGACCGTGAACGGCTGGTTGATGATCATCCGCAGCACAGGGCGTGCGAAGTAAACTTCAATGTCGCGACCGTTGACGGTGATCTTGCCGGTACCCGGCTTGACCCACACACGGGCGATCGCGTTTTTCCGCTTGCCGGTTGCGTAGGAACGACCCTGCGCATCAATGACCGGTTCACGCGGAGCTGCAACTTCTGCTGCTTCAATGCCGGTTGCGGCACCGAGATCGGACAGATCGTTGAGTGTCTGGTTTTCTTCAGCCATATCAACCGACCCTTACATTCTTGCGATTCATTGATGCGACATCCAGAACCTCAGGGTTCTGTCCGTCATGCGGATGCTCGGCGCCGGCATAGACGCGCAGGTTTTTCATCTGCTGGCGACCCAGCGGATTGCGGGTAATCATCCGCTCAACCGCCTTCTGCACAACACGCTCCGGGAACTTTCCGTCGAGGATCTGTTCCGCCGTGCGCTGCTTGATGCCGCCCGGGTAACCGGTGTGCCAGTAATAGGTCTTGTCAGACCGCTTGTTGCCTGTGAGGGCAATCTTGCCGGCATTGATGATAATGACGTTATCGCCGTCATCCATATGCGGGGTGTAGGTCGGCTTGTTTTTGCCACGCAAGATCGTTGCGACAATGCTGGCAAGCCGGCCAAGAACGAGGCCTTCGGCGTCGATCAGTACCCACTTCTTCTGGATGTCAGACGGCTTGGCGGTGTAAGTCTTCATGTCCGCGCCCGTTCTCTCTTCCTGGGTGATTTGGAGCGCGGGTTCTAAGGCCCGTTTGATGCGAAGTCAACGAAAAAACCGCATAAAAACCAGTGAATTGCATATATGGTATCAGAATACCACACAATCAGACACCCCGGGAAGACCGCAGAAATCCTGAAATTATTCTCGACGGAGAAATAACCATGTCAAAACAAACAGCTGTTGCCGTCGTGACCGGTGCCGCAGGGGATCTCGGCAAACATCTGAGCCAGCGCCTTCGCGCAGAGGGCTGGCAGGTCATCGCGGCAGATATTGCCACAGGCAGCCCCGGCACCGCCCCTGATATCGTCAGTCTGGATGTAACTGATCCCGGCGCAATGGATCACCTGGCGGAAACAGCTGCAGCAACCGGCAGTTTTCGTCTGTGGGTCAACGCCGCCGGTATCTTCCATGTCGGGCCGGTGGCGGAGGCTGGCATTGAGGACTGGCACCGGATCATTGCGGTCAACCTGACGGGAACCTTCAACGGCTGCCGTGCCGCCCTGCCCCGTCTGGAAGACGGCGGTCGGATCATCAATGTCAGTTCCATTGCCGGCCAGAGCGGCGTCACCGGCATTCACCCGGCCTATGGTGCCTCGAAAGCCGGAGTTCAGTCGCTGACCGCCGTCTATGGCAAGGAAGGTGCGAAACGCGGCATTACCTGCGCCGCCGTTGCCCCCGGCGTGCTGGAAAGCGGCATGGGCAACCAGTTCTCTGACGACCAGCAGCGCAAACTGGAAGCCGCCACCGCCTTCCGGCGCTTTGGCCGGATTGAGGAGATTACCGAAGCCATCCTGTTTCTCGCCGACACCGAACGCTCCGGCTGGATCAACGGCACCACCATCCCCGTCAACGGCGGCGCCTGGACGCCCTACTGATTGAGGACGAAGCCTGCATTATCAGAAAGCTGATTTCTGACACAGATGAACGACGACCGCTTCCTACCCCGTCGAGATCGCATAGGTGCCGGTGATGTGGCAGACCGGTTCGTCGTCGCCGATGGAATAGGTTGTGACCTCGCCCACCGCCAGCCGCCGTCCGATCTTCAGCAGCTTGCCGTGGAACATCAGATCGTCGGGTTTTGGACGGCGCAGGAAATTTGCCGTCAGGTTCGTCGTCACCGACTGCATCGCGTCCGGTCTGCGGGTCAGCACCAGAGCGTAGAGCGTATAATCGGCAACCCCCATCATCACCGGACCAGAAATGGTACCGCCATGACGGATCATATCGGCACGGAACGGCAACCGTACCGTCACCTCGCCTGACCCTACTGATTCGACCTTCAGGCCAAGCTGGCCGACATAGGGTACCTCTTCACGGGCAATACGTTCGAGGTCAGCAGCATCATACATGGGACATTTCCTGAAGGTCGGCGATAAATCTGCACGCAGTGGTTTGACTAGGCGACCACATCCCCCACATGCTTGGCAACAAACAATGGAGAAACATCAATGTACGACCTTTATACCTGGGCAACGCCCAACGGCTTCAAAGTGTCCATCCTGCTGGAAGAACTCGGTCAGGCCTACAACGTCATTCCCGTGGATATCGGCAAAGGCGACCAGTTCAAGCCTGACTATCTGAAGATCAACCCGAACAACAAGATGCCAACACTCGTCGATCAGGACGGACCGGACGGCAAGCCCTATTCCGTGTTCGAAAGCGGTGCAATCCTGATGTACCTCGCCGAAAAACACGGCAAGTTCCTGCCTACCGAGACAGCTGCAAAATATCGCGTCATCCAGTGGCTGATGTTCCAGATGGGTGGTCTGGGCCCGATGCTGGGACAGGCCCATCATTTCCTGCAATATGCCCCGGAAAAGATCGAGTATGCGATGAACCGCTATGCCAACGAGGCCAACCGCATCTATGGCGTGGTGGAACGCCGGCTGAACGAAAGCGCCTATCTTGCCGGTGACGATTACAGCATCGCCGACATGGCCGTCGTTCCCTGGATTCGCCGCCCGGAACGCCAGAACGTCAATATTGATGACTATCCGGCAACGAAAGCCTGGCGCGATGCCATTCTGGCACGTCCGGCCGTCGTCAAAGGCTGCGCTGTTCTGGTAGCTGAGCGTGCTGATGGCTTTGATGAGGAAGCCAAGAAAAACCTGTTCGGCTCCGGACAGTATCAGAAGCGCTGATCCAAACTCCGTCAGAACTGAAATCTGCCGCCATTCCGGACCGGTTTCCGGATGGCGGCAGAAGTCTGCCGAATCAACAACCCGCATCCAGCCCCTGACATTGCGCAAATGTATCTGCTGAAATACAGTCCCCGACCAAAAGGATCAGCAGAACATCATGTCAGACTCAATCGCACCATCGCACATTTCTTCTCTCGGCCGTGACCGTCGCATTATCGGACTGATCGGTGCCGGGCATTTTTTCAGCCATTTTTACCTGCTGGTTCTGCCGCCGCTGTTTGTCTTTCTGGTTCCCGCCTACAACCTGACCTACACGCAGGCTGCGACCCTGATCAGCGCCATGGCTTTTACCTCTGCTGCCATTCAGGCCCCGATTGGCGCGGTTGTTGACCGGTATGGTGCTTTCTGGCCACTGGTCATCGGCGTCGCGGTCCAGTCCGGCAGCATGCTGCTGATGGGATTTGCCCCTTCCTATATCGTCCTGCTGATTCTGGCGGCAACTGCCGGTTTGGGAAACAGCGTCTATCACCCTGCCGACTACGCCATCATGTCCTCTCGCCTGAATCCGGAGCGCATGGGGCGCGCTTTCAGCATTCACACTTTCTCCGGTCATATCGGCTGGGCCGTTGCCCCGACAGCGGCCGCCCTGCTGTCCGCTGCGGTTGGCTGGCGCATGGCACTGGTCATGTTTGGTGTCTGCGGACTGGTGGTCGCGGGAACCATGCTGATCAATCGCGATCTGCTGGGTTCCGGAAATCCGGCTGGTGATGATGCCCCGGCACAGTCGACCGGCGATACGCTGAAACTGATGCTCTCGCGCCCGATCCTGTTCTGCTTCCTGTTTTTTGTCGTCATTGCCATGGCGGGTGTTGGCTTCTTCTCCTTCTTCATCACAGCGGCGGAACAGCATCTTTCGATCAATCTGGAAACGGCATCGCTGGCCCTGACCGCCTATTTCACCGCCAGCGCCATTGGTATTCTGGCAGGCGGGCAGATCGCAGACCGTACCAGCCGGCATGGTCTTGTTGCCTGTGCCGGTTTCATGACGACGGCCCTGTTGCTGGTCGGAATTGCCGAAATCCGGCCGGATGGTCTGCTTTTGTTTGTGATGATGATCGTCGCCGGTTTTAGCAACGGTCTTGTCCCGCCTTCCCGTGACATGATCGTCCGTGCTGCAACACCGCCGGGATCGACCGGCAAGGTTTTCGGTTTTGTCTCCGTCGGGCTGGATGTGGGCAGCGTCATGACGCCGATTCTGTTCGGC
Organism: Alphaproteobacteria bacterium HT1-32; assembly: GCA_009649675.1. NCBI lineage: Bacteria > Pseudomonadati > Pseudomonadota > Alphaproteobacteria > Alphaproteobacteria bacterium HT1-32. The sequence continues at coordinate 582,087 of WJPL01000002.1, read as the reverse complement.
TGGATCATGGATGGCGGCGAGCCGAGGTTGGTGTTCTGGGCAACCGCCGGCATGTTCCTGCTGGCAACTGCCACGGTCATTCTGGGGCGCCCGAAGAGCATGACAAGCTGACGCCTGTCACAGGGCATATCCCGCATACAAAAATGGCGCAGCAGATTATGAAGTCTGCTGCGCCATTCTCTGTTCGACGGACTTACTTCGCGTCAGCAGCGACCTGCATCTTCACGATAGCTGTCGGATTATAGACAAAACCGTTGGCGTTTTTGTCACCCATCTGAATCCGGTCGACATTCTCCATACCCTCAACAACCTTGCCCCAGACCGTATATTTGTTGTTCAGGTGGTTGGCGCGTTTAAAGACGATAAAGAACTGGCTGTCGGCGCTGTTGATACTTGAGGAACGCGCCATCGAGACCGTACCCCGCACATGTGGTTCGAAGGAGAATTCAGCCGGCAGCTTCTGTCCGGAACCACCGGTGCCATCCCCTTTCGGGTCACCGGTCTGTGCCATGAAGCCTTCGATAACACGATGGAAAACCAGGCCATCATAGAACCCCTTGCGCGTCAGTTCCTTGATACGGGCAACATGCTGCGGTGCCAGATCAGGACGCATCTGAATCACCACCCGTCCCGTCGGCAGATCCATATAGAGCGTGTTTTCCGGGTCCGGAGACTGTGCCTGTGCCGAACCGGCAAAAAGACAGACAGCAGCAAGGGCGATGAGTAAGCGGCGTGTAATAGTCATGATCAGCTCAGTTTTCCTTCATAGGCGTTTTCGAGGATGGTCGCGTAACCGGCGACCGTCATTTCTACCGGGTTTCCACCGTTCGACGGATCAGCCAGCGCCATCTTGGCGATATCATTGATACGTTCCGGTTCGACACCAAGTGCCTTGATATCATGCGGCATCCCAAAGGTCTCCCGCAGTTCCAGAATCCAGTCCATCACGGAGGCTGCGTTATTTCCCAGCCCCAGATAACTGGCCAGTCTGCACATACGGTCATCGATTACCGGCAGGTTCCAGGCCATCACATAGGGATGGAATACGGCGTTGGTAAGGCCATGATGCGTATCATAAAGCGCACCAACCGGATGGCTGAGAGCGTGAATACCCCCAAGCCCCTTCTGGAAGGCCGTTGACCCCATACTGGCGGCTGCCAGCATATTCGCCCGCGCCTCGATGTCTGTTCCGTCAGTGACCGCTTTCCGCAGCCAGTCCCTGACCAGGCGCATCCCCTCCAGCGCGATACCATCGGCCATCGGATGGAATCCGGGAGCGCAGTAGGCTTCGAAACAATGGGCCAGCGCATCCATGCCGGTCGCGGCTGTAATATGTGGCGGCAGTCCGACTGTCAGTTCCGGGTCAGAGATCACAACGGAGGGCAACATTTTCGGATGGAAAATAATCCGTTTCAGATGTGCTTCCTCATCCAGAATCACTGACGCCCTGCCCGTCTCGGAGCCTGTACCCGCAGTGGTCGGGACCGCAATAATTGGCGCGACACCATCCGGATCGACCCGCTTCCAGTTGTCACCGATGTCTTCAAACTCCCACATCGGCGCGGTCTGACCGGCCATCAGCGCCACCGCTTTTCCGGCATCCAGACCACTGCCCCCGCCCCAGGCGATGACACCGTCATGGCCACCATCGCGATAGGCTGCCAGCCCGTCTTCGACGTTCTGTCCTGTCGGATTTGGTTTGATTGCCGAAAACAAGCCTGTGGGCACGCCTTCCTGAGCATTTGCCGCAATGGCATTGGTGATCATCGGCAGGGCCGCCAGGCCCGGATCCGTGACAATGAGTGGGCGCTGGATACCAAGCGATCCGCAAACCTTTGCAAGTTCCGCAATCCGGCCTGCACCAAAGCGCACGGCGGTCGGGTAGTTCCAGTTTCCGCTGAGGGTAGACATCGACTGTTATCTCCGTTCGGCAAAGGCCATCGCAGCCCCTGCCATAATGAAAAATGTTCCAAATCCCCGATTACGCCACCGGCGTGAGGCCGGACTGCCAAACAATCCGGAAAGCCGACCGCCAATCAGGGAATAGACCCCGTAAACCATCAGTGTCATCGCGATGGCGGTAATGCCAAGCCAGAGGAACTGCCCGGTCGCAGAGGAGTCTGAATCGATAAAGGGGGGAAGCAGCAGCGCATACAGAATAAAGGCTTTCGGATTCGTCAGCGCAATCATGAAAGCCTGAAGAAAGATCCGTCGCATCCGCCGGGGAACGGAAAGGCCATCCGAACGGTCAGTAACAGGAGCCCGCCACTGCGAAATACCAAGCCAGACCAGATAACCAACACCGATCCATTTGATGGCTTCAAACAATGTCGCGGATGCCAGCATCAGGGCCCCAAGACCACCGGCGGTCGCCGTCAGCAGAATAGCCACAGCCGACACAACGCCCAGAGCCGCCACCATACCGGCTTTTGCGCCCAACCGGGCCCCCGTGGCGATACAGAAAGCAGCATTTGGTCCCGGTGACAGCAGAATGAACAACCAGACACCGGCAAAAGCGACCCAGACATCGAATGACATGATACCCGCGGGAATGTTCGAGACTATCGCTGTGTAACGTCAGAACCGGTGACTCGCAATCACCCCAGCGCCGTCAGATCAGGAGAAATCAGCCAGGAAGTTATTTGAATCGTTGCCAAGCAGGGACAGGTTCTGCAGGGCAATGGTGGCTTTGATGCTGAGAGACCTCTGAAAAGCCGCTTTTTCCGTCAGATCACGTTCGATCAGGGTGAATTCTTCGGCTTTCAGGTCATCAGCCAGTGTACCAACCCGCTCGAACTGCTGGTCGACCAGTGTTTTCTGGGATTCGAGCAGCGCCATGTTCGTCCGCAGCTTCTGCCGCGCCGCATCGATATCTGCTGCCGCCCGGCTGCGCCCGTCAGCTGTGGAGAAGCCTTCATAAAGATGCTGGTTCATGACACCAAGGCCACCCCGGGTCACTGTCCCCGTGTGCTGAACACCATCAACGGTGAAGGTGGCCGTATCGGTTGCATCATCAAAACTGTCCAGCGTAAAGCCGCTCAAGCCGACTTCATCATCTGCGGCCTCTTTCGGATAGCTGGTAAATGGCTGGATGGAGTTAGCCGTGCGATTGACCAGCCATTTATGACCATTCTCGTCGGTGATGAAATCATCCGTGCCGAGATAAACGCCCTGAAGAGTCAGGGAGCGGCCGGACTCACTGACCTTCAGCGACGTGCTGTTTGTCGCGAAGTTCTCGCGGAAATTCGCACGGCCATTGTTTCCGATCAGATTTGTCTCACCGAAACCGGCCTTGTCTGTCAGCTTGTTAAGCTTCTTGATCGCTTCATTATGCAGGTAGGAATAATAGTCGCTGTCGTCCGGATTGGCCTCAGCCTTTTCCAGATAGGTCTTCATGTCGAACAGAATACCGTCGATTTCTTCGAACTTCTCGGTCGAGGCCTCGATCGCTTTCTGCCCTGTCGCAATGCCGAATTTCAAATCATTGAGTTTCGACGACCGCTCGTTAAGCAGATTGATCTTCGTCGAATAGGGGCTGGAATAATTATCGAGATCTTTCTGGAGCTGCTGGACGATACGATCCTGCGCCAGAGCAGAGATACGCTGATTCGCGCCAGCCGAATTAGCACCCAGCATTGCCGAGTTCAATAGCTGTGTATTCAGCGGGTTGCTCGCAAACTCAACCATTAGCGCCTTCTGCACATGTTTGTGTCACGAAGATACATGACACCACCCCTAGTCTTTCTGACCAAAAGGTTAATATCTTATAAACGACGCCTGTGGAAAACTCAACAGATTGCTTCAGCAAGCACTCACTTAACGTCGATATTCTGGTTCTTTACCGAGGTTCCGACACTGCGGACAATGGGCGGGATCAGTCGGCGGATCAGGCCGTCCCGGTCAATACCTTCGATGTCACCCAGTGCTTCGGCCTCCCAGAGGCGTTCACCGGAACTGCGGGCCCGAATACGGGCACCGACGCGGACCTGATTCGGATTCTGCCGTTCCTCACCTGCCGTGCCCGGATCATTATTCAGCAATCCGCCGCCCTGTGATGAATAAAGGTTCAGCTGCACCCGGGCATCATCCTGACCGGCAGTCCCCTTGGTACCACCGAACTGAAGAATTTTACGGCTGGGGCCACCCGCCGGACCGCCGAGATAGTCTTCCATCCAGAAATACAAGATCGATGGCGCACTGTCAGTCACCTGAAAGCCTTCACGCTCAAGCTGCGCCACAAACTCTCGTTCAAACTGAAGGTTTTCAGTCGAATCATCCAGTGGTTCCACTGAAATCACCCGCGTCGCAAACGCACCGCCATAAAGCGTCGCATTCAATCGGGCATCGGCAAAAGCCGCACCGGCAAAGGCCAGAGCAGAAATGGCCGCCAGCAGGGGTGTAAAGCGCGGGATCGTCAACATTCAGGCTCTCCGAAAAACTGAGGCGACCATGCTGTCAGGCTGCTTTCAAGTCAAGTTCGCAGGCAGAAAACAGCGTGATTATAGCACAGTTAATCAGCTCCGGCTGTCTTCATCCTGCCCGCAATCCGCGACAGCAGAATGCTCCAGTCCCCCGGCGTTTCCTGCCGGTACAGTTTCAGGGAGGGATAATGCGGGCTGCCTGCCATGCCACTGAACCAGTGCCAGAGCGCGCCATTGGACAGCAGCAGATCAGCCGGTATCCCCAGCGCGCCGGCAAAATGTGCTGTAGCGTTGGAAATTGTAACCACATGATCCATTGCCGCAACCTGTGCGGCGAAGGCATCAAGATCATGATTGCTGTCAACATCCGGGTCATGCAGCAGGCTCCTGCCGGTTTTCTGCCGGAATGCCCACCGTTCTGCACTGGTATCCCCATATTGCAGATCAACAAACCGGATTCCCGGAAGGCCCAGCACCTCCCCCCACAGATCCAGTTCAACCGATTTCCGGCTGGCGATTGTCGAGGCACCACTGCGCCAGGAAATCCCGACGAGCCGTGCGCTGTCATCTCCTTGATATTTCCGGCGCAGGCTTTCCACCAGTCCGGTATCCGGCACGAGACGCGGCGGGTGCCGGCCGAATTCACCCGCCGACGTCATCCCGAGGAGATAAGGCAGCGAACCAATCGGAGTCTGGAGATCAAACTGCCGGCCCTGCAATCCGGCATCAACCGGATCAAGAGCCGGATATATACTGACCTCCGGCCAGCTGCGCTGCATCAGCGGCACCAGCCGCGCCTCGCATTCCAGTGTTACCTGCGCGCCAGCATTGATCAGGGCCTGAAGGTTTCCCGAAAACAGGATCTCGTCCCCCAGCCCCTGTTCACCCCAGACAAGAATTCGCTTTCCCCCGACATCAGAAAGCTCCCCCGACCACATATCAGCGGAGAAAGGCCGGCGACGCCATCCCGGGAGTTGCCAGCGACTTTCATAATATTTCAGGCCTTCATCAAGAATTCCGGCCCGCAGCAGAAACAGGGACAGATTATAGGCCGCGCCCGCATGGTCGGGATTCAGCGCAACCGCTGAGCGATAGACGGTCTCCGCTTCGGTGAATTCTTCAAGATCTGTCAGACAGTTCCCCAGCGAGCCCAGCAATTGTGGGTTGTCCGGGTCTGACAACAAGGCATGACGGAGATGCGATGCTGCCTCCGTCGCCCGGTTCAGATCACGCAGTGAAGACGCATAATTGCCCCGGATCGAAGCCTCATCCGGAGCCAGTGCAACGGCAATCTCGAAACTTTCGAGCGCATCCTCAACCCGGCCAACGCGAAACAGGGCCTGTGCAAGGTTGGAACGATATCCGGGATTCCGGTCATCGAGGCGAACCGCCCGGACAAAGTTCAGGGCTGCCCGTTCGCCATCGCCCCGCGCCAGCCAGATGCCACCGCGCAGGTTATACGAAGGCGCATGACCGGATGCCTGCCCGAGAATATCGAGGATAATCTGTTCTGCCGCATCGAAACGACGAGCTTCATAAAGACGGACCGCCTCCCGGAAACGGTGTTCCAGATCAGCGGTCCGGTTATCGTCAGCCGACGACATGACAGCCGTCGGATTGTCTGATGCTGCGCAGAATCAAGCAGCCAGCCTTTCTTTCAGAAGATTGAGGAATTTCTCGCATTTCTCAATCTCGTCGAGCCTGATGAATTCGTTCGGCTTATGCGCCTGGTCAATGCTTCCCGGACCACAGATGATGGTCGGTACATCCGCCTGCTGAAACAATCCGGCTTCCGTACCAAACGCCACCTTCGAAGTGCTGTTGGCTCCTGTAAGCTGCTTCACGAACGTCGTCAGTTCGTGATCGTCACTCATGTTCAGGCCCGGCATCTGGCTGATGATATCAAACCGGATATCGGCATCCGGATTGACTTTGCGCATTTCCGGCAACAGTTCCGTATCAACAAAATTCGTCACTCTGGCGAACAGTTCATACGGCTCATCTTCCGGCAGATGACGGAATTCAAAATCGAAATAGCAGTCTTTCGGGACGATATTCAGCGCCGTTCCGCCATGCATCAGACCGGTATGAACGGTCGTATGTGCGACATCATACTTGTCGTCAAACGGGCCACTGACGGCGATTTCACGTCCCATCCGCCGCAGGAAGGCAACAATTTCAGCCGCATATTCGACCGCATTCACACCATGCGGGGCCAGTGACGAGTGGCATTCAAAGCCATGCACATGGCAGCGGTGGCTGAGTTTGCCTTTATGCGCAGTAATGACCTTCATCTCCGTCGGCTCACCGACAATGCAGCCACGCGGGCGTACCGGCATCTGGTCAAACTGTGCGATCAGACGCCGCACGCCGATACAGCCAACTTCCTCGTCATAGGAGAAGGCGAAATGAACCGGGGTCTTCAGGTCAGCGTCGACGAAATCTTTCGTCATCGATAGCGCCACAGAGACAAAACTCTTCATGTCACTGGTGCCACGTCCCCAGAGGCGACCGTCCTTCTCGACGATATTGAAGGGGTCAGTATCCCAGTCCTGGCCGTCGACCGGCACAACATCGGTATGACCTGACAGGCAGATACCCGGCTTGTCAGCCGGACCGATGGTCGCGAAAAGATTCGCCTTCGCGCCCGTTTCATCATGCACCAGCGTGGACTGGACACCATGATCCTCCAGGTACTGCTGAACATAGCCAATGAGTTCGAGATTGGAATTTCTGCTGGTTGTATCAAAGCTGCACAGCTTTTTAATCATCTCGATTGAACGCGGGTTAGCCGACACGGCGGGCTCCAGTTGATGCTGTTTACGAACGAGTGAGGCATCGCAGAAATGGTTTTGCACTACGGCGCGATGCCTGACTAAGATTGCGACCCTTCGGAGAACAGTCAACATGCCCCAATCGAAAAACCCCCGTGTCGCAATTTGCGGCATGATGCTGGAAAGCAATTCATTCGCCCCCGTCACCACAGAAGCGGACTTCCGGGAACGTGGTTACTTTCTTGGTGAAGACATCATGACCGAGGCCCGCGCCAAGGCATCGGTGATCGCCCGCGAAGTGCCCGCATTCGTCGCCGCAATGGATGCGACCGGACCGTGGCAGCCCGTCCCCCTGCTGTTTACAGCCTCGCAGCCTGCCGGTCCCTGTGATCATGCCTTCTTCGAAGACTGCATGACCGGAATCGAAAACCGGCTGCGGGACGCCGGGAATGTCGATGCAGTGTTTGTTGCCAATCACGGCGCCATGACCACAACCGGCACGCCAGACCCGGATGGCGAGATGATCGCCCGGATTCGCGCCCTTGTTGGTCCGGACACGCCGATTGTCGTCACCCATGACCTGCATGCCAATGTCTCTGAACTTCTTGTCGAGAGTGCAACGCTGCTGATTGGCTATCTGACAAACCCGCATGTGGACATGCCGCAGCGGGCGGAAGAAGCAGCCTTTTCCCTGCGGACGATTCTGGCCGGAGCAAAACCGAAAACCGCTTTCATCCGTCTGCCGCTGACGCCCCCCAGCGTCACACTGCTCAGCGCAGCCGGTCCCTATGCGGACATGATCACCTATGGACAGCGACGCCAGCAGGAGATGGGAGGCGAAATTCTGAACGTCACGCTGCTCGGTGGATTCGTCTATTCGGACACACCGAAGAACGGCGTCGCGATTGTCGTAACCGGCAGAAACCATCTCGAACCTGCCCAAAAGCTGGCACTGGAAATTGCAGAACGGGGATGGGCTGACCGGGAACGGTTCCGCCGTGAACTGACTTCAATCGAGGATGCCGTGGCCAGCGCCCTCTCCCGGAACGCCGATTCCTCCCTGCCGCCGCAAATCTATTCAGACGCCGGCGACAATCCCGGTGGTGGCGGTCGCGGAAATACCACCTGGCTGCTGAAAGCCCTGATTGATGCTGATGCAAAGGATGTGCTGTACGGGTCGGTCGTCGATCCGGCGCTGGCAGCAGAATGTCACCGACGCGGGAAAGGGGCGACCTTCACAGCCCGTTTCAATTCCGAAACCGAGAGCGAATTTTCCAAGCCGTTTTCCGCCGAAGCCGAAATCATCGGCGTCACTGACGGTCGCTTTGTCGGCAAGCTTGGCATCTTTGCCGGCCGCCTGCTCAATTGCGGGCCATCGGCAGCGCTCAGAATAGGCGGTGTAACAGTTGTCGTGATGACATGGCGGCAGCAGACAGCCGACGCCATGTTCTTTGAACAGTTTGGCCTGAATGTCGCTGACGCCCGGACTGTCTGCGTCAAGTCGCGGGGTCATTTCCGGGCTGGCTTCATGCCCTGGTTCAAGCCGGAACAGGTTGTCGAGGTGGACACAGCCGGGCTGACCTCACCAGTGCTGGAGCGGTTTGACTTCAAAGGCCTGCCGCGTCCAAGCTTTCCTCTCGACCCGTCGGCCGAATGGACTCCGCCAGACTGGTGACCGGGCCACGGGAAGACAACCGCCTTGCCGCCGTCTCGAACACCATCCTGATCCAGCCCAGCGCTGGGTCTGATGAGCGGTCATTCATCCAGTAACTGTAAATCGGCCGCTCAGGCCCCTTGAAGGGCAAGGGTGACGTTCTGAGCTCAGGTCGCTGCCGCGCGGCGGCCCGGGCAATACTGGTCGGGATCGAGCAGATAAGATCACAGGCGACGACGGCTTCAATCGTTGCATAGATATGCGGAGTCCAGAGGACAACCCGGCGGGACATCCCCATGGACAGAAGAATTTCATCTATGTAAGTGCTGGTGGCACCAAAGGTCGAGGTCGCGACATGATCGACAGCGGCATACTGCTCCAGCGTAATCGGATCCCCCAGCAGGGGATGACTGCGGGACGCGAGCACGATACTCGGCTCGCTGTAAAGTTCGGAATTGCGGATATGATCGGTCTGGCGGAGCCAGGGCAGCACAACCAGATCAATGCGATTATCAACAAATGTCTGCGGCGTCAGCGTGAAATGTTCCCGGTTCGGTGCCTGCCAGCTGGGAAGGTTGATGGCCTGCAGAACAATACCCGGTGCCGATTTCCGGACAATCTGCATGATTGTCGGCATCAGATAGACCGAGACGAACTCATTTGTGCCGATTCGCAGAATACGGTCTGTTGTCGAAGGGTCGAAGTTATGAACGCCCGAGATTGCCTCTCCGATAAGGTCCAGCGCCCGGTTGATGGGAACAATCAGTTCGTCGGCCCGTACCGTTGGCCGCATGGTGCCCTTGATCCGCTCAAACAGGATATCGCCAAAATGTGATCTGAGACGGCGAAGCGCCTGGCTCATGGCCGGCTGAGTCAGACCGATCCCCTCACCGGCGCGGGTTAACTGACGTTCCCGGTAGATTGCGCTGAACACTTTCAGCAGATTCAGGTCAAGATTCAGAACATTATCCGTAAGCATGTTGCCTATCTTAATTATTCATTTGCCTGATGAAAGGGTTTCACGACAAAGTACAGGTGGAGGGAGACAACGAGACTGCGGAACATACCGCTGCTTGTCGTCAGAAGATGTTTTCGGCAAGATCGTTGTAACAGTGTCCGTACGGGGCGCTGTACCTCGTTCACAGGGAATTCAACAGGGAGACCTAATATGAAGCTCATGAAGCCGATTATCGGCTTGGCGGTTGCAATGTCATTTGGCGTTGCTGCCCAGGCAAGTGCACAGGAACTACGCGTCGGCCTCAGTGCTGAGCCGTCGTCAGTTGACCCGCATTACCATAACCTCGGCCCGAACAACGCCATGGCGAAGAATATCTTCGGCCGGCTGATGACCCAGGATGAATCCCAGCGGCTGAAGCCGGATCTGGCTGTCTCCTGGAAGCCGATCGACGATCTGACATGGGAATTCAAACTGCGTCAGGGCGTTACCTTCCATGACGGCTCGCCGTTCACGGCTGATGATGTCATCTTCACGATGGAACGTGCCCCGAACGTACCGAACAGCCCTTCAAGCTATTCGACCTACATCAAGGGCAAGACCTTCAAGAAGATCGATGACTACACAATTCATGCATCGACAGAAGCTCCCTACCCGCTGATGCCGGCTGATATCTCGACAGTTGCTATTCTGTCGAAGAAAGCCGCTGAAGGTGCCTCGACTGCCGATTTCGATTCGGGCAAGGCCGCTATTGGTACCGGTCCGTTCAAGATGGTTGAATTCGTCAAGGGTGAGAAGCTGATCCTTGAGCGTTTCGAAGGCTACTGGGGCGAAAAGCCGGAATGGAAAACAGTCACGATCAAACCGATCAAGTCTGACCCGTCCCGTGTTGCCGCCCTGCTGGCCGGCGATGTCGATTTCATTGATGACGTTCCGACCACGGACGTTGCCAACCTTGTGGCCGATCCGAATGTCGCGATCAGCAAGAAGGTTTCCAACCGCGTCATCTATCTTCACATCGACCAGTTCCGTGAAGACTCACCGGACGTAAGCGGTAACAACGGCGAAAAGATCAAGAGCCCGCTGCTCGACGTTCGCGTCCGCAAGGCGATCTCCAAAGCCATCAACCGCGATGCCATTGTTGCCCGCGTCATGGAAGGCGTTGCCATTCCTGCCGGTCAGTTGCTGCCGGACGGCTTCTTCGGTCGCAGCGAAAACCTGTCGCCGGAACCGTATGATCCGGAAGGTGCTAAGAAACTGCTGGCTGAAGCCGGCTATCCCGATGGCTTCAAGCTGAAAATCCATGGTCCGAATGATCGTTACATCAACGATGCCAAGATCCTGGAAGCCGTTGGCCAGATGATCACCCGCGTTGGTATCAAGGCAGAAGTCATCACCATGCCGCGTTCTGTCTTCTTTGGCCGTGCGTCCAGTGGCAGCCCGGACAAGATGCCTGAATTCAGCCTGATCCTTGTTGGCTGGGGCTCCGGTACCGGTGAAGCTTCTTCACCGCTGAAGTCGCTGCTGGCTACCTATGACAAGGCTGCCGGTATGGGTGCTGCCAATCGTGGCCGTCACTCAAACCCGAACATGGACGCTGTGCTGAAGCAGGCACTGGCTACGGTTGACGATGCCGAACGTGAGAAGCTTCTCGCGAAGGCAACGGAAATCGCCATGAATGAAAGTCAGGGCATTATTCCCCTGCACTATCAGGAAAGTGTCTGGGCGACCCGCAAGGGCCTGACCTATGCCGGACGTTCCGACGAACATACTGTGTTCTACACGGTTCGCACCGCGAAGTAAGACCACGTCATACCGGGTGTTGCTTCACGCGGCACCCGGTATCTTTTTTAGCCTGACATCGGGGAGGCACAGATGTCGGTTTTTATTATCAGACGATTGCTGCAGAGTTTGCTGGTCGTCGTGATTATGTCATTTCTTGTATTCATGGCGATTTATCAGATCGGCGACCCAACCGATCTGCTTGTCTCCCCCGATGCTCCTCAGGAGGAGATCGAACGGGTTAAGCGCGATTTTGGCGTCGATCTCCCGTTCCATGAACAATATCTGAAGTTCGTCGGAAAGGCGCTTCAGGGTGATCTCGGCAACTCGTTCGTGATGAACGACCCTGCCCTCCAGCTCATCCTGCAGAAAATGCCTGCGACGCTCGAACTGGCCTTCAGTGCCCTGTTCCTGTCGATTGTTCTCGGTATTCCGCTCGGTGTTTATGCCGGCCTGCGCCATGGGACATTCTCATCCAAACTGATCATGTCAGGTTCAATCCTGGGGTTCAGCCTCCCCACCTTCTGGGTTGGCCTGATGATGATCATGATCTTTGCCGTTTATCTTGGCTGGCTGCCCTCAACCGGGCGCGGCGAAACGGTGGAAGTGCTGGGGATTGAGGTCAGCTTTCTGACCTGGGACGGTCTGACCCATCTGTTCATGCCGGCACTGAACCTGGCATTGCTCAAGATATCACTGGTTATCCGGCTTGCCCGGGCCGGTGTGCGCGAAACGATCCACATGGATTACATCAAGTTCGCACGGGCAAAGGGGCTGTCCTATCGACGGGTCATTCTGCTGCACCTGATGAAGAACATCATGATCCCGATCGTGACCGTCATTGGTCTCGAATTCGGTGGCCTGATTGCCTTCTCGGTCATCACGGAAACCATTTTTGCCTGGCCGGGGATGGGCAAGCTGATCATTGAATCGATCCTGTTGCTCGACCGGCCCATGGTTGTCGCCTATCTGATGATTACGGTGATGATGTTCATCATCATCAACCTGCTCGTCGATATCCTTTACTCAATTCTGGACCCCCGGGTCCGCCTTCAGGACGTCAAATCATGAAACCGGAAGCTACGGCAGAAGCATCGGCTGGCGGTGGCATCACACCAGCGCCGGCAGCAGCACGGGTACAGACCCCATTTCAGCGGTTTGCCTCAGACTTTCTGGAGAGCAGGATTGCCGTTTTCGGGCTGGTTATTACCTCGATTGTCGTTTTCATCGCGATCTTCGCTCCCCTGATCGCCCCGACCGATCCTTTCGATCTGGCAAAAGTCGATGTGATGGACAACCTGATCGCACCCGGCGGCCAGAATTTCGCCGGCGACTTTACCTACGTTCTTGGTACTGACGGGTCCGGACGGGATATGCTGAGCGCCATATTCTATGGTCTCAGAACCAGCATCACGGTCGGCGTCACTTCCGGTCTGATTGCTCTGGCTCTCGGTATGAGCATCGGCCTCGCCGCAGCTTACTTCGGCGGCTATGTCGATACGCTGATCATGCGTATCGTTGATATCCAGCTCAGTTTTCCGGCCATCCTGATTGCCCTCGTCTTCATGGCGGTGCTTGGGCCGGGTATCGACAAGACCATCATGGCGCTGATTGTGGCGCAATGGGCCTACTATGCCCGTACGGTCCGCGGCAGTGCGCTGGTTGAACGCCGGAAGGAATATGTCGAAGCGGCAACCTGTCTTGCCCTGAGCCATCGCCGGATCGTCTTCCGGCACCTGCTGCCGAACTGCCTGCCTCCGCTGATCGTGGTTGCAACAGTTCAGACGGCGCACGCCATCAGCCTGGAAGCGACGCTGAGCTTCCTGGGTCTCGGCGTACCGCAGACCGAACCGTCACTGGGCATGCTGATCCGCAATGGCTTTGATTACATGCACAGCCATAAATACTGGATCACCTTCTTCCCCGGCCTTGCTTTGCTGGTCACAATTGTCGGCATCAATCTTGTCGGTGACCAGTTGCGTGACATCCTCAATCCCCGCCTCCAGAAATAAGGACGAACTCTCATGAGCAGCGATCAGCCGACGCTCAGCGTCCGCGACCTTAAAACCTATTTCTACACCAAGGCCGGGATTGCCAAGGCCGTCGATGGTGTCAGCTTTGACGTCAAACGCGGTGAGATCATGGGTCTCGTTGGCGAATCCGGATCTGGAAAGTCGGTTACCGGCTTCTCGATCATCGGACTTGTCGACCAGCCCGGCGAGATTGCCGGAGGGGAAGTCCTCTACAAAGGCCAGAACCTTGTCGGCATGCCGGAAGAGCAGATGCAGAAGCTTCGCGGCAACCGCATCGCGATGATCTTTCAGGATCCGATGATGACCCTGAACCCGGTCCTGCGTATTGATACGCAGATGATCGAAACCGTGCTGGCCCATGAAAAGGTCAGCAAGGATGAAGCCAGGCAACGGGCCCGGGACGCTCTGGGCCAGGTTGGTATTCCGGCTCCGGATGAACGGCTGCGTTCCTATCCGCATCAGTTCTCAGGCGGTATGCGGCAGCGTGTTGCCATTGCCATTGCCCTGCTGAACAAACCGGAACTCATCATTGCAGATGAACCGACAACGGCTCTCGACGTCACCATTCAGGGACAGATCCTCTACGAAACCCAGAAGCTCTGCCGTGAAACCGGTACGGCTCTGATGTGGATCACCCATGACCTCGCCGTTATTGCAGGACTGGCTGACCGGGTTTGTGTCATGTATGCGGGACGGATTGTCGAACAGGGCCGGGTCGAGGATATCCTGGACAGCCCGGCACATCCCTATACCCACGGTCTGATCGGGTCCGTGCCCAGCCATAACAAGCGCGGACAGCGGCTGTTCCAGATTCCCGGAATGACCCCTTCCCTGCTGAAGCTGCCCGTCGGCTGCACCTTCAAGAACCGTTGCCCGCGTGCAACAGACGCCTGCAATGTCGAGCCGGAAATCGAGACACTCAGTTCCGGTCGCCAGCTGCGCTGCCATAACCCCCATCTGGAGACCGCAGCATGACCGCAACCGGCAAACCCATGATCCAGACCCTCGATGTCTCCAAACGCTTTGTGAAGCGCCTGGATATCGCCGGCAAGATCGCACAGAAGTTCGGCTCGAAAGTACGCGAAGAAGTCGTTCATGCTGTTGATGGTGTCTCCATCGAAGTCTCTCACGGAGAGGTTGTCGGTCTGGTTGGAGAATCAGGCTGCGGCAAGTCGACACTTGGCCGCATGATTGCCGGTATCCTGCCGCGCACAGAAGGTGACATTCTGTTCAATGGACAGAGCATCGCCGACATGAATGACGCGGATACGCGCAATGCGGCCCTGAAAATCCAGATGATCTTTCAGGACCCGTTTGCATCACTCAACCCGCGGATGCGGGTCGAAGACATCATCTCCGAGGCGCCTGTCGTCCACGGCATCGTCAACAAGAAGGACAAGGCGGATTATGCCGCTGAGGTGATGCTGCGGGTCGGCCTTGATCCGGAATATCGCAAGCGCTACCCGCATCAGTTCTCCGGCGGACAGCGTCAGCGTATCGGCATCGCCCGTGCGCTTGCCGTCAATCCGGAGTTCATTGTCTGCGATGAGGCTATCGCCGCACTGGACGTTTCCATTCAGGCACAGGTCATCAACCTGTTCATGGATCTGCGGACCGATCTCGACCTCACCTACCTGTTCATCAGTCACGACCTCAGTGTCGTTGAACATATTTCCGACCGGGTGGTGATCATGTATCTCGGCCGCGTCGTGGAAGTCGCCAAGACTGACGATATCTTTGACAGCCCGAACCACCCCTACACTCAGGCACTGCTGGGCGAAGTCCCCCGGCTTGATATCCGGCACCGGGTCTATGAGCCGGTCAGCGGGGAAATTCCCTCACCGCTCGATCCCCCGCCGGGATGTCATTTTCATCCGCGTTGCCCGCATGCCACGGCACGCTGCAAGGCCGAACGGCCCGCACTTCGCGAAATTGCACCAGGCCGGCTGTCAGCCTGCCATCTGAACGACGGTTAATCGTGGCTGTGTCTTTTCATATTGAGAATGTGGTCGAACGGATAGATCCGGATGTTGCGGTTTGTCCTCTGGTTCTGGATTCACCGCACAGCGGCAGTACCTATCCGTCAGATTTCGGCTCACGGTTGCCGCATATCGCGCTCCGGCATACAGAGGATGCTTTCATTGACGATCTGTTCGGTGAAGCTCCCGCATACGGGGCCACCATGGTTCGCGCCCTGTTCCCGAGATCCTATATCGATCCGAACCGGGCGGAAGACGATCTGGACCCGTCGATGCTGGATGGTGTCTGGCCCGGTGAACTCAACCCGGGCCCGAAAGTCGCCCTTGGTATCGGTCTGATCCCCTGCCGCGAGCCCGGGGGCGAAGTCTATGACCGTAAACTGTCCGTGGCGGAAGTCCGGAACCGTATCGATTCCTTCTGGCGTCCCTATCATGAGACGGTCTCCCGGACCCTTGACGAGCGCCGCAAGGCCTTTGGCAGGGTCTGGCATGTGAACTGTCATTCGATGCCGGCACGCTCCTCCAACATATCGCCCGAGGGCCCCGGGAAACTGCGACCGGACATGGTTATCGGAGACCGGGACGGCTCGACCTGCGATCCCGCTTTCACTGACCTGATAGCCAGTACATTGCGGGGATATGGATATGATGTCCGTGTCAACGATCCGTACAAGGGAGTGGAACTTGTCCGGCGCTACAGCAACCCGGCAGACCATCGCCACAGCGTACAGATCGAGATCAATCGCGGTCTCTACATGAATGAGGAACGGGTCGAGCGGAGTGCAGACTTCGTTGCGCTGAAGGAAAAGATCACTGATCTGATCCGGGTTCTCGCTGAATTCGCCACTGCGGGCCGTTAAACGCCGCTCCACGACGGAAACCGGGTCTCTCTTCCCTTATCCCTCGAATGTCAGCTTCTTCTCGTTGACAAGTTTCTGGGCCAGCCGCAACAGCCGGCTAACGGCGCCACTCGCCTCTTCAGCATCGACCGCCTGGTCCTGACGCGTGTTCAGAGCATCCTGATACATCATCATCGAACGCTTGCTCATATTTCTGGAAAATTTTGCCATCAGCTGATGGTTTGCGGCAAATGCCTGCATGACCACCACCATATCGGTAAAATGCGCTTCCTTGATAAGGTTCTGAACGCCTGCATCATTCGCTACCAGCAGCTTTTCAAAGAGCTGCTTGGCAGATGTCAGGCGGTTCTCTGCCTCATCCTTGTCGATATAGACCTTCAGTTCCGCTTTCAGCGCAGCAAAGTCGGCTGCGCCCATCTGGATAGAAGTATGCCCAAAGGTGATGAGATACTGCCCGTGTGAAAGCTCGCTGAGCTTAATCTGCATTCCGGCGCCCGGTTCCACTGACCACAGCGTTATACATGTTGGCGTAAAGATGGCTGGCTGTTTTTGCAGCATGACACATCCAGCGCCAGTCACGGTCGGTCAGATAAGCTTTTTCGATAACCTGTTCGACCTCATCAACATGGTCGACGTCGTCCCCCGACATCGCGAACAGGAACGATGCCTGTTCCGGTGACAGGTCCAGATCCTGAATCAGCTTGCTGGCGTAATTTCCGCCAAAACTGGCTCCAATAGTCTTCAGCACCAGCCCGGTCGCGATACGCGCCATCGGAGCTTTCAGTGCGATGTAAAAATTAAACGCCACATAGGCCTGACAGGGCGGTGACGGAAAATCATCGTGGGGATCCCGGTCGCTGTAGCCGGTAGCCGCAAGATCGTTCCGTATCAGCTTCCATTGACTTTTTGCCTGGTCCGCCTGCATCAGCAGGTAATCCTTGGCAAACTCCTGCTCAGGATCGCAGGTGGCAGCTGCCAGAGCCATGGAAGTCGGCGCCTCGTAAACCTGATGAAACAGGGTCAGTAGCAGGTTGTGATAATCCACCAGGGTCATTTCACCGGCAATCACGCGCCGACACATGCGATTATCCGGAAACCGGATGACCGCATCATTGACGATATTCAGGAAATCGCTTCTACCCTGCTTCAACTTCATTATCCTTGGAAAAGCAACCGGTGCATCCTGCCTCAAGGCCGCCTGCGGGGCAACGACTGATCGCCTGCGGCACTGCCTGTTACCCTCTACAGCCCCCCGTATTGCACGCAAGTTGACGGTCTATCGGAAATAAACAAGGATAGGCATGTCGGGGGAAGCGGTCATAGCACGACTGTCCGGCCAGAAGACGTAAACGACGATAACATGACATCGGGGACCGTGTGACCGCTGACGGGGGAAGTTCGCTTTCGAGCGTAATGTTGTTCGCAGACCTGGAGCAATCCGAGCTGGATGCGATTGAGAAGCTGTGTGCTTTCAACAGATATTCAAGTCAGGAACAGATCATTGACCGCGATAGTGAAAGCCGGGACGTCTTCTTCGTGGTCGAAGGCCGGGTCAGGGTTGTTCTCTACTCACTCTCCGGACGCGAGGTAACCCTCGATGACCTGGAATCCGGGAGCTATTTCGGTCAGCTCGCCGCACTGGACGGGCATCCACGCTCTGCCAGTGTAATGGCGCTCGAGAGCACGCTGGTTGCCACCATGCGTCCTACTCACTTCATGAGCATGCTAGAGGCACATCCCTCGATTGCCTTGAAAGTCATGCTGGAATTCACCCGTATCATCCGGGCATCGACAGACCGGATCATGGACCTGTCGACGCTTGGCGCGAACAACAGGGTCCATGCCGAACTGCTGCGACAGGCCCGGGTCGTCGGTGCCGATGAGAATATCGCCCGGATAACCCCGATCCCGGTCCATAGCGATATCGCCAGCCGCGTCAGTACGACCCGTGAAACCGTTGCCCGCGTATTGAATGACCTTGCCCGCAAAAAGCTGGTCGAACGCCAGAAGAACGCTCTGGTCATTCTCGACGTTAACCGGCTTGAAGACATGGTCGAGGAAGTTCGCGGCGAATAATCCGGAACTTCCGGTTACATCCTTCGTTAACCATTGTGATCCAGCGCACTGCAGTCTCTGTCAGCAGCGCTATCATGATGTTACTGGCCTGAAACCAGTTATGACGAAAGGATTGACGCAATGACCAGTTGGAAAGCTTTTGCAGTTGCCGGCCCATTGACCTTCTTCGCCATTATCATGTCGACAGGTCTCGGCATCACAGGCGGCCTCGGATTCTGAGGGAGCCTTTTTCATTTCGATAGTTCCAGACATACTCGGGCGGTCATTATGACCGCCCATTTTTTATCTGATGACATTGAGCTGTGTTGCAATTCATAGCTAAATAACTTGCCTGATTGTCAAAGCCGGGGTGTATTGGTTAAGTTAAGGCACGTAGGCAAAATCAGGATTATTATGGCAAAGAAAATTCTTATCGTCGAAGACAACGAATTGAACATGAAACTGTTCAATGACCTGCTTCAGGCGCATGGGTATGAGACCCTGCAGTCCAAGGACGGCAAGGAAGCCCTGAAACTGGCCCGTGACAATATGCCGGACCTTATCCTGATGGATATTCAGCTGCCTGAGATCTCCGGGCTGGAGATTACCAGAATGCTCAAGGAAGACCCGGGTCTGAAGCATATTCCGGTCATTGCCGTAACGGCATTCGCCATGAAGGGTGATGAGGAAAAAATCCGCGAAGGCGGCTGCGAAGGCTATATTGCCAAGCCGATTTCTGTCGCGAACTTCCTGGAAACCGTTGCCAGCTTCCTGAACTGACCCCTACTCAGGCAGCGCCTGTAAACAGTCAGAGATAAAGAAAAGGCCGCTGAGAACAGCGGCCTTTTCTTATTCTGCATAACCTGAAAACGGTCAGATTATTTAATCTTGGCTTCCCGGAACGTGACATGCTTGCGAACAACCGGGTCGTATTTCCGGAATTCCAGCTTCTCAGTCTGCGTCCGCGGGTTCTTCTTCGTCACATAGTAGTAGCCCGTGTCGGCTGTACTGACGAGCTTGATCTTGAGTGTATTTGGCTTAGCCATACCCGGAACCTCTGCGGTCTGAAATAGAGCGCGGAAAATACCCTCGGAACAGCAACTGTCAAGTGTTCAATACAGCCTAATATCCGGCGACAGCGGTAACCGATGCATCAAGCGCCCGTAAGTAGGCGACCCGGTCATCCAGCAGACGCATCGCCACATCCAGTTCGAAGGAACGGTTCAGTCTCCGGCTGGGGCACAGATTGCGTAATCCCTGCCGTCCGGCTTCGTCAGAGACATCAATCAGCCGCCAGTCAATCATCTGCCGGGCAATCTCCTTACGGCGCGCATTACTATCTCTCAGCACCTGACGGGCATCATGATCGACAGCACTCGTACAAACCGTCGGCATCACGCCGAGATGTTGCAGGGCGTAGCCGGAAGGCGCGTGAAAACGAGCCCATGTCAGCGCGATTTCCGCCTCGTTCGGCAGGTCGATAACATTCTGCACCGTCCCCTTGCCATAGGAGGTCGCACCGATAACCACTGCCCTGCCCGCATCCTGAAGAGCAGAAGCAACAATCTCGGCAGCAGAAGCAGACCGGCCATCGACAATCACGACCATCGGCAGACCATCGGCCAGATCACCATCATGCGCTTCAAAGCTCTGCAGACTGCTGGGATGACGGCCTTTGGCCGAAACAATCCGTCCATGGCTCAGGAAGAGATCGGAAACCCGGACAGACTGATCAAGAAAACCACCAGGATTGTTGCGCAGGTCAAGAATGATGCCGCGAAGGCCACTGCCGATATCCCGTTTGGCCCGGCTGATCGCATCTTCCAGCCGGTTTGCCGTATCGACCCGGAAACCGGTGAGCTGGATATAGGCGACCGAGTCCATCCGTTTGTAGATCACCGTCGGCGAGACGATCTTCTCACGGCGAACCGAAACGACACGCTCGATGCCATAGCCGTTACGCACAAGCATCTCGATTTCTGTACCGATCTTGCCACGCACAGTTTCAATAACCCTGTCCTGTCCCCAGCCGGACACAGGCACACCATCAACTGCGACGATGCTGTCACCAGGCTGTAGTCCGACTTTCGCAGCAGGGGATTCCGGATGGACCGACAGGACCTTGATGACATCGCCATCCGACCGGAAGCCAATCCCGATACCGCCAAAACCACTGCGTTCCGAACGGCGACGGTTTGCATCATCTGCACCAAAATACCGGGAATAGGTATCCAGCCGGGACATTGCGCCATCGAACGCCGCCTGGAACACCTGTTCTGTGCTCGCTGAAGCAAAGCTGCCATCGGACTTGCGAAGCTCTGTCACCATATCCACGGTAACGGCAACCCAGCCGGCAAGGTCTTCATCCAGCGGCCGGTCAAAGGACGCCAGTTCGGTATCACGGCGGTTGATCGTGATCTTTTTCGGTCCCGAAAGATTGACGGCAATCGATGAATCGATGGCCACCAGACCATTCAGGCCACTTACGGCGAGCTCTCCGGCATTTACCGGGTCGATATAACGGGAAAGTATTCTCCCGTAGCCGACATTAAACACTTCTGTCAGCTTTTCTGCATAAACATCCCGCGGGGTTTCGGCAATTGTATCCTGAGGCGGAGTCGTGCAGGCGCTCACCCAGAAGAGGGCAGCAACTGAGAAAACCTTCAAGCCATTGATATTGCTGTACATTGACATCAGCAACTGTTCCGTTGGGGCAATTATTGCGCTCCTTGTTGCCCTAGAACAGCGCTTTTTATCTTAAAGTAGCGTTAGCGCCTGCGTTTATGACGCGGTGGGTGCCCTTTCCCCCGGCCCCTTCCCCGCCTTGCACCCGGCCCCGGTTTCGGATGATTGAGGATTTCAAACAGCATCCCGCCCGTCACAGGTGACGCTTCAACGAGACGCACGGTGAAATCGTCACCCAGCGCATAAACCCGTCCGGCTGAATTGCCCGTCAGGCGGTGCGTGACCGCATCATGGTCATAATAATCGTCCGGCAGGGAGGATATCGGCACCAGTCCGTCAGCACCCGTCTCCTTCAGTGCCATGAACAGTCCAAACCGGGTAACACCGGAAACCGTTGCTTCGAAGTCAGCGCCAACACGGTCAGCCAGAAACGAGGCAATATATCGATCAGTCGAATCACGCTCAGCATCCGAAGATCGTCGCTCAGTGACAGAGATATGCTCTGCCGGCTCAACCAGGTCTTCGCTACTTTCGTAATTCACACCACCCGGCCCAAGATCAAAGGCATCAATCAGGGCGCGGTGAACCATCAGATCCGCATATCTGCGGATCGGTGACGTGAAATGACAGTAGCGAACCAGCGCCAGCCCGAAATGTCCGATATTATCAGGGCTATAGGCCGCCTGGCTCTGCGACCGCAGCACAACCTGATTGACCAGCCCCTGATGCGGAGCGCCGACAACCTTCTGGAGGATATTGTTGAAGTCACCGGTCCGGATCACGCCCTTGGTCAGGCTGAGACCAAATCCTTCAAGGAACTGGCGCAGGGATTCGAGCTTCTCCATTCCCGGCTGGTCATGAATGCGAAACACTGTCGCACGACGTTTTTTCACCAGGGCATCGGCAACCGCCACATTGGCGCAGATCATGAATTCCTCGATCAGCTTGTGGCTGTCGAGGCGCTCACGCGGCTGAATGCGGTCAACCGCGCCCTCTTCATTCAGAATGATCTGACGTTCCGGAAGGTCGAGTTCCATCACTCCCCGGGACCGGCGTGCCGTCTCCAGCGCCCTGAAGGCATCGTACAGCGGCGCAATGACCGGTTTGAGCAACACCTCCACGTCCGGGTCGGGAAAGCCGTCCTGCGCCCTCTGAACCTGTTTATAGGTCAGCCGGGCAACCGAGTTCATCAGTCCCCGCTCTATCCGGCTGCGAAGAATGGCGCCTTTCGCACTGATCCAGATATGCGCCACCATGCAGGGCCGGTCCTCCCGCGGCATCAGCGAGCACCAGCCATTCGACAGCACTTCCGGCAACATCGGAACGGCACGATCCGGGAAATAGGTGGAATTGCCGCGTTCAAAGGCAGCCTTGTCCAGCGGACTTCCCGGCCGGACATACCAGGCCACATCAGCAATCGCGATAATCAGATGAAAACCACCGGGATTGTCCGGATCGTCATCCGGTTCCGCAAAAACGGCATCGTCAAAGTCGCGGGCATCCTCACCGTCAATCGTGACCAGCGGTACCTTGCGCAAATCCACCCGGCCTTCAGGCGGTGCAGCCTTCGCCTTTTCCGCTTCCTGCGTCGCGGCATCCGGAAACACATCCAGAATGCCATGTCGCTTGATAACGATATCGGTGATCGCTCCGGGGCCGGACATATCCCCCAGAACTTCAACGATCTTTGCCGGTTTCAATCCGAGTTCACGACCATTCAGCACTTCAGCGCGAACCATCGTCCCGGCGACCAGATCTGCCGGCAGACGCCCGACAGCGGCGAATTCATCGCGATCCCGCCGGTCGATCGATTTCAGCCGCCAGTTCCCCGCCGCATCCTGACGGGCAACTGCCAGAATACCCGGCGTCTGGCGTTCCAGCCGCCGGATCACCTTGCCGCGATAGCCGCCTTCACCATCCTTGTCACAACGGGCGAGGACCTTGTCGTTCAGACCCGGCGCACTGCCACGACCAATACTGACAATATTGACCTCTGGCCCGTCTCCCTCACCTTCCCAGCTGACCGGAATGGCGAACAGCTCTCCGTCCTTGTCGATCCGTGAAATTTTCAGAACCGTGACGGAGGGCAGATCTCCGGGCTGACGGAAACTCTTGCGATCACCTTTTTCCAGCATGCCGTCCTTTTCCATCTGCCGAAGCAGTTTCTTCAGCAGCGGGCGATCCTGTCCACGAATGTGGAAGGCACGCGCAATTTCCCTTTTCCCAACCTTGCCAGGCGAAAGCCTGATGAATTCGGCGACCTGCTCCCGGCTTGGAAAAGGAACGGACTTCTGTTTGTCGGCCACGGGCGTCCGCCTCAGGCTGCGCTCTCGCGCGTCTTGGGCTTGGCCTTGGTGGTTTTTGCTTTCGTCGTCTTCGCCTTGGTGGTTTTGGCCTTGGTGGTTTTACCACCCTTGGCCGCCTTCGCAGCAATCAGCTCCACCGCCTGTTCCAGCGTCACGCTGTCCATTTCAGTACCCTTGGGCAGGGTCGCACGGATTTTGCCATGCTCTGCATAGGGCCCGAAACGGCCGGATTTGATTTTCACAGGCTTCTTGTCATCAGGGTGGGCACCAAGATCAATCGCCTTGCCGCCGCCTTTCTTCGCCTGCGCCTCGGCAATAATCGTCACAGCCCGGTTCAGCCCGATGCTCAGCAGATCATCATCCGCCGGCAGCGAGGTAAACCCGCCATCATATTTCAGGTAGGGCCCGAAACGTCCAAGGCCGGCCTGAATCATTTCACCGGTTTCCGGATGCGGTCCGACATCACGCGGCAGGCGTAAAAGACCGATCGCTTTTTCCAGATCAACATCTGCCGGTGCCAGCCCCTTCGGCAGGGACGCGCGTTTCGGCTTCTTCTTTTCTTCCGGCTCACCCAGCTGGACATAATGACCGTACGGCCCTTTGCGCAGGGTGATCATCTTGCCGGTTTCCGGGTCTTCCCCCAGTTCTACCGGACCATCCGCCGCGATCGCACCGTCATCCTCGCCGTCGCCGAGAATCTCCAGCTTACGGGTATGTTTGCATTCCGGATAATTCGAGCAGCCGATAAAGGCTCCGAACTTGCCAAGCTTCAGGCCAAGCCGTCCGTCATCGCATGAGGGGCAGTTGCGCGGGGCCTGGTTTTCCTCGGTCTCCGGGAAGAAATGCGGCCCCAGCGCCTCATCCAGCGCATCAATGACATTGGTGATTGTCAGGTCTTTTGCGCCATCAACAGCCTGATGGAAGGCGTCCCAGAATTCGTGCAGCACAACCTTGTAATTCACCCGGTCTGCCGAAATTTCATCCAGCTTGTTTTCCAGATCGGCGGTGAAATTGTACTGAATATAACGTTCAAAAAAGTTCGTCAGGAAAGTCGTGACCAGACGCCCCATGTCTTCCGGAATGAAACGGCGATTATCAAGCCGGACATAACCACGGTCCTGCAGGACGGAGAGAACAGACGCATAGGTCGACGGACGGCCGATACCGAGCTCTTCCATCTTCTTGACCAGACTGGCCTCGGAATAACGTGGTGGTGGCTGTGTAAAATGCTGTTCCGGCAGGACTTCACGCAGGTCAATCGCCTCGCCTTCATTCAGGGGCGGCAGACGCCGGTCGTCATCGTCTCCGTCGCTGTCGTCCATGCCTTCCCGATAGACCTTGAGAAAACCGTCAAACGCGATGGTTGACCCCGTTGCCCGCAAGCCGGCCTTGCCGTCTTTCGTATCGATATCAACACCGACCTGATCAATCTGCGCGGCTTCCATCTGACTGGCGATGGTCCGCAGCCAGATCAGCTCGTAAAGCCGCTGCTGATCCTGATCGAGATATTTGCGCATCATTTCCGGTGTGCGAGTCACATCGGTCGGGCGGATAGCCTCATGGGCTTCCTGCGCATTCTTTGCCTTGGTCTTGTATATCCGGGGCTCTTTCGGAACGTAATTCGATCCGTAATTGCCGCCGATATGTGTACGACAGGCTTCGATGGCTTCATTCGCCATCTGCACACCATCGGTACGCATATAGGTGATCAGACCAACGGTCTCACCATCCAGCGTCATACCTTCGTATAATTTCTGCGCCAGTTGCATTGTCCGCTTGGCACCGAAATACAGCTTTCGTGCCGCTTCCTGCTGCAGGGTCGAGGTAGTGAACGGCGGTTGCGGGCGACGCTGTGTGCGCTTCTTCTCAACAGAGGTCACACTCAGCGGAGAACTTTTGATCAGATCAGCCGCCGTCTCGGCAGAACCGGCATTCCCAAGCTCGAACTTATCCAGTCTTTTACCGTCAATCCGCGCCAGACGGGCATCAAACTCGGCTTTCGCGCCATTCGCGAGACGTGCCGTAACCGACCAGTATTCCTGCGGCTTGAAGACTTCAATCTCGGCTTCCCGTTCACAGACCAGCCTGAGCGCAACAGACTGCACACGCCCGGCACTGCGGGACTTCGGCAGCTTGCGCCAGAGGATCGGCGACAGGGTAAAGCCAACGAGATAATCGAGCGCCCGGCGCGCCAGATAGGCATCGACCAGAGGGCGATCAATATCGCGGGGGTTCTGCATTGCCGTGGTAACAGCGGTTTTTGTAATCTCGTTGAACACCACCCGCTTCACATCGACATTCTTCAGTGCCTTGCGCCGCTGCAATTCTTCCAGCACATGCCAGGAGATGGCTTCACCTTCACGATCCGGATCGGTTGCGAGAAACAGTTTGTCGGCGCCCTTGACCGCTTTGGTGATTTCTTTCAGATGCCGTTCGGAATCAGGCTGAACCTGCCACAGCATATTGAAGTCCTGGTCCGGGTCGACGGACCCGTCTTTTGGCGGCAAATCCCGGACATGCCCGAAGGACGCAAGAACCACATAGTCCTTGCCGAGATACTTGTTGATGGTCTTTGCCTTGGCGGGTGATTCGACGACGACGACGTTCATAAGCAGCATTCAGTTTAATTAAATCAATGCTGCGATCCTGTTGCCTGGCAGGCGTTCCAGCCTTCCGGCCAGTTCCATTTCCAGCAGCGCAGATGCAGCTTCCTGATGCGAGAGTTGGCATTCATCCAGCAGTTCGTCAACCGTGACCGGTGTAGATGACAGCAATGAGATCAGGCTGGATTTCGCCTCACGGGAGGAAAAACTGCGCTCGTCCGGGCAGGAAAATTCCGCCTTTACAATCTGTTCCGGTGATTTTGGCAACCTCATCGCACCGGCAAGTTCATCAAGTATATCATCAGCCCGTTCCAGCAGTTGTGCCCCCTGCCGGAGCAGCCAGTTCGGCCCTTCTGACCGTGGGTCGAGCGGAAAACCGGGGACAGCGAACACTTCACGCCCCTGTTCCAGCGCCAGCCGGGCGGTGATCAGCGAGCCGGACCGGCGGTTCGCCTCAACAACCGCAATAGCCCGGGACATGCCGGAGATCAGGCGGTTGCGGCGAGGGAAATTCGAAGCCTGTGCTGCCGTGCCAATCGGGAACTCACTTATAATGACGGCATCTTCGGCCATACGCAGGAACAGGTCGCGGTTCTGCGGCGGATAAATGATATCCAGTCCGCACCCCAGCACACCAACCGTGCCGGTTGGCAGCGCCCCTTCATGTGCGGCTGCGTCAATACCGCGTGCCAGCCCGGATGCTACGACAAACCCGCCCTCACCCAATTCCCGCGCAAGTTTTCGCGCATAGTTGCGGCCATTCGCTGAGGCATTCCGCGCTCCGACAATGCCAACCATCGGTCTGGTCAGCAGTTCGGCCGAACCCAGCACCCCGATAACCGGTGGTGCATCTTCAGTTTCAGTCAGCCATTGCGGATAATGCGGGTCGAAATGGGTAAGCAGGGTGGCACCGGCCTCACCTGCCGCAGCGATCTCCCGCTCAATCTCCCCCATTGCCGGAATTCTGACGGGACGTCTGCGACCGCCGGCACGGGCAAGATCCGGCAGGGCATCTAACGAGGCCCGGGCTGAACCGAAGCGCCGGATCAGACGGTGATAGGTCAGCGGACCGACATTCTCTGAACGGATCAGGCGAAGCACATCAGCCAGACCATTCCCGTCTGCCGATGATGATTGTTGCTGTATGGATATGGCTGCCTCCTCTGGCCCGGTACGACGGTCAGCCTGCCTCTGGCAATAGCCATTACAGGATCAGAGGCAATATGGAGAGGTCAGGCGGCTTTTTTCTTCTTCTCAACCCGGGGTTCTTCGCCTTTCAGCAGGCGGCGGATATTCGCATGGTGGCGAACCCAGACCAGCACAGCCAAAGCAGCAAAGGCGTAGATAACCGTATCCGGCTTGCCGAGAGCAAAGCCATAGACCGGTGCCGCAGCAACCGCGACAAGCGCAGCCAGCGATGAAAAGCGGAACAGAAGGAAGACAACCAGCCAGGTCAGGCAGGCACCGACACCCAGCATCCAGTCAGCAGCCAGCATGACCCCGAGTACGGTCGCCACGCCCTTTCCGCCTTTGAACCCGAGCCAGACCGGAAAGCAATGTCCGAGGACAGCGGCGACGCCTGCAATCAGTCCCGCTTCAAGCCCTGCAAACCAGAGACCGGCGATAACAGCCACCGCCCCCTTGCCACCGTCGAGCAGAAGTGTCCCGGCTGCCAGACCCTTGCGGCCGGTTCGCAGTACATTGGTTGCACCGATATTACCGGACCCGATCGACCGCACATCGCCAAGACCGGCGGCGCGGGTCAGCAGCAGGCCAAACGGAATGGATCCCAGAAGGTATCCCGCAGCGAGCCAGAGGAGAAGTTCAACACCCATGACAGACATCATAAGTCAGCTTAGCGCTCGAATACCAGCCGTCCGTCGACGACCGTCTTCAGCACGCGGCCCTGCACGGGACGTCCGTCGAACGGAGAGTTCTTCGACTTGCTCTGGAATTTACCGGGATCAATCTTCCAGCCAATGTTCGGGTCAAAGACCGTCATATCCGCCTGATGGCCGATCTTCAGCTGTCCGGCCTCCAGTCCCAGAACCCGGGCCGGCTCACAGGTTACCTTGGCGATTGCCTCCATCAGGCTGAGATGGCCGTTGTGATAAAGCTCCAGCGTGATCGGCAACAGGGTCTCAAGCCCGATACCACCGGGTTCAGCCTGGCTCATCGGCTGACGTTTACCGTCCACGGGCTGTGGTGCATGGTCAGATGCAATCGCGTCAATTGTGCCATCACGCAGCCCTTCGACAATAGCCTGCCGGTCTGCCTCGGAACGCAGAGGGGGCGACAGCTTGGCGAAGGTCCGGTAGTCACCCACCGCCAGTTCATTCAGGGCAAAATAGGGCGGCGCGGTCTCCGCTGTCACCGGCAGTCCCCGGGCCTTTGCCCGGCGAATGATATCGACCCCGTCTGCAGTCGACAAATGCGCCGCGTGATACCGGGCGCCCGTCAGTTCGACGAGCCGCATATCACGTTCCAGCAGGATAGCCTCAGCCGCGACCGGAATACCGGCCAGCCCCAGCCGGGTGGCCATTTCACCTTCATTCATATCCCCGGTTGCCAGCGTCGGCTCTTCCGGGTGCTGAATAACCAGAAAATCAAAGGTCGCGGCATACCCAAGCACCCGGCGCATCACCTGCGCATTGGCAATCGCCCGCACACCATCTGTAAAACCGAGAGCGCCGGCATCGGCAAGCATGGCCATTTCCGCCAGACCGTCGCCTTTCAGCCCCTTGGTCGCCGCACCATAGGCATAGACCTTTGCCAGTCCGACCAGTCTTGCGCGGCGCGCCACGAACTCCAGCACAGCTTCTTCGTCCAGCACCGGATCAGTGTTCGGCAGGCACACCATCGAGGTGACGCCCCCGGCAACTGCCGCCAGTCCGCCTGTCGCCAGGGTTTCTTTATGTTCTTCCCCCGGATCCCGAAGCTGCACCCGCATATCGACCAGACCGGGGGCGAGATACTTGCCCGCGCAATCGATCACCGTGGTGCCGGCCGGAACCGACTTCGCCGTAACGGAGGGGCCGATCTCCGCAATGATTTCCTCTGAAACCAGCACACCGCCCGGTCCATCGAGACCGCTCGCCGGATCCAGCAAATGTGCATTGACCAGAGCTGTTCTGGAAGTTGCCATCATCGGTTCCTCTGGCCAGGTTCAATGACATTGCCGGCAAGAATTTCCAGACAGGCCATACGTACTGCAACGCCCATTTCCACCTGTTCGCGGATCACGCTGCGTTCAAAATCATCCGCCACTTCCGAGTCAATTTCGACACCCCGGTTCATCGGGCCGGGATGCATGATCAGCGCATCCGGTTTTGCCAGACGAAGCTTTTCGTAATCCAGACCGAAAAAGCGGAAATATTCGCGGACCGTCGGAATATAGCTGCCCTGCATCCGTTCAAGCTGAACACGCAACATCATGACGATATCAACGTCCGCCAGCCCCTTGGACATATCATTATAGGTCTCAACGCCCATCCGTTCGATACCCGTCGGCAGCAGCGTCTTCGGCGCAACCAGCCGCACCCGAGCCCCCATGGTGGTCAGCAGGTGAATATTCGAACGTGCTACCCGGGAATGCATGATATCGCCACAGATGGCGACGGTCAGCCCTTCCAGGCGACCGACACGGCGGCGAATGGTCAGCGCGTCCAGCAGGGCCTGTGTCGGGTGCTCGTGCCAGCCATCGCCCGCATTGATAACTGCGCAATTGACCTTTTCTGCCAACAGGTTAACCGCCCCGGAATCGGGATGACGGACAGCCAGCACATCAGGGTGCATGGCATTCAGCGTCACCGCCGTGTCCAGCAGGGTCTCACCCTTGCTGACGGCACTGGCCGAGACATTCATATTGATGACATCGCCACCAAGTCGCTTTCCGGCCAGTTCAAACGAAGTGCGGGTACGGGTTGAGTTTTCAAAGAACAGATTGATCAGCGTCCGGCCGCGCAGGACAGACTTTTTCTTGTCGGTCTGACGGTTCTGTTCAACGTAAGTTTCCGCCTTGTCGAGCAGAGTGGTGATCTCAACAGGGGATAGGCCCTCGATTCCCAGGAGGTGGCGATGCGGGAACGGGAACTGGTCAGATGGCATTGTCATTAAAAGATGATTTTATATGGAGAGCGCTGCCCCGTCGCAAGTCAATCCGGCTGCTGTCTCACAAGCCACGGAAATCAGACCGGTCTGCCGCGGATAAAGATTTTCCTGTTAACCAGATTTTTCATCTCTTGTGGTCGACTCGGCGGTAACAGGAATCAGTAGGACCGGAATAAGAAGGCATGGAGAGAGCGGCCCATCAGCAGCCCATTGCCCGTCAGGCAGAACTGACCGCAGCCATAGAGGCCGCGGAAAAGCTATCCGCACGCAATCCGCTTGATGCCCGGCCATCCATGATTCTGGCCGAAGCCTATGCCGCGCTGGGCAACCCGTCCCGCCGGACCTTACACACAGCCCGCATCGTCAAACTGCGGCCCAAAGATGCCCGTCTGCGTCTTCAGCATGCATCGGCTCTCTGTGATGCAAATGATTACATCCGCGCCGAACGCCATGCCCGCGTCGCCACCCAGCTGGATCCGAACAATCCGGACAGCTGGGCAGTCCTCTCGGAAATTCTGCGGCTTGCGGGCAATGCCAAACAGGCGCTGGCATCTGCCCGGATTGCACTGGCCTATACACCGGCACATCCCCTCGCCCGTGCCTGCCTTGCCCATGCCCTCAAAGCCAACGGCAAGATGGAATCAGCCTGCGAAGCCTACCGGGCAGCCATCGAAAGCAGTCCTGATGAACCCGCGCTCTGGCATGGCTATATAGAAAGCATGATTGCCTGTGGACGACACGAGCAGGCCGTCAAGCTGGCACAGGATGCCCTGATCTATAATGACAATGACAGCGGTCTGCGCCTGAAGATCGCGGATCTCTACGAATCAACCGGCAGGACGGCAGCAGCAGCAACCGCATTGCGACCGATCCCGAAGGGCGATCCTAACTTTCTCAAGGCCCGCCAGCAGCTTACCCGTCTCAATCGCCATATACAGAAAGCAACGCGCCGGATTGATCCCCAGGCCGCCCCGTCCAAGCCGCTTGCCAATCAGCCCAGTCATTTTCAGGAACGCCGTCTCAAGGAAGGCGAGGCTTCCCGCGCACTCCCCTCACCCGTACGCGATGAACTGGCTGAGGCCCTGTTACGGGCCACTGGTCGACGCGGAGCACGATGGCGGGTCATTGAAGTCGGCTGCGGCCATGGCGAATTTGCGGATATTCTGACCCCATACGCCGCGCATCTGATGGGCGTTGACGACGATCTCGAAAGCCTTCGGGCGGCGCGCAAGACGGATTGCTACGATATGCTGCGCTATCGTCCAGTCGATTATCCGGCACCATCTGTACCGGCGAAATCCTGTGACCTTATTGTCGCTGGCGATGCCATGTCCCGGGCGATAGACATCAAGGCCTTGTTCTCTGCAGCACGTGACGTCCTGGTTCGTGGTGGATATTTTGCCTGTGTCATCTGGTCCCATCCGCCAAAATCCTTCGCCCGCCCGAAAAGTGATCATTTCGTTGGCCGGCGGATTGAGGACATCACACTCATGGCGTCAGAATCATGGTTTTTACCGGTCTACAGCGTCCGGGCAGTCGTGGATCAGCCCAAGGGCGGGCTTGTCGGACTGGGCAGAATCATGGTGTTTCAGCGTCAGTGATTTTTGCCTGTAACCGGCATCAAACGTTCCGAAACAATATGTTGCACCGCACCAATTGACGTGCTGCTATGATTCCTCAAGCCTATTTTTTTGAGCTTCAGGAACTATCCAGATGCTGAACTACCAGACTTTCGAGATGGCCCATGCGATGCTGGCCCCCCTGCGATGGGGCGCACGACGGCTCAAGTTTCAGATGGAATTGCCGATGATTCTGTTTGGCGAAAACGACATCGCCAAACGAATGACAGCGGGCATTGAAGTCTTTGAAAACCTGACCAAACGCTACGGTAAGCCTGACTTCGGCATTACAGAAACACATATCCACGGCCTGCCGGTACCGATCACCGAAGAAGTCGTGATGGAAAAACCATTCTGCCGGCTGTTGCATTTCAACCGGGATGAATCGGTCGCCGGCAAACGCTATGACCCCAAAGTGCTGCTGGTGGCCCCGCTCTCCGGTCATTACGCGACTCTGCTGCGCGGAACAGCCAAAGCAATGGTCTCCGAACATAATCTTTATGTCACGGACTGGACCGATGCCCGTGAGGTCCCTGTTCATGACGGCGATTTCGGGTTTGAGGATTATGTCGACTACCTGATCGAATTTATCCGGTTCCTCGGACCAAACACCCATGTCATGGCCGTGTGCCAGCCGTCAGTCCCCGCCCTTGCAGCAGCGGCCGTCATGGCGGCACAGGATGACCCCTGTCAGCCGGCGAGCCTGACGATGATGGGCGGCCCGATTGACACAAGGCGCAACCCGACCGCGGTCAACCTGCTGGCGCAGGAAAAGCCGATGGCCTGGTTTGAGGGCAATGTGATCATGCATGTGCCGTTCCCGCATCCCGGTTTCTCACGGCCTGTCTATCCCGGATATATACAGTTGTCCGGCTTCATGACCATGAACCTTGATCGCCATATAACGGCCCATCAGAATCTCTTCGATCATCTGGTGAAGGGGGATTGCGATTCGGTCGAACAACATCACAAATTCTACGATGAGTATCTGTCGGTGATGGATCTCCCCGCCGAATTTTATCTTGAGACCATCGAACGGGTGTTCCAGCAACACCACCTTCCTGACGGTAGGCTGATGCATCGTGGTGTACCGGTTGATTGCGCTGCCATCCGGAAAACCGCGATCATGACGGTTGAAGGAGAAAAAGACGATATCTGCGGACTGGGACAGACGGAAGCAGCCCAGGACCTGTGCATCAATGTGCCTGCTGATGAACGTTATCACTATGTTCAGGCCGGCGTCGGGCATTACGGTGTTTTCAATGGCACACGCTGGCGCACAGAAATTCAACCGCGTATCCGGGAATTCATCCGGACCATCCAGTTCAAGCGGCTCACAGAATCCGGTGCCTCCTCCTATGGCCTGCCCTATCGCAGCCTTCAGGAAAGCCGCGAAGAGGAAGTCGACTGGCAGAATGTTCAGGAAATGGACAGGGCCAACTAAAAATATTTCTGGCCACCTCCGGTCTTATTCGTAACGTTATCTGACATTGAAACATTGTCAGATCGTGCTTTGACCCCTGAACAGTCAGTAAAAACAGACCGAAGAATAACTTATGTCATTATAGTCGCCGCCTTATTTACGGCGATATGTTCTTCTTTCGTCTATTTCTTGTATAATAGCGTTAATGACATAAATGATACTTGGGTCAACCAGAACGAGAAAAGCCTGCAGAAGGTAGATGCGCTTACCCAGATACACCGGCATCTCGGCTATGGCGGGTTCATTCATAACTTCAAGAATTACGTTCTTCGGAAAGACCCCCAATATCTGGAGGCCGCACATTCCGATCTGTCTTTTGTCAGCAACGCGATCAATGACCTCCGTCTGATCCTGCTGGACCCAAATGATCAGGCCGCATTGGGAATTCTGACCAATACCCTTGAAGAATACCGTGAAAACCTGATTGAGGTCAGCAAGGAAGTCACCTCCGGCGCGACCCCCGCTGAACTTGACAAGATAGCCAAGGTGAACGACCGGGCGGCACTGGCAGCCATGCAGATGCTGATCAATGACATCTTTACCGAAAGCAGCCAGTCGCAAGCGGTAACCAGCGCAGCGATTGAACGTACTCTCTCGGTGCTTTTGCTGGGTCTGTTTGCACTTCCCGCGATTCTCATTGCCTCCTGGGGCTCGGTTGTGCTGATCAGACGGCTAGTTGCAACACAAACCGCTTTTGACAAGGAACGCAGACGCCTCAAGCTTATGGTCGATAATATTGACCAGGGCATCACGATGCTGGATGCCGATCTCAACCATGTCGTCATGAATGACAAGTTCAATGAGATTGCCGGATATCCGAAAGATATTGTGCATGTCGGAACACCAATGGAGGCCGCCGTCCGGTATGACGCTGAAAGAGGTGAACTTGGCACAGGTGATGTCGAGACGATTGTCAGAGAACGGCTCAGCCAGGCGCGCAAGTCCGAGGCCCTTGATTACACTCGCATCCGTTCAGATGGTACTGTTCTGGATGTCCGGCGAAACCCGATCGAAGGCGGTGGCTTCGTCACAACCTTCACCGATGTGACCGAACAGGTGCGTTCAGAAGAAGCACTCGCTGCGGCAAAGTCAGAAGCAGAGGCAGCAAATGCTGCGAAAAGCCAGTTCCTTGCAAATATGAGCCATGAAATCCGCACTCCGATGAATGCGATTATCGGTCTCAGCCACATGGCACTGAAAGGTGACATCGACTCCCGGACCAGAGACTACCTGTCAAAAGTCCATGGCGCCGCCAGATCATTACTGGGGGTCATCAATGACATTCTCGATTTCTCAAAAATCGAGGCCGGTAAACTGACCGTCGAGGATGTCCCCTTCCTGCTAGATGATGTTCTTCAGGGCGTCACAACTCTTGTTGCCGATTCAGCCACTGAAAAGGGGCTGGAACTGGTCTTCTGGACCGAACCGGATGTCCCGAGGTCTCTCGTGGGAGACCCGCTCAGGCTTGGCCAGATCATCACAAACCTTCTCAGCAACGCAGTGAAGTTCACCGAGAAGGGAGAAATTATCGTCCGCATCAACTGTCTGAGCTGCGATAATGATTCGGCACGCCTGTCTGTATCTGTAAGTGATACGGGCATCGGCCTGACTGAAGATCAGATAAACCGCCTGTTTACGTCATTCTCGCAGGCGGATGGTTCCACGACCCGGAAGTTTGGCGGTACCGGCCTTGGCCTTTCCATATGCAAACGTCTGATCGAGCTTATGGGGGGAGAAATCAATGTCACCAGCGAACCGGACATCGGCAGCACATTCGCATTCACCGTATCTCTCGGCGTTCGGGCAGAACATAGTCTGGACAGCCTGAAAGAGATCATAGACCCCCAGTCTCTGCGGGTTCTGGTCATCGATGACAACCTTACCGCCCGCACAATCCTGGGCGACACTCTCCAGAGCCTCGGCTTTTCTGAAATTGATCTGCTGCCCGATGGTAAAAGCGCAATTCAGAAAATTTCAGAGGATATACAAACCGGGGCAACGTACGATCTTATCCTGCTCGACTGGCATATGCCCGGAATGGATGGTCTGGAGACATTCCGCCAGATACAGGCGCTTTGTGATCCGGATACCCTGCCGGCAACATTTCTGGTAACCGCACATGCACGCGAGATGGTCATGCGGCAGGTGGAGAAAACGGCAATCTCCGGGTTTCTTACAAAGCCGCTCAATACCTCCATTCTGATGGATGCCATTGCCAGCCATTTCGGAGGAAATAATCAGAGTCGCGTCCTCAGGCACAGCACGGAAATTTCTGAATCTGACATCAGAGAAAAGCTCAGCGGCCTCAGGGTGTTGCTTGCCGAAGACAACGAAATCAACCAGCAGGTTGCCCGTGAAATCATGGAAGATGTCGGCATACAGGTATCCATCGCCGATAATGGCCGGGTCGCCGTTGAGAAGGTGCAGGCAGATCCCGATTCATACGATATAATTCTGATGGACCTCCAGATGCCCGAGATGGACGGATATGAGGCAACGGCAAATATTCTGGCCATGCCCGACAGACAGAACCTGCCCGTCATCGCGATGACAGCGCATGCCCTTGTTGAAGAACGAGAGAAATGTGCGGCGGCCGGGATGGTCGATCATATCGCCAAACCGATAGATACCTACCTGTTTTTCCAGACGTTAATCAGACATGCACCGTCCGACCTTCAAAGCCGTCCGCCCATGGCAAAGTCAGATAATGCGCCCGTCTCGACACCCACTCAGCAGACCATAACGGAGAGCATTCCCGACGTCATGCCGGCGACCGGTGACGCCGCTGCCAGACTTGAAGAGATGCGCGCAAAGGCAGGCCTGAAACCTGAATCCTTTGCCAAACTTGCCCATGACTTTGTTGCATCATACCAGGACTTCCCGGAGAAACTTGCCACAGCCATAGGCGACAATGACCGCAAGACGGCTTCCCGAATGGCCCACACACTCTCCGGGCTTGCCGGCACGTTCGGCTGCAATCAGCTTCAGAAAGAAGCCAAGGCCTATCAGATAGCCTGCGACACGGGGACCGGCGACAGCTATCCTGATACGGCGTCCCTGTTTGATGCCTTCCGGCATGACTTTGGTAATTTGCGCATTGCGCTGGGCGACCATCAGTACAGCCCAAAACCCGCCGAAGAACATGACAGTGCAGATACCATCGACCGGGCTGCCCTTGCGGAAATTATCCGTCGACTGGATGAAGGACTGGCAAAGAACAAGATGGCGACCCGCAAGTTGCTTCCGGAGTTGCAGACAGCCTTGTCAGGCAATTCCAGTATCGAGTTTGATCACCTGTCACAGCTGGTAAGCAGCCTGAAATTCGCTGAAGCACGGGATGTTCTGTCCGGAATAGCCCAAAGCCACGACATAGGTCCAGAAGCATGAAACTGCCGGAAACCCAGCCTAAAATACTGATCGTTGACGATGAGCATCTGAATATTGAAGTCCTCTGCGATGTGCTGGAGGATGATGGAGAAATGCTGTTTGCCCTGAATGGTGAAACCGCACTTCAGCTTGCTCAGGAGGAAATACCGGACATCATTCTGCTGGATGTGATGATGCCCGACATGGACGGCTATGAAGTCTGCCGTCGCCTCAAGGAGAATCCGGCTACTGCACATATCCCGATCATTTTTGTCACAGCACTTTCCCAGGTAGCTGATGAGACAAAGGGACTGGAACTCGGGGCAACCGACTTCATTACCAAACCGGTCAGCCCGCCCGTCGTGCGCGCCCGCGTCAAAAACCATGTCGAACTGAAACGATATCGTGATTTCCTGACGGAGATTGCCTTTGTTGACGGCCTGACCCAGATACCAAACCGTCGCCGGTATGACCAATTCCTCGATACCGAATGGCGGCGCGCCATCCGGCGGGAAACCAGCCTGTCGATGGTGCTGATGGATATCGACCACTTCAAGCAGTACAACGATACATATGGCCATCTTGAGGGCGACAGATGCCTGCAGGAAGTCGCAGCGGCGCTGGAGAAGTCCCTGATGCGACCGGCTGACCTCGCGGCCCGGTATGGCGGTGAGGAGTTTGCCTGTCTGCTACCTGAAACGGACATGGCGGGTGCCATGCATCTTGCCGAGAAACTGCGGGATGCCGTCGAGCAGTTGAAACTGCCGCACAAAAGCTCGCTCACGGCTGAACATGTCACTATCAGCGTTGGCGTTGCGTCTGTTGTCGCCAGCACAGAGCGAGAGCCCGAGGACCTCTTCAAACGGGCCGACAAAGCTCTGTACTCGGCCAAAGAAACCGGACGAAACAAAGTGGTCTCCGCCGATAACTGTCGAGACTGACTTCTGAAACCTGTCCGCTGGCCACGCGCCACAAGCCTCAAGTCACGATAAACACTCATCTTCAGATCAGCCGTCCCGGCATGGGGCGGGGGGACTGTTCTGTCGCCCTATGCCGGGACGAACGCGGATAGACCTGCGTTGATTTTCTCCGACAAATTCATTGTGCATCCTATAATGTATGCGTTACTGTATTTCTTGTGGCGGGCTGTTTTGGCATCCGCCCTCCCGGCAGGTGGCTAAAAACAAACCAATATCGCTGCCTGCCTCCACCAATTGACTTCTGCATCATTCCGGGAGGAACCCATGCGATTTGAAACTTTGACCAAACTTTCACTGGCGGCTGGTATTGCCGCTGCCATCGGCCTGTCATCAGGCATTGCGTCCGCCAAGACACTGCGCTTCAGCCACACCGACAATCCCGGCGGTTCCCGCCAGGCAGCCGCTGAACTGTTTGCCGAGAAGGTGAAGGAATATACCGAAGGCCGTCACACCGTCCGCATCTATCCGTCCGGACAGCTGGCAAATGACCCGAAAGCTGTGGAGCAGCTGCAACTGGGTGGCATCGACTTCACGGTAACCGCAACCGGCACCTACGCCACACATCTGAAATCCCTCAACCTGACGGCCATGCCGTTCCTGGTCGACAGCTACGAGCAGGGCTGGGCTTTGTATGACAGCTCTGACTGGCTGCAGGGTGAATTCGCAAAGCTTCCTGAAAAAGGCTTTCGCATCCTCTCCACATGGGAAGCCGGATTCCGCAGCTTCACCACGAAAGAGCCGCTGAACTCTCCGGCAGACGCCGTCGGCAAGAAGATGCGCGTCTACCCGAACGACATGATCCGCTGGACGATGGAAGCCATCGGCTTCAACCCGGTTGTCCTGCCGGTAACCGAGGTTTATCTCGCCATTCAGCAGGGCACCGTCATCGGGCAGGAAAACCCGGTCGATACCATCAAGTCCCTGCGATTCTACGAAGTCGCCAAAAACATCACCCTCACCCGCCATGTCTACAGCCCGCTGCCGCTGGCAGTGGCTGAAAACACCTGGAAAGAGTTCTCGGACGCGGACAAGGCTGCCATCACGAAAGCAGCACAGGAAGCAGCCGCTTTCAGCCGTAATCTGGTTCGGGATTCAGAAGCCAGCCAGCTCAAGGAAATGGAAGCCGCCGGCGCCACCGTGACTGTTCCCGTCATTGGTCCGTTCCGCGATGCCGTGGCAAAGGTCTATGCAGCCGCCCGTGATGTCTATGGTGCGGATGTCGACAAGATCCTGAAGGACGCCGAAGCGATCCGGAAGGCTCATCCCACGAAATAAACCAGCCCCGACAGGTCTCCCTGCAACAACGGGCCTGCCCGGCCTGATGTTGCAGGGGTAACCTTTCGTCGCCTGTGCTTATCCGGGCTGCCTTATGGGAGGCGTTCTTGGACTATCGACCTTATTATCCTTATCCGCTTCGCCTGCTCAGCCAGCTGGTGGATTTACTGCTGATTGGCTTCGGTGCGTCCATTGTGACCATCGTCTTCGTCAACGCTGCCCTCCGCGGTTTTGGCGGGTTTGACCTCGCCTGGTCGCTGGAGCTATCGGCCTTTCTGATGCTGTGGGTCACCTTTCTCGGATGCGCAGCCGCAGCGGCTCGCGGTATACATATGCGGGTGACCGAGATCATCGCCTTCGCTGCCCCGAAAGCGGCCCAGCGGATGATTGCCCTGCTGATCGATATTGGCGTCATCGCCCTGCTGATCACGCTGATCTGGCATGGCATCAATATCTCGATTCACACCTGGGCCCAGCAAACAACCGTGCTCTACTGGCCTGTCGGGCTGCTCTATGCCTCCATGCCTGCCGGCATCACCCTGACATTGCTGTTCCTGATCTGGAACATTGTGGTTCAGGCCTCCCACCTGAAACAGCCGCCAGATGATGGCAGCCGCCCCCTGCCCCCTGAAAGTCATGAGGGACTCGCATGATTCTCATGTTTCTCTGCGCCGTTTTCATCGGCGCGATCTTCATCGGCATTCCGCTGGTCTGGGCAATCCTGCTCTCAGCGATCCTGCCGATCTTCGTTTTCGACCTGGGCTATCCGTTACAGGCCGTCCTGCTCAATTTCATTGGTGGCATCGAACAGAACCATTACATCGCCATCCCCCTGTTCATCGTCACCGGCGAACTGATGAGCCGGGGTGGCGTCGGAGAACGTATCATTGCGTTTGCCCGGGCATTGCTGGGCTTCCTGCCCGGTGGTCTGGGTGTCTGCGTTGTCGGTGCCAGCATGATCTTTGGCGGTATTTCCGGTTCTGCCATCGCTGACAGCGCGGCAATAGGTTCCGTGATGATCCCGAACATGGCAAAGCAGGGTTATACCCGGGCTTTTGCTGCCGGGCTGGTCGCCTCTGCCGGCACCATCGGCATTATCATTCCGCCATCCATTCCCATGCTGGTTTACGGCTTCGTTGGCAATGTGTCGGTGGCTGAACTGTTTCTGGCAGGCTTTATTCCAGGCGCGGTCTTCGGACTGGCCCTGATGCTGGTCTGCTACTGGGTAGGGCGCAGCACTGGTTGCGATCCGGGGGGCAAGGGCGCCTCCGCCGGAGAAATTTGGCGCAGCTTTATCGGCTGTGCCCCGGCGCTGCTTCTGCCCGTCATTATTCTCGGCGGCATCTTCTCCGGCTATGTCACACCAACAGAAGCAGCCGCACTGGCCGTTGTTTACGGGCTGATCGTCACGATCGTCGTCTACCGGGATTTCCATATCCGTGACCTGCCGAAACTGCTGGTGGATTCATTTATCACCAGCGCCGTTGTCATGGTGGTCATCGGTGCAACAACCGTTCTGGCCTGGCTGATAACCCTGGAACAGATGCCGACCCTGCTGGTCAGCTTCGTACAGAACATGTCCGACAGCCCGTTCATGTTTCTGCTGCTGGTCAACATCGTGCTGCTGATTCTGGGTCTGGTACTGGACCCGGTCCCGGCCATCCTGCTGACGGCGCCGCTGTTCATCCCGACGGCAACCGCCTTCGGCGTTGATCCGGTGCATCTGGGTGTCGTGATGACCTGTAATCTGGCGCTTGGTCTGTTTACGCCACCGGTCGGGGCGACACTTTATGTCGCGTCCAACATCTCCGGTGTGGGGGTTCTGACAATTGCCCGTGCGATGGCGCCTCTGTACCTCGTCAGCCTGATCACGCTGATGCTGGTCACCTATATCCCGACAATCTCCATGTCCATGGTCTGGCTGTTCCGTTAAGCTTTCCGCCCTGCTGTCGTTCTTCAGCGGGGCGGAAACAACCGGAACCATCAGATGAGCATCACAGGCCCCGTCACCATCATCACCTGTCACGCGGAAGGAGAAGTCGGTGACGTCATCATCAGCGGTATCGAGCCTCCGCCCGGCGCAACTCTGTGGGAACAGCGGGCATGGATTGACCAGAACCGCGAACTCCGTGATTTCGTTCTGAATGAACCGCGGGGCGGCGTCTTCCGGCACGTCAATCTGGTCGTCCCTGCCCTTGATCCGCGTGCAGCCTTCGGCTTCATCATCATGGAGCCGGAACATACCCCGCCGATGTCCGGGTCCAATTCCATCTGTGTGGCGACCGTTCTGCTGGAAACCGGGATGGTTCCCATGCAGGAACCGGAAACCCGTTTCACACTGGAAGCGCCCGGCGGGCTGGTCGATATCCGGGCGAGATGCCGTGACGGCAAGGCGCTGGCCATCACCGTCCGAAATGTCCCGTCCTTCGCTGACCGGCTTGATGCCCGGCTGGAAGTTGCCGGGCTGGGAACGCTGACAGTGGATACAGCCTATGGCGGCGACAGCTTTGTGATTGTCGATGCCCCTGCCCTGGGCTTTCAGATCAGGCCGGATGAAGCGCGGGATATTGCGACAACCGGCGCACGGATTACAGCCGCTGCCAACGAACAGCTTGGTTTCAGCCATCCCGCAAATGCGGACTGGTCACAGATATCTTTCTGTCAGATGGCCATGCCGGTTCAGGTGAAAGATGGCATCCGGGAGGCTCGCAACGCCGTGGCCATTGATCCGGGGAAACTGGACCGGTCACCCTGCGGCACCGGTTGTTCCGCACGAATGGCCGTCATGCAGGCGAAGGAGCAATTGCAGGAAGGAGATCGTTTCACGGGCCGGTCCATCATCGGGTCCCGTTTTGACTGCCGTATCGAAGCGCTGACAACTGTCGCAGACCGTATGGCCATCATTCCGTCGATCACGGGCCGCGCCTGGCGCACCGGCCGCACAGAACTGCAGATCGATCCGACCGACCCCTGGCCCGGCGGCTACCGGCTGACGGATACATGGCCGAAACCGCTATAACTGACCGCCCCCCCCGCCATGCACTCCTGAATTCGCTCAGGAGTGCATGCAAGAGGTCAGAACCATAAGGTCAGTCCATCGCCTTGACGATTTCTTCGGTCATCTTCTTCGCATCGCCGAACAGCATCATCGTGTTGTCGCGGAAGAACAGTTCGTTATCGACGCCGGCATAGCCTGAGGCCATGGAGCGTTTGATGAACAGAACCGTTTTCGCCTTCTCCACGTCGAGGATCGGCATGCCATAGATCGGGCTGGCCTTGTCGGTCTTTGCCGCAGGGTTGGTCACATCGTTCGCACCAATAACAAACGCAACATCAGCCGTGGCAAATTCCCGGTTGATCTCGTCCAGCTCAAAAACTTCGTCATATGGCACGTTGGCTTCCGCCAGCAGCACGTTCATATGGCCGGGCATACGACCGGCAACCGGATGAATGGCGTAGGAAACTTCGACACCTTCCGCCTTCAGTGCATCTGCCATCTCACGCAGGGCATGCTGGGCCTGGGCCACAGCCATGCCGTAACCCGGCACGATGATAACCTTGGACGCATTTGCCATGATGAAAGCCGCGTCATCTGCGGAACCGGACTTGACCGACCGGTCACCGGTTGCACCAGCCGCCGCAGCAGCAGTTTCACCGCCAAAGCCGCCGAGGATCACATTGATGATCGAGCGGTTCATACCCTTGCACATGATGTAGCTGAGAATCGCCCCTGACGAGCCGACCAGCGCGCCGGTGATGATCAGCAGCGGGTTGGCCAGCGTGAAGCCGATACCGCAGGCCGCCCAGCCGGAATAGCTGTTCAGCATGGAAACAACGACCGGCATATCCGCCCCGCCGATCGGGAGGATCAGCAGGAAACCCAGAACAAAGGCCAGAATGGTCAGCGCCCAGAACGCCGTATGACTTTCCGTCGCCGCAAACCAGATCAGGAACAGGGCGAGCAGGATACCCAGCGCAGCATTGATCATATGCTGGCCCTTGAAGACCAGCGGATTGCCGGACAGCACCCCCTGCAGCTTGCCAAATGCAATGACAGAGCCGGAGAAGGTAATCGCACCAATGGCCGTGCCCAGCGACATCTCTACCAGGCTGCCGGCAGAGATCGAGCCGACCTCGCCAATGCCATAGGCGGACGGGCTGAACAGAGCTGCCGTCGCCACGAACACGGCAGCCAGACCAACCAGCGAATGGAAGGCGGCAACCAGTTG
The DNA here is from genome assembly GCA_009649675.1 of Alphaproteobacteria bacterium HT1-32. Lineage (NCBI taxonomy): Bacteria > Pseudomonadati > Pseudomonadota > Alphaproteobacteria > Alphaproteobacteria bacterium HT1-32. Next base: position 538,918 of record WJPL01000002.1, on the reverse strand, counting down.
CGGCAGAGCCGTCATTTCGATCTTCTTGGCGATCAGTGTTCCGGCCGTGCCGCCAATCAGAATGGCCAGAATGATGTAACCGTAAGAGACCACATCCGGGTCCGCGATGGTGGTCAGAATAGCGACCACCATGCCGATGATACCCAGCATGTTACCGCGACGGGCAGTTTCCGGTGATGAAAGCCCCTTCAGCGCCAGAATGAAACAGACTGAAGCGAAGAGATAGAGTAAGGCGACGAGATTCTCGGACATGTCTGCTGTTCCCTATTTCTTCTGCTTTTTCTTGAACATCGCGAGCATTCGCTGGGTCACAATGAACCCGCCGAAGATGTTCACACTGGCCAGCATCACAGCAACAAAGCCCATGACCTTGGAAATGCTCATCTCGGCCGGTCCTACCGCAATCAGTGCGCCGACGATGATCACCGAGGAAATTGCGTTGGTGACGCCCATCAGCGGTGAATGCAGCGCCGGTGTGACGCTCCAGACCACGAAAAACCCGACAAAGACAGCCAGCACAAAAACGGTCAGCAAAAAGATGAACGGATCTGGCCCGGCGATATCCGCCACCGCCGGTGGCATTTTCGCCATCGCATCCGTTCCGAGTTTCGCCGTTGCTGCGGCAAGGTCAGACAACTGCGCCTGCATCTGTTCGATGCGGGCGAGGATTTCCTGCTTGTCCATTATTTGTCTCCTTCGCCGGTCAGGGCCGGATGAACGATCTCGCCATCACGCACCACGCAACAGCCTTTGATGATGTCATCATCCCAGTCGATCTTGATCGCCTTGCTTTCCTTGTCGACAAGCGGCGTCACAAAGTTCAGCAGATTACGTGCGTACAGCTTCGAGCTGTCTTCGGCGAGGCGGCTCGGCACATTCGCATGGCCGACAATCTTCACACCATGCTTCACCACCACCTTCCCGACTTCACTGCCGAAACAGTTACCGCCGCTTTCAACCGCCAGATCAACGACCACGGAACCGGCAGGCATATCTTTCAGCATTGCCTCGGTAATCAGCAGCGGGGCCGGACGGCCGGGAATCTGCGCTGTCGTAATGACCATATCCATCTTCTTCAGATGGTTATGCAGCGCCTCTTCCTGCTTCTTCTTGTAGTCGTCAGACATTTCCTTCGCGTAGCCACCGGCTGTTTCGGCATCCTTTGCGGATTCCGGATCAACCTCGACGAACTTCGCACCAAGGCTCTGTACCTGTTCCTTCACGGCGGGACGTACATCATATGCGGAAACCGCGCCGCCCAGACGTCGGGCTGTTGCAATCGCCTGCAGGCCGGCAACACCGGCTCCCAGAATGCAGATCTTGGCGGGCGGGATTGTGCCGGCCGCCGTCATCATCATCGGGATCGCCCGGCCAAATTCCTGCGTTGCGTCGAGCACGGCCTTATAGCCTGCAAGATTTGCCTGTGAAGACAGAACATCCATCGACTGTGCCCGGGTAATCCGCGGGACAAGTTCCATGGCAAAAGCCGTAATCCCGGCCTCTGCATATTTCTTCACTGCCGGTTTGTCGCTCAGCGCACCCAGCACGGAGACCAGTTTCACACCCTTGGCATAGGTTGCGATTTCAGTATCGGTCGGTGACTGAACCTTGAAGATGAAGTCCGCGCCATTGACGCAGGTCTTTCCATCCTTTGATACGGTTGCTCCGGCTTCGCGGTAATCCGCATCGGCGAAAGAGGCACCGTCGCCAGCGCCCTTCTCAACGGCGACATCAAACCCAAGCGCGACCAGCTTCTTCACCGTTTCCGGCGAGGCCGCGACACGTGATTCATTCTGTCTGCGTTCTTTTGGTACTGATATTTTCATTGGCGGTCGCCATCCCCATCCTGTTCTGGGATGCTGACATTACCGCACCGCACCCCGGCTTCAAAGCAGGTGCAGCATGCAATTTCCCCGTCGATTTGCCAAGCTATTGGCGTCAGGCAGCCAAAGCTTTCTCAGCCACCGAACCCGGCGCGTGACAACAGACCCTTCAGTTCAGCCCGGATCGCGGGACGTTCATCCTCCGACAATTCTGCCAGCGCCCCTTCCAGCCCGGTGGATTTTGTCAGATGCCTGATCACGCGATTGCGAACCACATCAAGCACCGGACCATCCCACAACAGACCCGAAAGCTGAAGCGACAGAAGCCCCCGCAGACGCTTCACCAGCGGCAATGCCTCGCCATCAATACGGCCCAGAACCTCGTCACTTTCGAGATATTCACAGGTCAGCTGGTCCAGTCGATCCCGGAAGATACGCTTTTCCTTGTCCCGCATGCTGGCGGCCTGGATGCCGTCACGGATCATCAGTACGGCACGCAGCTTCCTTGGAACCGGATGCCGGTAATAAGTGAAATTATTGATATGCTTCGGTCTGGTGATCGCCGCTGTCAGTACCGTCATGATATCTCCGGCAAGACGGTGCCCGAACGGCATCGACAAAAGCTCACACAGAAAAGTGATCCTGGCTGACGGCAACCTGAACAGTTCAGCCATTTCCCGGGTCAGGCGTTCCATCGCTCCCCGGGCACCGAGATCATCAAATCTGCGGCTGAACCGCGAGGCGACAGCTTCCGCCATGTCCGGCCCACCGGCAAAACGCCCGTTTTCATCTACCAGCCGGTTTACGATCTCGCCCAGGGCATCGACATCCCCATCTCCGCCATATCTCGTCAGGTCATTACGCCCGCCAACTTCACGGGCAATCCGTGCGGTCAGGACATCACGGGCGGTATCCATATTCGCCCCCCCGAACGCCCCGTTCAGGGCAGCCAGAACCGGCTGGCGGGTTTTGTCGACTTCCAACCCGCCAACAGCCAGGTCACTGAGCATTTTCAGCGCCGAGACAAGATCAGGCTGGCGACCCAGCAACTCCTGAAGCACCGATGCGCCGTCGATCACCTCGGCAATCAGTTCTCCCAGGACGAGATCAACCTCCTGTGGAAGTCGAGGGAGCTTCAGTTCGATGATGCGTTCCAGCTTCGCATCCCAGCTTTGCGCACCCTCCAGATGCTTCGACAGCATAACACCGAAATAGAAAAACTGCTGATCCGGCCCGCCATATTCCTCTGCCCGTTCCCAGGCTTTTCCGGGGCCCGCTGCATCAATCGACGGCAGTCCGCGCGATGCAGCCTCCCGCAGGCGATCGAACTGGCGGTCAACCAGACGGAACAGATCATCATTACGTTTACGCGGATCAACACCGGCATTACGCGCCTGAATGCCGGATACCCGCGAAACCGCAGACGGCAACAGCATATCCGCATCGCGCAGGCGTCTGAATTCCCGCATCGAATGCATCAGTTCGGTTGCCGTCAGGAAATGCCTGTCCAGATACCGGCGCAGCAGCCGGGTGGCACAGCGCCGCGCCTCAAAGCGTTCCAGGTCGGTAAATGTCTCGCACATCGGTGCATCATCAATCGGCACGATGGAGACCGGGCGTTCCGCCTTCGCCGGGATAGGCTGTTCCCAGATCGTATAATCGGAACCAAGCTCACCATTCTCAAAAACCCGGGTACGGGTGACGCGAAGCACAGTTCCCTCAGCCGACGACAAATGGGCCTCGGCGAATTTCTTCGCCCGGTGCTCATCCTCCTCGGCATGAACGGTCACCCACTTCCCGTCCCGCTCAGCCTGAACCTCGAACTGGTATTCCCGTTTTTTGAACACGCCAGACCCTCCGGCTGGCAATTTTGCAGCGAGATGGTTAAGGAAGGGTTTCAATTTATTTACCGGTTAAAAACAGACGGATAAAATCCCTATTAATATTCTAAACTCTATTATTATTTAGTGATCTCGAACATAACCAAGATCATGAATATGTTCCCACCTCCGATGCCGAACATAGAGCCAAATAAATAAACTATATAATATGGAAGTTACGATTGAGATAGATATTACTGGCGCCACAACTTCACCGAGAGACAACTCAAAATAACTTTTCCCCTGCACATAAAATGATATTTTCTCAATTGAAAAAATCCCGAGAGGAGAAGCTATAGAACCAACAAATGAATATAAAAACACCCTTATCCCTGCAAGAATTGCCCTGCCAGCTGAAGGTATATAAAAAAACCAATACATCACCGAACAAATCGAAAAAGATGATATTATTGAAACAAAAATCAATATTGATTTAATATTCATAGACTCCATAAATATTAAATATTCACTTGGAAATAAAAAAATACAGAAAACTTGCAATAACAGAAGAATTAAAAAAAATATCGCCAAGAACATTGATAGCAAAGCTCCGCGCTGCAATTCAACCTCCTCGCGAATGAACTAAAATTTTTCTTTCAACCCAAAAACTTAAAACACTAAAAAACAACATTCCCACAAAAAAAATCATCGCCGAAATTGCATACCATCCATTACCACCTTCAATTAGATGAACAGCAACAAACAAAGAGAATATCGACACTACAAACGACACCATGGAAGGAAGGTATGCTAAAGCACTCCTCAACTCCTGACCTATAAAAACATCTCTCTGAACGTCAGAATAGGATAGTAAAATACTGCCAACAATCTCCCTGGAAATTGCATCGTTAGATAAATGAATTTTTCGCTTTTTATTCAATGTCAAAAAAAGCTTTGAATAATACCCCACCTCATCTTCAGAAAACTCAAAAGAAAAATTCTCATGCTTCCTTTGAGAACTATTTGGTCTTTCCGAAGATCTAAATTCACAACTATAGTACGGAACCAACGCTGATTCAGAATGCATATTTTTCCTCCCCAGAAATATATGAATCAACTTCGCATTTTTTCTCCATTAGCGCTTGAGCTACTTTAGATTTTTCAATTGCATCTTGGCATGAATTTTTCAAACTTTCTACATCAGACAAATCCAATGCGACATCAAATTTTACATCTTCACCTCTACCTGAAACTTCAAGCATCAAAGTGAATGTAACTATTGATCCCAATATGTGCGATTTCTCCTCGTTAAAAACCGGGCGTATGTCAGTCAAAATTTTTGACTCCACAAGTAGGTTGTTGTGATCAAGTCCTAAATGTAGCGCCTTAACGGCGACACTCAATTTTTCCGACTTTAGTAGGCTGCCGATTAAATCTTTGCATTCATTCCATAATGAATGGTCAGAATCTACCCAATCAAGATTCTCAGATTGCAACGCTTCAGTCAGTGCGGCAATTACACTGTCAACATCGCTTCCTTCCCGTTGCTTGTATGCGTTCAAGCCTAAAAGATGGCGAAATAAAATTGCTGCATCAGCTTCACCTAAGATTTCATCGGCAACATGCCTTAGCTTAGTCAGCCTAATTGTTGGTTTCGTTGAGTTTTCAAGCTTCTCGACAAGCGCTACAAGACGCTGGGGTCCTTTTGAGCATATTTGCGCTAATTCATCAGCTTGCTTTTGACCGATCTTAATCGTCAAATTTGTCATAAGTTCCTCATTGCATCAGTGTTCATTATAAACAATCCAGTGTATTCGAGTTATTCGACCATAGCATTTTAAATAACCGTTTACGCTGGACACGCGATACTAGATTGCAACTTTTCAAGTCTAAACCGTATTTGCAGACTTCGAAAATTCATTCTTTATCCCTCACTCCGCCTCCGGCACGCCAGCCTTTGCCATCGCGACCCGCTGGCGTTCTGCCAGTCTGGTTTCGTCGAAGTCGCGGATCAGGTCGTGGAACAGGCGGTACCAGTTGATTTCTGCCTTGAGGTGTAAAAAGACCGAACCGAGGCCGATGGCGGCGCGGTCCATCAGGACGAATTCCCGGGGCGGGGTGACGCCGCCGAGGGCTTTCAGGTCTTTGTGGACCTTCTCAGCAACCTGCGCGCCATAGACGGTCGAGTTAGTTTCCTCGATCCGGCGGTCGCGATCTTCCATCAGCGGGGCATAGACGAAGCGCGCCCACTGGTTCAGAACCTCCAGCAGGTCCCGGTTGAGATTGGTGAAACCCCAGGTCTCGTAAGCCTGAACCGCCAGCGCCTCGTCATCGTTTTGCAGGGCGTTGTAGAGGTCGATCACACCGCGCACGAAACTCGGCGGAAAGACCCGGATGCAGCCAAAATCCAGCAGATTGACCGAGCCGTCATCCCGCACCGCATAATTGCCGAGATGCGGGTCGCCATGAATGACCCCATAGTAATAAAACGGCACATACCATGCCCGGAACATGTTCATGGCGATCTCGTTGCGCAGGTCCGGGCGTTCCCTGATGAAATCGAGGATGGGCGTGCCTTCAAGCCAGGTCATCGTCAGCAGACGTTTCGATGACAGTTCCGGAACTGGCTCCGGTACGTGAACCGCTTTTTCCTTCTGATGCATCAGACCATAGAGGCGCATATGCGCGGCCTCGCGCTCGTAATCCAGTTCCTCTCGCAGGCGGGCGGAAATTTCTGCATGAATGTTCGACGTATCGATCGACGGATCATATCGCCGGTAAATCGAGAAGATCAGTTTCAGCTGCCGGAGGTCGGCCTCCACGGTTGAAGACATATCCGGATATTGCAGCTTGCAGGCCAATGCCTGCCCGTCTTTACCGGTCGCCCGGTGTACCTGCCCCAGCGAGGCTGCGGCTGCGGCCTCCCGTTCGAATGAGCCGAACCTGTTCTGCCAGTCCGGCCCCAGTTCACTGGCCATCCGCCGCTTGATGAAGGGCCAGCCCATCGAGGGCGCGTTGGCCTGCAGCTGCGCCAGTTCCCTGGCATATTCCCGTGGCAGCGCATCGGGAATGGTCGACATGATCTGGGCAACCTTCATCAGCGGCCCTTTCAGGCCACCAAGTGCTGCTTTCAGGTCATTGGCGTGACGGTCCCGGTCCATTGTAATGCCGAGAAAACGTTCACCCGCCAGCCGCGCACCAACACCCGCCATCGCACCCGAGACACGGGCATAGCGCTGCACACGGCGGCCAAGTGAATTGTCTTCAGACATGGGTCAGAGTTCTTCCAGCTGATCGATCATCCGCTCGACAACCGACAGGCCCCGTTTCCAGAAGGCCGGGTCAGACGCATCCAGTCCGAACGGCGCAAGCAACTCCTTGTGCCGCAGGGTGCCGCCCGCCGACAGCATCTCCAGATACTTCTCCTGGAATTTGGGATGGCCCTGCTCGAACAGGTCGTAGAGGGCATTCACCAGACAATCACCGAAGGCATAGGCATAGACATAGAACGGTGAGTGAATGAAATGCGGGATGTAGGACCAGTAGATTCCGTAATCATCGGTGAAGTCGAAAACCGGGCCAAGACTTTCCCGCTGAACATCCATCCAGATTTCACAAATTCGTTCAGACGCAATCTCGCCGGATCGACGCTCGTCATGCACCCGACGCTCAAATTCGTAGAACGCGGTCTGGCGTACCACCGTATTGATCATGTCCTCGATCTTGCCTGCCAGCATGATCTTCCGTTTTGCCGGATCCTGCGTTTTCTTCAGCATGGACTGGAAGGTCAGCATTTCGCCGAAGACAGAAGCTGTTTCAGCCAGTGTCAGCGGTGTGTTTGCCATCAGATTACCGCGCGGTCCGGCCAGCACCTGATGCACACCATGACCAAGCTCATGCGCCAGCGTCATCACGTCCCGCACCTTGCCCTGATAATTCAGCAGGATATAGGGGTGGGCGGACGGCACGGTCGGATGAGCAAACGCCCCCCCGGCCTTGCCCGGTCGCGCCGGGGCGTCGATCCAGCCACCATCGAAAAACTGTTTCCCGATCTTCGACAATTCAGGTGAAAAGGATTCATAGGCCGACAAGACCGTATCAGCAGCTTCGGGCCAGCCAATCTTGCGGTCATCATCTGCCGGCAGAGGCGCATTCCGGTCCCAGTGCTTCAGCTTGTCGAGACCAAGCCATTCCGCCTTGATCTTGTAATACCGGTGCGAAAGACGCGGGTAGGCATCCTGCACAGCAGTCGCCAGCGCATCAACGACCTCGTCCTCAACGGCATTGCCAAGATTACGGGCAGAGACCGGACGGGCATAGTTCCGCCAGTTATCATCCGTCGCCTTGTCCTTGGCCAGTGTGTTTGTAATCAGCGAGAACAGTCGCTTGTTGCTGTTCAGAACCTTGCCGATGCTGGCCGCCGCTGCTGCACGTTTCTCCCGGTCCGGGCTCGACATCAGATCGAATATCTCGGTGGCTGTCAGGTTCTCGTCACCAAGCGGAAAGCGCATATCCGCCATCGTCTCATCGAACAGCCGTACCCAGGCAGAGCGCCCCGTCACATCCAGTTCATGCAGCAGACGCTCCATCTCGTCATCAAGCTGATGTTCCCGGAAGGCGCGGAGGTCGCGCAGCCACGGCTCATAATGCGCTGCTGCCGGGTCTTTCAGCAGGTCCGCCATCCGGTCTTCAGACAACCGGTTCACTTCCAGCGTGAAGAACAGGGTCGCCGTGGAAATATCAGTGATCCGTTCCTGAAGGGTCTGGTAAAAACGACCGACTTCCGGGTCCGAAACATTACCCGCATGCAGCAGTTGCGCATAGCTCATGATGCGCCCGGTAATCTCCGTCAGCGCCTCGAACTCACGGACTGCCTGCCCAAATTTTTTGCCGTCGATTTCTGCCAACCGGCCATGCCATGCCTCCCGGAACCGGGTTGACTCTGTGGCAAGCCTGTCGATGTCAGCCTTCAGTTCCGGACTGTCAGGGCCGGGATAAAGATCGGCCAGATTCCATTCCGGCAATGTTGCAGTCGCAGAGGTGTTGGCATCTTTGGCGGCATTGGGGTTCATGGTCTCTCCGATTGGAAGCATTGAATTCATGTGACATTGATATAGGCACTGACAGCCGACAAATGAAGCGGTGTCAGCAGCAGATGACCGGAATGCGAAAAATCGTCCTATAAGCGATTGTCACAAACCAATTCTGCCGCAAAATAGAGGTCAGGGAGAACGCCAGATGAAATATATGGAATGGACCAGCCTGCCCGCGATGTTTTTTGACTCCGCGGCGAAGCATAAAGACCGGCCTTTCCTCTGGGCCAAGAAGTCCGGCAGCTACAAAGGCCGCAGTTACGGCAAGAGCGCCGAACAGGTCAGCCTGCTGGCACGCGGTCTGGAAGATTGCGGGATCGGCTTTGGTGACCGGGTAGTGCTGGTCAGTGAAAACCGTCCGGAATGGGTTATTGCCGACTTTGCGATCATGGCAAGCGGGGCGATCTCGGTTCCCGCTTACATAACCAATACCGCGGAAGACCACCTCCATATCCTGACCAACGTCACCGCCCGTGCGGCCATTGTGTCGACGGCCCGGCTGCTCCCGCCCCTGCTGGAAGCCGCCAGGAAAAGCGGTTCCGTCAATATCATCATCACGATGGAAGCAACGGACGCCGAAGCACCTGAGGGTATCACCCTGCTGACTCTGGACGAGGTTCTCAAACGCGGCGCCAGGCGGCCCGACCTTGTCTCGGACCGGGTGCGACGTATCAAACGGGCGGACACAGCCTGCATCATCCACACATCCGGAACCGGTGGCGTGCCAAAAGGGGTCACGCTCAGTCACGGATCAATCCTGTTCAACTGTCTCGGTGCTTATGATCTGCTGCTGGAATTCGGTCTCGACCATGAGGTCTTCCTGTCGTTCCTGCCCCTCAGCCATTCTTATGAACATACAGCCGGTCTGGCATTCCCGATCTCGATTGGTGCCGAAATCTACTATGCCGAGGGCATTGAGAAGCTGGCTGGCAACATGCTGGAGGTCCGTCCGACCATCATGACCGCCGTCCCCCGTCTGTATGAGACCATGCGGGCGCGAATCATGCGCGGGCTGGAACAGGGCGGCGGTGCAAAAAAAGCGCTCTTCAACAAGACACTCGACCTGGGCCGGAAAAAATACGAGACGCCCGAAAACTTCAATGCACTGGACAAGCTGACAGACCGGCTGGTCGACAAACTGGTCCGCGACAAGGTCCGCGGCCGGTTCGGCGGGCGCCTGAAGACCCTTGTGTCAGGTGGCGGTCCGCTGAACTACGATGTCGGTCTGTTTTTCACCTCGCTCGGACTGACCATCCTGCAGGGCTACGGGCAGACAGAGTCCGCCCCTGTCATCTCCTGCAACCGTCCGGGCAGCCTGCGTATCGAGACGGTCGGCCCGCCGGTCAAGGATGTGAAGGTCCAGATCGCCCGCGATGGCGAAATTCTGGTCCAGGGCGAACTGGTCATGAAGGGTTACTGGAACGACCCGGACGCAACAAAGGACGTTATCGACGAGAATGGCTGGCTGCATACCGGCGATGTCGGACATATCGACCATAACGGCCATATCGTCATTACTGACCGGAAGAAGGACATCATCGTCAATTCCGGTGGCGACAACATTTCACCACAGCGCGTTGAAGGCATTCTTTCCCTGGAACCGGAAATCGTGCAATGCATGGTCCATGGTGACAAACGCCCTTATCTGGTTGCGCTCATCGTCCCGGACGATGATTTCATCACAAGCTGGGCGGCAGACAACAACAAGATTGCCGATCTCGCCACGCTCGCCCATGACGACGCATTCCAGAAAGCCTTCACGCCGATCCTGTCCCGGGTCAACGAACGGCTGAGCAGTATTGAACGTGTCAGAAAGGTCGTCATCGCCGATGAGCCCTTCACCGTCGATAACGAGCAGATGACACCAACGATGAAGGTCCGCCGCCATATCCTGAAACAGATATATGGCAAGCGGCTGGAAACTCTATACAGCTGAGGTTTAGCCCGGACGTTTGCGGACTTCCGCATAATCCAGCGGCAGCACACTGGTTTCCTTCAGCTCTTCCATGACGAAACTGGAGGAAACCGCTTCGAATTCGCAGCGTGAAATCAGACGTTTATAGACGTTGTCGTATGCCTCGATATCCGGCACCACGATATGGAGCAGATAATCCGTGTCGCCCGACAGCCTGTAGGCCCCGATGATCTCGGGAATCCCCTCCACCGCGCGCTCGAACCGGGCCAGCCAGTCAACACTGTGCCGGCCGGCACGAATATCGACAAACACAGTCTGACCGACATTCATGCGTGCCCGGTCGAGCACGGCGACCCGGCCACGGATATGGCCACTGTCTTCCAGTGCCCGGATTCTTCGCCAGCAGGGGTTCTTCGACAACCCGACCCGGTCCGCTATCTCGGCGACTGTGATTCCCGCATCAAGCTGAAGAATCTCCAGTATCCGAACATCAAAATCATCCAACATCCCAATATTCCATATCTATTTGGGATAAAATCACTCAAATCACCTCATTATTCAAGAAATATGGGACCCCATTACCAGCAGGACCCGATATAGTCCCAATCATCGAAACGCCAGCGGGGAAAGCTCTCATGTCCATCTTCACCGACCATCCGCATTCAGTTGACGAGACCTATTGTGAGCACACGATGTTCGCATGGCGTTTTGCCTTCCGGCTGCTGAAGGCTTCGGCCAAGGCTTTCATGCATGGCATTTTTCCCTTCACCTACATGACCGACGCCAGCGATGAAGTGAAGACACTGGCACGCGAACTCTCGACCCGGACCCCGAAGCCCGCTAGGGTTGGCGACGAAGTTCACGCATCCTGACAGGAAACTGAATGTGTCGCTGGCTGGCCTATTTCGGCAGCCCCATCTGTCTTGAAGACTTGCTCTACGCTCCGGAACATTCCCTGATCGATCAGGGGCGTTCCGCGCGCGAGGGCAAGATTCCGGTCAATGGTGATGGTTTCGGGATTGGCTGGTATGGCCGCCGCCCGGAACCCGGAATATACCGCGAAGTCCTTCCGGTCTGGAATGATCGCAACCTGCGCAGCCTTTCACGCCAGATCGACAGCCGCCTGCTGTTTGCCCATATCAGGGCGTCAACCGGCACGGCCACAACCCGCAGCAACTGTCATCCCTTCGCCGTTGGCCGCTGGATGTTCATGCATAATGGCCAGATCGGTGGCTACATGACAGTCCGGCGTGAACTGGAAGCACTGATTCCGGACAATCTTTATGTCTATCGGGAGGGTGCAACAGATAGCGAGCTGATCTTCCTCCTTGCCCTGGCAAACGGTCTCGACGCAGCACCTGAAAAAGCCATCGCCGAGACCATCCGTCAGGTCGACGAAATCACAAGCCGGCGTGGTATCACGGAACCCACCAAGATGACGGCAGCCTTCAGTGACGGTGAGCGGGTCTTTGCCGTCCGTTATTCAAGTGATGAGTCTGCACCTAGCCTTTACCTCAACTGTTCTGACGGCTCGGCCCTGGTAGCTTCTGAACCGCTGGATGGCATTGCAGACCGCTGGTTTCCCATTGCGCCGGCCGGTATGGTCGTCGTGGAAGGCCCTGACAAGTGCAAGGTCAGACGGATTGACTTTGGAGCAGCCGCCCCTCCCCTCAGTTCGGCCTGATCCGGAAAAGTAAGAAAACGTAAATCTATCAGCCCTATGATGTCAGGATGATACGCAGCCTCGACAGCCTTTCGATATTACTGGTGGATGAGCACCGTGAATCACGCACCCTTTTGCGTGACATGCTCATCACGACCGGTGTCATGGATATTCGGGAAGCAAAGTCCGGCGAAGAAACGCTGAGCATGCTGGCGCAAAAACCAACCGATCTTATTCTCATGGAACTGGGCGCAGACCCGAAAGCGGGTCTCGGCATGGTGAAGGCCATCCGTGACCCCAAACGCTGCAAGACCCCGAAAGTCGCCATCACGGTCGTCACCGGCCTGTCAGACAAACGAAGTGTTCTCGCCGCCCGCGATGCCGGCGTAAACGACTTCATCGCCAAACCGGTTTCAGCAGATGCGCTGCACAAGCGCCTTGACCGGCTGGCGCGAAAACCTCAGGAATTTGTTGAAAACAAAGCCTATTTCGGCCCGGACCGTCGGCGCCGCGAAATCGATATGGGCATCGAACGGCGCGACGAAAACGGCAACTGAGCCTAGCGCTGATTGTAGCTGCGGAACCATTCGATAAAGGCCGGAATACCGACATCAATAGGTGTCGACGGGTTGAAACCCAGATCTTCGCGGATGGCATCAATATCGGCGTAGGTTTCCTGCACATCACCGGGCTGCATTACGTCGAACCGCATGTCAGCCTTCATACCCAGTGAGTCTTCGATCAGGCTGATGAACCGCATCAGGTCTTCGCTGCGGTTATTGCCAATGTTGTAGACACGTTGCGGCGGCGTCTCCACGGGCGGCGTTTCAAGACAGCGGATCACCCCGTCGACAATATCATCGATGAAAGTGAAATCCCGGCGCATGTCACCATTATTGAACACAGTGATCGGCTCGCCAGCCATGATCTTCGAGGCAAAGATATAGGCGGCCATATCAGGCCGTCCCCAGGGACCATAGACGGTAAAGAAACGCAGTCCGGTCAGTGGAATGCCATAGAGGTGCGCATAGGTGTAGGCCATCAGTTCGCCCGACCGCTTGGTCGCGGCATAAAGCGACAATGGCGTATCCACCGGATCCTCAATCGAAAACGGCTGCTTTTCATTCGCTCCGTAAACCGACGAGGAACTGGCATAGACCATGTGCTTCAGGCCATCCATTCTGCGCGCCAGTTCCAGCATGATCAGTTGCCCTTCCACATTGCTGCGGACATAGGAATAAGGGTCGATCAGGGAATGACGGACGCCAGCCTGCGCTGCCAGATGAATAATGCCCGTGACATCGGGAAAGGTCTTCGCCAGTGACAGCATCGCTTCACGGTCGGCGATATCGGCCCGCAAAAACTGAAATCCGGGCTGTGCCTCAAGCCTGTCGAGGCGGGCCTGTTTCAATGCCGGGTCATAATAATCGTTCAGATTATCAATACCGACTACCGCCCTGCCCTGCGCCAGCAAGGCATTGGAAACATGGTAGCCTATGAAGCCAGCCGCGCCGGTCACCAGAATCATTTTTTCGGCCTCATCTTCAATACGAGGTCTCTATACAGGCAGGCATCATTGAAATCACGTCCCTAAAAAGCTTTTTCATGTAATCCACAGCTTGAGACCGAGCGCCGGCACGGCTATCGTCCGGCCACTTTAACGGAGATACAGAAATGACAGACGTTGGCGGCATCGCATCGGAACGGCTTCAGTCCTTTATGGAGCGGGTTGAGCGGCTGGAAGAGGAAAAGAAGGCTCTGATGGATGACATCAAGGATGTCTTCGCAGAAGCCAAGGGAACCGGATTTGATGTGAAAATCATGCGCCAGGTTCTGCGCCTGCGTAAGCTCGACAAGGAAGACCGTCAGGAGCAGGAACATCTGCTTGAACTGTACAAAGCCGCCCTCGGAATGGACTGAGGCGGCCCGCCCCGCATCACCCACCTGCCGGTCAGGCCTGTATTGCTTCCAGTGCCGACCGGATGCTTGCCGGAATTTCCACGGGACGGTTTGTCGTCCGGTCGACGAACACATGGATGAAATAGCCCGATGCCGCGGCTTCGTTCTGGCCTTCCCGGAATATCCCGATTTCATGGCGGACCGATGACCTGCCGATCCGGCCCACCCGCAGGCCTGCCTCGATCACATCGGGATAGGTAACCGGCGAATTATAGGTACAGGAACTTTCGACCACAAAACCGATAGTCGTTCCCTGATGGATATCCAGCCCGCCCTGCTCGATCATGTAGCCATTCACGGCACTGTCGAACCAAGCATAATAGATCACATTATTGACGTGACCGTAGATATCATTATCCGCCCAGCGTGTGGTGATCGGGCGAAAATGCCGATAGGCGTTACGGGTCTCGATAACCTTCTCAGCCAAACTCAGTCTCCTGTCACGAAAGCCACCAGAGCATCGAGTGTCTCGTCCGGTGCTTCACTCATCAGCATATGCCCGGATTTATCAATTATCTGAACGCGGCTGCCTGAAATCATGGCCGCCAGCTTCCGGGCAGACCGGGCCGGCGTCATCCGGTCGCGCCCCCCCAGCAGGAACAGGGTCGGGCAAGTAACCTTCGCGGCTGCCTGCGGTCCTGTCTTCCAGTCATCACAGGCTTTCAGATCTGTATGGAGAACACCCGCCGCGGCGGCCCCAAACAGCCGCACAGCTCCGCCTATCATCCACATACCGGGCGCCCGGTTACCACCGACATGACCGGCGGGTCCATGCCCCCAGGCCGTCATCGACAGACAGGCCTGCTCTGGCCGCTCCAGGGCATCGGCCAGCAGGGCCGGATGAACCGGAATGGCTTCGGACACACCCAGCAAAGCCAGTTTCCCGGCGCCGCCTCCCAGTCGTGCCGCAACTTCCAGCGCAACTGCGGCCCCCATTGAATGACCGACAAGCACAGGTCTTACAGCCCCGACAGCCTCCAGCAGGTCCACAACGCAATCCGCCATCTCGTCAACAGATTCAAGGGCGGGTCCGGCCGATCGACCATGCCCGGGCAGGTCAATCGCGAGCACGCCATAGCCATGCCAGGCAAACCAGCGACTTTGCAGCGGCCAGCAACTGTGATCCAGTGAAGCACCGTGAATGAAGATGACCGTCGGAAGCTTCGTGTCAAAACGGGTACCGCCGGTTGCCGCAAAGATATCCCTGCCTTTGACAGTTATCTGCATGATCAGCCCCGCTGTGACGCTTTGAGCGCCTGATCGAGATCACCCGTCAGGTCAGCCAGATCTTCCAGCCCGACGGACAGGCGAATCAGTTCCTCACCAATACCTGCTGATTTCAGGGCCTCCGCGCTCATCTGCTGATGGGTGGTACTGGCGGGATGGATAACCAGCGACTTGGCATCACCGATATTGGCGAGATGCGAGAACAGCTCCAGCCGTTCGATGAACTTCCGTCCGGCCTCACGCCCTCCCCTGATCCCGAAACTGAAAATCGCACCCGCCCCCTTCGGCAGCAGACGCTGGGCAAGGTCATAGTCGGGGTGACTCGGCAGACCGGGATAGCTGACCCAGTCCACTGCATCATGCGCCTCCAGATGTTGCGCAATAGCCTGAGCATTTGCCGTATGCCGCGCCATGCGCAGCGGCAGCGTCTCGACGCCCTGAAGAATATAGAAAGCATTGGTGGGGCTGATGCAGGCGCCGAAATCCCGCAATCCCTCGGCGCGGGCCCGCATGATCATGGCGGCGGGACCAAACTCCTCGGCAAAGTCGAGGCCATGATAACCGTCATAGGGTTCGGTCAGGGTCGGGAATTTCCCTGATGCTTCCCAGTCGAACTGACCGGAGTCGACAATGACCCCGCCGATAGAGGTTCCATGCCCCCCCAGAAACTTGGTCATCGAATGCATGATGATATCGACACCCAGCACTGCCGGCTGAATCAGGTAAGGCGTTGTGAATGTCGAATCGACCATCAGCGGCAGACCGGCCTCATGCGCCAGTTCAGCAATCAGCGGCAGATTCGCGACTTCCATTCCGGGATTGCCGATCGCCTCAGTGAAAACCAGCCGGGTCTCCGGTCGGATTGCAGCACGAAAGGCATCGACATCACGCGGGTCAACCAAGGTGGTCTCAATCCCGAACCTTGGCAGGGTATGGACAAACATGTTGTTGCTGCCGCCGTAAATCTTCGACGATGCAACGATATGTCCTCCGGCCCCCATCAGCGTCACAATCGCCAGATGCAGCGCCGCCTGACCGCTGGCTGTGCAGACCGCGCCAACACCACCTTCCAGCGCCGCCATCCGCTCTTCCAGCACTGCCGTCGTCGGATTCGATATCCGGCTGTAGATGTGACCCGCCCGTTCCATATTGAACAGGGCGGCCGCATGGTCGGTATCTTTGAAGACGTAGGATGTCGTCTGATAAATCGGCGTGGCACGGGCACCCGTGACCGGGTCCGGTTGTTGACCGGCATGCAGACTAAGTGAATCGAACTGAAGGAATCTGGAATCCGCCATTCAGTACGCCCTCCTGGTTCTGACCGTCTTTCCGGTCTGGCAAAAAGAAAGGGCCGTCCCCCCGACGGCCCCTTCCAACCCAAACGTTTTTGACGCCTCAACCGGTCAAACTCGCTTATGCGGCAATACTGTGTTCGAACCAGCCTTGCGGGTCAAGAGGGAAAAAATTCTACCGATATTGACCCGGGCTGCCCGAGGCCGAAAAAAGAGCCGCCAGATCAGGCGGCTCAGTTTCAACAGGGAGGCGTTTTTTGCACACTCAGAACTGCCCGGAATGAAAGAAGATTGAGGGGATCCGGGCTTCATGCCGGAACAATTCGTAGTAATTCCGACATGAATATTATCAGCGATTCAAACGCCAAAAACAATTGTCCAGACACAGGCTGTACTTAAGATGCTGAAATAAAAAGGTATAAAATTATATCTTATGGTGACAGATGATAGTCATCTTCGGCTGATTTATCTGATTCATGGCGAATCGATACATCTCTGACCTGCTGATCGCTTCCATGGTCAAGATATTTCACATCCAAAATCAGATCATGATTTAAAAAATGCCTCGGCTCCGGACCGGGCTGAGTGCTTTGCTGCAATCTTTTCTTCAGCCCGACCTATTTCAGACCTCAGTTCTTCTATGTAGTCGTTCAGCGCCTCAATCGACAACACATCCAGATCCGGTTGCTGAAGGATCGGTTTCTTTTTAATCGGTTCATCCCAGTCCATCTCAATCGCTCCCAACATTTGCAATGACCATGCGGACATATTAACTCCACACATAACCACGGAGGCAAGAATGACAATTCCGCAGACCATGACCTGCATCGAAATTACCGAACCCGGAAAACCGGATGTTCTGAAGCCCGCGACACGCGATGTCCCGGCACCCGGCGCCGGTGACGTGCTGATCCGGGTTGAAGTGGCCGGCGTCAATCGCCCTGATGTGGCGCAGCGTGCCGGGGTTTACCCGCCGCCACCCGGTGCATCTGACCTGCCCGGCCTCGAAGTATCCGGAACCATTGCCTCACTCGGCGAGGGAGTCTCCGGTCTTGCCGTTGGCGATCAGGTCTGTGCCCTGACACCCGGCGGCGCCTATGCCGAGTACTGCGTCACTTCCGCCGCACAATGCCTGCCCTGGCCGAAAGGCTATGACGCCCTTCAGGCCGCCGCCCTGCCGGAAAACTATTTCACGGTCTGGCACAATGTCTTTGAACGCGGCAGCCTGAAGCCCGGAGAAAAGTTTCTCGTCCATGGCGGATCAAGCGGTATCGGAACGACCGCTATCCAGCTCGCCAAGGCGCTGGGGGCAACCGTTTATACCACGGCCGGCAGCGATGAGAAATGTGCCGCCTGTGTCGAGATCGGCGCTGATCTGGCAGTTAATTACCGGACAGAAAGCTTTGAGGAAAAGATCCGGGAACATGCCGGAAAGTCAGGTGTGGATGTCATCCTCGACATGGTTGGCGGTGATTACTTCCTGCCCAATATGAAACTTCTGGCAGTGGAAGGACGTCTCGTACAGATCGCTACTCTCGGCGGGCCGAAAGCCTCCATTCATCTGGCGCAGATGATGGTCAAACGGCAGACCATTACCGGGTCAACGCTTCGGCCCCAGTCGAACGACGTCAAGGCACGGATTGCCAATGGCTTGCGGGAAACGGCATGGCCACTGCTCGATCAGGGAGACATCCGCCCCCTGATCCACGCAACCTTTCCGCTACAGGACGCAGCCAAGGCGCATGCCCTTATGGAAAGCTCCAGCCACATCGGCAAGATCATGCTGACAATCCAATAGCAGAAAGCCGGTTTGACCATGCAAAGCCCGCCCGCTATAAGCGGCGGGCTGGAGGTTTGCGCGACCCCGGCAGATCCGGATATCGAAGAGAGACACTGACGAGCCGCCTGCGCTGCGGACGAATGATGGAGTCGACAATGGCCCAACCACTTATGCCCAAAGCAACCGCCGTCTGGCTGGTTGAAAACACGACCCTGACCTTCGAGCAGATCGCTGCCTTCTGTGGCATGCATGAACTTGAAATACAGGCCATTGCAGATAACGAAGTCGCCATCGGCATGAACGGGATGGACCCGGTCACAAACGGGCAGCTGACCGCAGAAGAAATCAAACGCTGTGAAGGCGATGAGAATGCTTCTCTGAAAATGGCCCGGAGCGAAAATCCGCGCCCGCGTTCACGCCCCAAGGGTGCCCGCTATACGCCGGTTTCAAAACGGCAGGATCGTCCGGACGCCATTCTGTGGCTGCTCAAATATCATCCGGAGCTGACCGACGCGCAGATTTCACGGCTTATCGGCACGACCAAGAATACCATCAATGCGATTCGCGAGAAATCACACTGGAACTCCCAGCAGTTGACGCCGCGCGATCCGGTCGGGCTAGGTCTGTGCATGTCGGCTGATCTTGAAAAGGCTGTTGTCGTCGCTCGTGGCCGGGCGGCACGCGCCGGGACTCCGGTTGTGCAGAATACTGAAGACTCAGCCGAAACGGGACTGGACGGAACATCAGAAAACGACTAGCTTCTGATTGGCGGGGAATTGGTTTGGATAACAGTGATGTACCATGCACCCTCTTCAGAATCTCACCGTCCTTCTGGTTGAAGATACCTGGCAGATAAGAAATCTGCTGACATCGATTCTCACGCAGCTTGGTTTTGGCAAAGTCATCCGCGCCAGTAATGGTGCGGAAGCCATACAACTGATCAAGCTGATGCGTGATAATCCGGTGAAAGCCGGATTCTCAAATATTGATCTCGTGCTCAGTGACTGGGTTATGGACCCTGTTGATGGCCCCATGCTGCTCCGCTGGATTCGCCGTCATAAGGAGAGCCCGGATCGTTTCATGCCCTTCGTCATGATCAGTGCCTATTCTGATGATGCCCGCGTCGAAATGGCGCGCGATCTCGGGGTGAACGAATTCCTCTCGAAGCCTTTCACGGTGCGTGAGGTAGCCCGGCATCTGGAAGCGGTTGTCCGCGACGGACGGGAATTCTGCCGAACATCCATCTATTTCGGACCAAACCGGCGCCGTAAACGGGAAGCGCCCGATATGGGAGAACGCCGTGTTCACAAGAAAAACGGCGACGTCATCAAGTCATCCAAAGACTTTGGTATCCGGTTCTATCCACAACCCCGGACCCTGATTTCCAAACTCGTCTCTGGCGGGGATATCTCCCCGGATGTCCTGTTTGACTGGGACAAACTGGAAGACATGGAGCAGGATCTCGACCGGTTTTCTGAAGATTTCATGGACTGGACGGCTGAGTATCTTCAGCAATTGCAGGTCTATTACAAAGCTGCAGCAGACCTGCCGGAAGACAAGCGCAAGCCTCCCCTCGTCAAGATCAGCATGATTGCGCATGAACTCAGGGGCCAGGGCGGGGTCTTCGGTTATCCGCTGATTTCATCCATTGCCGAATCGCTGTTCGATCTGACGCATCAGATGCTGGATCGCAGCGACGACAGCCTCAAACTGGTAAAAGAACATCTGGACGCACTGAAAGCGGTGCTGCGTGAAAAGGTTCGCGGTGATGGCGGGGGGCTCGGCATTGCTCTCATGCAGGCCCTGCAGATGGCGAACCGGAAGTTCATCAGTCGCTCAAAAGCATCACACCTCGTCTCCCGGCGCTTTGTTCTGCAGAACAGCTACAGTCAGGAAGACCTCGACAAGCGTGGCAGCGAAATGCGCAAGCCTGGCCATATCCAGAAATTCGGTGACCAGCCATCAGCGGAATAAGCCGCGCTTCACCGCTCCGAAAGAACCCGCTGTCCTGACATCAGATCAGAACAGCGGGCCGAAACAGACAGTCCGCCAGGCTCAGTCCTCAGCAACCGGAGCCAGATAGTTCAGCGGCAGGCGGCCACCATCAGCATAGATTGTCTGGCCGGTAATATAGGACGCCTCTCCACTGGCGAGGAAAGATGCAACCGACGCGATTTCGGAAGGCTCACCCAGCCTGCCTGCCGGTGTCCGCGACATCACCGTACGATTGGCGTTCGGGTCTTTCGCCAGTACTGATTTCAGCATATCCGTACCGATGCTTCCCGGGCCGATCGCGTTCACCCGGATACCATGACCGACCAGTGACAGCGACATCACCTTTGTCAGCTGATTGAGACCACCCTTACTGACGCAATAGGGTACCTGAGTCGGAATGGCGACCACGGCGTTGATGGAAGACATCAAGATGATGGAACCTCCCTCGCCCTGTTTCACCATCTGTCTTGCCGACGCCTGACCAGCCAGAAACGCGCCTTTCAGATTGACCCGGATAACCTTGTCGAAATCAGCCTCTTCGATATCGAGAAAGTCTGCGGTATGGACGATACCCGCGTTGCAGACACAGGTATCAAGGCGCCCGAAGTTGTCCACGGCAGCCTTTACGGCCTTCGCAACATCATCCGCATTACCAACATCGCCGGTGACCGCAACTGCATTGCCTTCACTGCCGCTGATTGCCTTTACCGTTGCCGCAGCCTTGTCACCGTCAACATCGAAAACCACGACCTTCGCACCTTCCGACGCGAACCGGGCAGCAACAGCCTGACCAATTCCCTGCCCGGCCCCTGTGACCAGTACGCTTGTTCCTTCGTGACGCATGTTCTCGATCCTTCTATGTAATAGTCCGTGGCTTGACAGCCTTGTGCCGACAGCTTGCAATCCGTCGCCTGAAAACTCAAACGGGAGCATCGAAATGAACACCGCATCGCCCTATGCTATTGGTCTCGACAAGACCGAAGCAAACTATACGCCGCTCAGTCCGTTGAGTTTTATAGAACGCACAGCAAGTGTTTACCCTGATCATATCGCCATCATTCACGGCGATATCAGACGCAGCTGGTCAGAAACCTACAGACGCTGCCGCCAGCTTGCCAGCGCACTGGCAGGCCGGGGCATCAAGCGTGGCGACACCGTCGCTGTGATGGCTGCAAACACCCCCGAACTCTTTGAGGCCCATTACGGTGTCCCGATGACCGGTGCTGTTCTGAACGCTCTCAATGTACGGCTGGATGCACCGACCATCGCCTTCATTCTGGACCACGGAGAGGCAAAGATACTGCTGACCGACCGGGAATTTTCAGCCACGATTCGTGAGGCACTGACACTTTGCAAGGCTGCCCCTCTCGTTATCGATATTGATGACCCCCTGTATGATGGCGGGGACCTGGTCGGCGAGATGGATTACGAAGCCTTCATCAGCAGCGGGGACCCGGAATTCACCTGGTCACTGCCCGGTGACGAATGGGACGCGATTTCGCTGAATTACACATCCGGCACAACCGGTGACCCGAAAGGGGTCGTCTATCATCACCGTGGGGCCTATCTGAATGCTACCAGCAATATTGTCGGCTGGAATCTGGCGCACCACCCGGTCTATCTCTGGACCCTGCCAATGTTTCACTGCAACGGCTGGTGCTTTCCCTGGAGCCTGGCCGCCGTTGCCGGAACATCGGTCTGCCTGCGCCGGGTGACCGCTGCCAATATCTACAACGCCATTGCCGATCAGGGTGTAACTCACTTCTGCGGGGCCCCGATTGTTCTCAATTTCATCGTCAATGCCGGCGATGAGGAAGTGCGCGACTTTGATCATCAGGTTCAGGTCATGACAGCCGCCGCACCGCCGCCTGCATCCGTCCTTGAAGCCATGGAGGAACGCGGTTTCAGAATGACCCATGTCTATGGCCTGACGGAGACTTATGGCCCTGCTGTCATCTGCTCCTGGCACGACGAATGGGACAATCTCCCGAGCCGGGAAAAAGCTGCGAAGAAGGCCCGTCAGGGAGTCCGGTATCACATGCTTCAGGGGCTTACCGTCATGGACCCCGACAGCATGACCGAAGTCCCGAAAGACGGGGAAACGATGGGTGAGGTGATGTTCAGGGGAAACGTCGTCATGAAGGGCTATCTGAAGAACCCGAAGACGACGCAGGCATCCCTCTCCGGCGGCTGGTTCCATTCCGGAGATCTCGGCGTCATGCATCCGGATGGGTATATCGAACTCAAGGACCGGTCGAAGGACATCATCATTTCCGGTGGCGAGAATATTTCCTCCATCGAGGTGGAAAGCGTGCTCTACCGGCATCCCGCAGTACTGGAAGCCGCTGTTGTCGCCAAACAGGATGATAAGTGGGGCGAGACCCCCTGTGCCTTCATCGAACTGAAAAAATCAGCAGGCAATGTCACAGCAGAAGAAATCATCGCCTATTGCCGCGAGAACATGGCCCATTACAAGGCACCGAAAACGGTGATATTTGGCCCGCTGCCGAAAACCTCTACCGGCAAGGTACAGAAGTATGTCCTCAGGAAAACGGCCGACGCTGCATAGCGCCGGCCGCTCCGGAGACAAAAAAACCGGCAGCGTGCCGGTTGATATCGTCAGTGTTTCAGTTGCTTCAGTTCATCCTTCAGATGCAGCTTCTGTTTTTTCAGTGCCGCTATTGCGGACTGATCCGGAAGGGGGCGGTGTTCTTCAACCTCAATCGCATGTTCCAGTTCCACATGTTTTCGCTCCAGTGATTGAATACGTCCAGCTTCGGCCATAAGCGCCTCCTTCTGTGATTGTGAATCAAAAACCTAACAACAATATACTAGGAAGGTTAGCATGGCCCCGCTACCCCTTCCTGTCAGAAAAGGTTCAAAAAAGTGTCAGCAAAAAACAGAATGATCGTCGGAATCAGTGGCGCGTCCGGCGTCATCTATGGGGTGCGGATGCTGGAAATGCTCCGAAAGCTCGGGATTGAGAGCCATCTGGTGATGAGCAAGTCAGCAGAAATTACGCTGGCATATGAAATGGACATGAAAGTCGCCGCTGTTCGCGCGCTCGCAGATTATAACTATCCGATGGAGGATATCGGTGCGGCGCCCTCCTCCGGCTCATTCCGGACGCTCGGGATGATCGTTGCCCCCTGCTCGATTCGCTCGATGTCGGAAATCGCCACCGGGGTAACCGCCAACCTGCTGACACGGGCTGCGGATGTCACCCTGAAGGAACGCCGCCGGCTGGTTCTCATGGTGCGGGAAACCCCGCTGCATAGCGGTCATCTGCGGAATATGCTGTCCCTGTCCGACATGGGGGCAATCATTGCACCACCGGTCCCCGCCTTTTACGCCCGTCCGGACAGCATTGATGATCTGGTCAACCATTCCGTTGGCCGCGTTCTGGACCTGTTCGACCTTGATGCCGGCAATCTCAGGCGCTGGGGAGAAACCGGGGGATCCGGCAAGACGCCCCGGGCGACGAAGAAAGCTCAGTAAAGCGCCGCATCGACCAGTGTCCCAAGCGACTGATCATCAGGCGGCCCGCCAGACAATGTTGCCAGATAGGCTTCAAGCGCCCGGCGCATGGCAACTGATCGGTCTGCCGCCGCCAGAGACACAGGTCTGTAGCTGAATTCGAGGCCATAGAGCAGATCCTGTTCATGCTGCTCGGCGGTCAGTTCAAGCCGCTTTACCGATGACCGGAACGACTCTGCCTCTGTTGCCTCTGCCCCCAGACTGTCTGATTTCAGTTTAGTGCGAATCTGACGCAACGGTATAACAACCTCGCGGTGCCAGCGGCCGGATGCTGTAACGACAGCTTCGATATCTGTGTCCGAAACCGCGATGCCACGGGCAGCAAGCCAGCACAGATACAACAGAATATTCACATCTGCGCCAAATGCGGCCTGAATTCGCAGACAGGCAGCAGGAACTTCTGCCTGCCCATAAACCCTTAGCGAAAAATCCCAGAATGGGTTATCCATCACCTTGCCTCACCGTGGCATTTACCTGAAATCAAGCGACTGAAACTGCTGTTTTCAAACGCAGATATGGTATCATTGGGCTTAAGAAAACAAAGGGTGCGATCCGCGTGTCAGAAAAACCAGCCAATGATGAGGAAACGCTCGCCGTACGGCTGGCAGAATTGCAGTCAGAACATCGAGACCTTGATGACGTAATCCGCAGGATTGAGCGCGACGGACCGGCTGACCGGTTACAGATGCAGCGTCTCAAAAAACGAAAACTGCATCTGAAAGATCAGATTTCCTGGATCGAAAAACAGTTACTCCCTGACATTATCGCCTGACCTTCGGTTCTTGTCCGCCGCATCCAGCACTGATTCAGGGCTATCAGATGCGGTGATAATGGTCGTCCCGACATTGATGTTCAGTGACAGATTATGGCCTTCAAACTGAAACTGAGTTGCAGCCATCATCTCTTTCACACGTGAGAGATAGGCATCTGCTCCTGTCTGCCCCGAACCAAAAATAACCAGCCCGAAGGCATATCCACCCAGGTTTCCGATAATGTCCGCGGGGGTAAGAGGTTCCATCAGAATTTCTGAAACCTGCTTCAACACCCCTTCTTCCGCCACATGGCCGAACTCACGGCGAACCTGTTCGACACCTGTCACATCGATATAGAGCAGACTGTTGGAACCGCCGGACTGTCTGACCACATCCAGAACACGGCTAAGCTTGCCAATAAAGGACCGTCGATTCATCACCGGCAGAAAAGGATGGGCGTCGGTCAGGGTATTCAGCCAGTTCACCCGCCCGGTAAGCTCATCAACTTTTTCTTCCCGCTGCATCAGTTCGGCAAAAATTTTCTGGAAAGCATCACGGACAGCCGGTGTCAGTTCCTCTGCCGGCACATCCAGCATCGAAATAAAGTCGCGAAAATCAGCCATGGACCGTTGCCGTCGCTCTTCCGCAACCACATTACGCCCGTAACTGTCCGTCCCTTCCGAGGCACCTTGCCGACCACCGCCATGGCCTGCTGCCTGGCCAATACCCGGCACCGGCAAAGGGCCGTCTGATGATGTCATATCTGCCATTGCCTTGTTCCCCACCCTGGCAAAGTTGATCCCGGACTGTTGCGCGTCTTGTCATTTCCCGCAAGCCACCTGTATTCTCCGCCGCTTTCGTGGAAGGACACAGTTGTATGGCAGAGCAACAGCCTCTGGTTGGCGTAATCATGGGAAGTCAGTCTGACTGGCCGACAATGCAGCATGCCTGTGACATCCTGGACGAGTTGGGTGTCGCCTATGAAAAACGCATCGTATCGGCACACCGAACACCGGAGCGGCTGATGAGCTATGCCCGCGAGGCACGTGGCCGGGGACTGAAATGCATCATCGCAGGTGCCGGCGGTGCAGCTCATCTGCCCGGCATGGCTGCTGCCATGACGTCTTTGCCAGTTCTGGGCGTGCCTGTTGAAAGCAAGGCGTTGTCGGGCATGGACAGCCTGCTGTCGATTGTACAGATGCCCGGCGGGGTACCTGTTGGCACTCTTGCCATTGGCAAGTCCGGTGCCAAGAATGCCGGCCTGATGGCAGCTTCAATCCTGTCCCTGACCGACCCGAAGCTGACTGCAAGGCTGGAGACATGGCGTAGCCGGCAGACGGAGAGTGTCGGTGAAACCCCAGTAAGTGACAGCGAATCATGAATAGGAAGGTAATCGAACCGGGTGCCACAATTGGCGTTATCGGCAGTGGTCAGCTTGGCCGGATGACAGCACTTGCCGCGGCACGTCTCGGCTATCGGGTGCATGTCTACAGCCCCGAGAATGACAGCCCGACCGAACAGGTCTGTGCCGCCGCTACCGTCGCTCCCTATGATGATGAAGAAGCCCTGAAAAGTTTCGCCGATGCGGTTGATGTCATCACCTTCGAGTTCGAAAACGTTCCTTATGAAAGCGTTCAGATACTGGCCAACCTGGCCCCCGTGCATCCCCGGTGGGAGTGCCTTTATGTGGCCCGCAACCGGGTCCGGGAAAAACAGTTCATCAATGACTGTGGCATCGGTACCGCCCCCTGGCGGGAAGTAAAAAGCGAGGCCGACATCGCGGCAGCCCTTGTTGATATTGGCCGTCCCTCCATCCTGAAGACAGCCGAACTGGGTTATGACGGCAAGGGGCAGGTCCGCATTGACGGCGAGATTACCGCCGCCGATGCCTGGGAAATCTTCGAGGATGCCGGACAGGGCGTGCTGGAAGGCATGGTTGATTTCGAAAAGGAAATCTCTGTCATCGTCGCGCGGACAACCCTTGGCGAAATGCGTTGCTATGAACCCGTCGAGAACCGCCATAAGAACGGTATTCTGGACGTCACCATCGCACCGGCAGATATCGAACCGGAAGTCGCTGAATCCGCAATCGACATCGCCCAGACTCTGGCTGAAAAACTTGATCTGGTCGGCTTGCTGGCCGTTGAGATGTTCGTGCTACGCAGCGGCAAGATTCTGGTCAACGAAATGGCGCCGCGGCCGCATAATTCAGGTCACTGGACCATTGATGCCTGCCTGACCAGTCAGTTTGAACAATTCGTGCGGGCGGTCTGTGGCCTGCCGCTCGGCAATACAGAACGGCATTCCAATGCCGTCATGCAGAACCTGATCGGTGACGACATCCGCTCATGGTCGTCCGTACTGGAAAACAGTTCGGCAAAACTGCATCTCTACGGCAAGGCAGAACCCCGGCCCGGGCGGAAGATGGGGCATGTCACCCGTATCTCCGCACTCGCCCCCTCGTCAGACTGACTCCGGGGCGGGCCAGCATTACGCTTTAGCCGCAGCAGGCACTTGCCTTATCAGCCTTGGGCTTGTCTGCCGCAGCAGCCAGCAAGGACAACGTCCCCTCACCATACTCTTCGGCAATATCGAAAGTATGAAAGATTTCAATGGGCACGCCTTGCGGGTCAAGTGTCCAGGATTTCTGCATCTTGAAGTAGCAGCAGGTTTCCTCACCGATCTGCGTGCGCGGACCGCCAGCCTTCTGAACACGGCTGTTCAGTTCCGCCAGTTCCCCCTCATCCTCGGCCTGAATACCAAGGTGCGTGAAACCCGTCTTCTCGCCACGCGCTTCGATGACAAAATTCACCCGGGGGTTTTCGGGCATCCATTTCGCATAATCGGCTTTCCGGACCACCGGCTCCTCGCCAAACAGGTCCGAATAGAACCGGATCGATTCATCAAGATCCGTGACCGACAGGGCAACATGCAGACGTTTCATCAGAATCCTCCTTCAGCAACCGGTCATCCCGGCAGCAATTGAGTGTCAAATAACCAATGACATCATCCATGCACCCGAACGCTGCCCGGTAGAGGATAGACCGTCCCTGTCGTTCTGACGTGACCAGCCCGGCATGGGCCAGTTCTTTCAGGTGAAAGGACAAGGTTGCCGGAGCAACCTCCAGTTCATCCGCCAGCAAGCCAGCCGGCATCCCGGACTGACCTGCAACAACCAGCCGTCTGAAGACGGCCAGCCGGGTTTCCTGCGCCAGCGCCGCAAGCGCTGTAATGACATCGTTAGTTTTCATATTTTGATAATTATCGAATTATAAAATTATTTCAACATAATTCGAACAATCCCCTGTTCACTCTGTGTGTCAGATGAAGTCGCCCCGCCAAAACCCGGGAGGCAGTCACAAATCAAAGAACAATGGGGCTGTCAGGCTGAAGGCCAGCCAGATTACAATCAGCAGGGGCAGCCCCGCCCGGATAAAGTCGCGGAACAGATAATGCCCCGGCCCCATCACCATCAGATTCGTCTGATATCCGATAGGCGACGCAAAGCCGCAATTCGAGGCAAAGATCACCGCAACGGCAAAAGCCTCGACCGGTGCGCCGACCTGATTGGCAAGACTGATTGCAATTGGCGTAAACAGCACTGCCGTCGCCTTGGCCGACAACATGTTCGACATCAGAGCGACCAGCAGGAAGAAGAAAGACAGCACGATTGCCGGACTGGCATCCGTAGCACCGACAGCCAGAAGGGCTGAAATATAGGCTGCGCCACCAGTCTCCTGCATGGCAACACCCAGCGCCAGAGCGGCTGCAATCATCGTCACGATCTTGCCGTCAACGGCCCGGGCTGCCTGACGCAGGTTCAGCACATCCAGCGCCACCATCGCAGCAGCACCCGCCAGAGAACTGATGACAATCGGCACGACACCGGTTGCTGCCAGACCGACGACGGCTGCAAAGATAATCAGTGCCCGCTTTACCCGGTGGGTCGCCGGCAGTTCTGCCTGTGACCACTCCATGAGGACCACATCACGGCTGGCCTTCAGCCCGGCGACATCTTCCGGCTGTCCCTGAACCAGCAGCACGTCACCCGGCTCCAGGCGGATATTGGTCATGCGGGCGCGAATCATGCGGGCGCGCCGCCGGATTCCCAGCACGACGCAATGATAGGAATAACGAAAGCCGATCTGTTCCAGATTTCTCCCGACCATACGCGAGGATGGTGACACCATGACTTCTGCCAGCGTCTGCTCTCCCTGCCGCCAGCGCCCTTCACTGTCGGCCTCATCATCTTCACGCTCGCGCAATTCCGGATGCAGCAGACTGGGATCGGTTTCCAGTACTTTGGTCAGCGCGGCCCGCGTCGCGACGACCACCAGTACATCCCCCTCACTGATGGTGTAATTGTCGAACGGCGGCAACTCCCCATGCTCGCCGCGCATGACCAGTTGAACGGTAATATCCGGCAGTGCCTGAAACAGTCCGCCCTTGGCGGTTTCTCCAATCAGCGAGGCATCGGGGCCAATGGTAATCTGGGCCACAAACTGCTTCCCCCCTCCCGGCAGCAACAGCCCTGCCAGTCCGGCGCGGTCGGGCAGCAGGCGGGGGATAACAAACAGCAGGAAAACGAATCCGACGCCGGCAATAGCCAGTCCCGGCAACGTAAAATCAAAAAAACCAAAGGCCGGTTGTCCCAGTTCGATCAGGGCACTGTTGACCAGAAGGTTGGTACTGGACCCGATCAGGGTAATCATTCCGCCGATAATCGCCGCAAAACTGAGCGGCATCATCAGCGCCGATGACGACCGGCCGATCTTCGCCGCCAGCGCCTGCATGATCGGGATGAAAATCACCACAACCGGTGTGTTGTTCAGAAAGGCACTGATCAGGATCACCAGCACAAAGGACAAGGCGATTGCCACCAGCGGGCGGCTGATCCCCAGCACCAGCTGTGCCAGACGGTCCAGCGCACCGGTGCGCACCATCCCTTCGCCAATAACCAGCAAGGCCAGTACCGCAATCAGTGCCGGATTGGCAAATCCGTGCAGGAATCGTTCCGGCGACAGCAGATTTCCGCCGCCACCTCCCACAACAGGGGAAAAGTGGAAGAACAACATCAGCGCAGAAATTGCGCCAAGGCTGGTTATCTCAAGCGGCAGACGCTCCAGCGCATACAGCGTCAGAGTCACACCGATCAGTCCGAAGACAAACCACATCTGCAATACAGGATCGAGCAGCACTGAGCCGCCTCATGGTAATTGGCATTCCATGAATAATACCCCATCCAGCGGGTTGTGATAGTACGGCTCTGTCTCGTAAAATCCGAGCATCCGATAAATCCTGATCGCTGCTTCCAGCCGGACCAGCGTATCAAGTCGCATCAGGCTGTAACCTCTCTCTGAGCCAGCCTGAATGATCGCTTCCGCAAGACGCTGCCCCAGTTTTGCGCCGCGATGGCCCGGACGCACCCACAGCCGTTTCATCTCGCATATCCTGTTCCCTTCCAGTGGTGTCAGGGCAACACATCCCGCAGGCTCATCATTGATAAAGGCCAGCAGAATACATCCGCCGGGTTCTGCATATTTGCCCGGCAGCCGGGCCAGTTCCGCCTCCAGACCCTGAAAATCAAGATCAACATCCAGCCATGTCACATATTCCCGCGCCATGCGCCGGAACAATTCCAGTTCGTCCTGGCCTTTCACAGGCCGGATAACAACCGATGTGCCGGGCATGTCGTTGTCCTGTTCCTCTGTTAGTCAGCGAACAGAATATTGACGCGACGGTTATGCTTACCCTTGTTCTCGACCTTCCCGACCCGGATCTGTCCGATCTCCCCAGTTCGCGCAACATGGGTGCCACCACAGGCCTGCAGGTCCACTCCCTGAATATCCATCAGACGCACCCGGCCACTGCCCATTGGCGGTTTGACTGACATGGTGCGGACCAGATTGCTGTCCGACAGCAGCTCTTCATCCGTGATCCAGCGCGGAACCACGGCATGGTCTTCGGCGATCAGGCGATTCAGTTCCGCCGTAACAGCCTCTTTGTCGATGCCCTGCTCCATATCAAAGTCCAGCCGGCTTTTGGATGTGGAAACCTGACCTCCTGTCACCGGAAACGGAACCTGAGAGCAGAGCAGATGCAGCGCCGTATGCATGCGCATATGTGTATATCGCCGGTCCCAGTCCAGGATAGCCGTGACCTTGTCACCAACCTTCGGAAACGGAGCATCCTCGTCGAGCAGATGATGAATTTTGGTACCACCCTTGACCGTATCGATGACGGTATATTCGGTTCCGTCCGTGCCCTGCAATATGCCGGTATCTCCGGGCTGGCCGCCGCCTTCCGGATAGAAAACTGTCCGGTCCAGTGTGACTTCGCCTGCCGTCACGTGTGTCACCGTCGCCTCACAGGTTTTCAGATAGGCATCTTCCCGGAACAGTTCTTCAGTCATTCTGCACTCCACTCCTCAAAATCCGCTCGCTTCCCGACAACCATATTCATGGGCCAGCATCGACATGACAATAAGTGATCGTCTTGTTGCCCCGTCCCGCACGGCATCACGCAACCGCCCTTCCTCGACAAACCCTTCTGACCGGTAGACATGTTGCGCCCGTTCATTATCGCTGAAAACATCCACCCACAGCCGGTGGGCTGACAGCTCGGCAAAGACAAATTCCTTGATCGCCCTCAGGAATCGTCGTCCCAGCCCCTGCCCCGGCTGATCCACGATAATACGGGTCAGTTCCACCACCCCATGTTCGTCAGTAATACCCGACAGCACCGCAAATCCGCGGCGTCTGGCCTGCTGATCTTCAAGAATCAGATAGCGTTTATCCTCATCCGCCAGATTTACGTGATGGCGTGAACGCTTCCACCGCAGGATATAGGCTGACATATCCTCCCGTGCTTCAAGCTCCGTAATGAACTCAAGATCGCTGAAACGCGCCCGTCTGATTGCGGTCATTGATCAACCGGCCATCACCGACTGAAACAATGCCGCATCCACATTACCGCCGGACAGAATGACGCCAGCCCGCTTGCCAGCCATCTGCTGACGTTCCTGCAACAGAGCCGCCAGCGGTGCCGCGCCGGCACCTTCCGACAGGTTATGCGTATCCGTAAAGTAACAGCGCATAGCATTGGCGATTTCGTCTTCAGAAACCCTGACGATACGGTCTGCGCCACGATTGATGATCTTAACCGCACCCGGAACCGGAATTCGGCAGGCCATGCCATCCGCCATGGTATTGGCATCATTGGTCGACACGGCCTCGCCTTTATCAAAAGACAGGGCATAAGCGGGGGCATTCTCTGCAACGACGCCAACAATCCGGGTGCGGAGCCCCATCAGGTCTCGCACCATGATCGTACTGCAAATCCCGGAACCCAGGCCAATCGGCACATACACCACATCCAGATCCCTGACCTTGGAAAACAGTTCGTAGGCGTAGGTCGAGACACCGCGCAGCAAATCTTCATGAAAAGACGGAATCATATGGAGGTTCATCTGGTCCGACATTTCAGCGGCTTTCTCTCGCGCCTCGTCAAAATCAACGCCATGTTCGACCAGTTCGCCACCAAAGGCCTTCATTGCCTCATTCTTTTCCGGATTATTCCCGTGCGGAACCAGGATTACCGCCCGTAATCCGGCAGCAATCGCCGCCTTGGCGACACTTTGCCCATGATTGCCACGGGTTGCGGTAATGACACCCGCCACCTTTGGTTCCCGGCGCTTCAGTGAATCGATATAGGTCACCCCGCCCCGAACCTTGAAGGCGCCGATCGGGGTATGGTTTTCATGCTTCACCCAAACTTCGCATCCGACACGACGGGACAGTAAAGGCCAGGAAAGCTGGGCTGTCGGCGGAACCACCGCATGCACCAGCGGCAGTGTTTCTTCAATCTGTTCCAGGGTCCACATGGTCTCTCTCCTTTTGTCACGTCAGATGTCATCAAGATGAAACAATTCCCGGGTTATCCCCTGCGAAAACTTGAGAAGGAATGTCCTTAATGACGAGTCAGATTTATAATGTCCTGTTTCTTTGCACCGGCAACTCTGCCCGTAGCGTCATGGCAGAATCCGCCCTGAACCGGCATGGTATCGGAAAATTCAAGGCATACAGCGCCGGTAGCCAGCCGACTGGTGAAATCAACCCGCTGACCATCCAGTTGCTGCAACGGCTGAACTACGACACCTCCGGCCTGCGCTCGAAAAGCTGGGAGGAGTTCGAGAAAGCAGATGCCCCGAAACTGGATTTTGTTTTTACGGTTTGCGACTCTGCTGCCGCCGAAACCTGCCCGATCTGGCCCGGTCAGCCGATGTCTGCCCACTGGGGCGTACCTGACCCGGCGGCTGCGACAGGAACCGATGCAGAGCGCGCCGCTGTTTTTGCTGAGGTTTATGGCATGCTGGAGCGTCGGATCAGCATTTTCGTGAACCTGCCAATGAACGCTATTGGCAGCCTGAGCCTGCAACAGCAACTGGCCGATATCGGGAAGAGCTGATCCTGTCATCGCCGGCGTGCCACAAGTACCCCGGCCAGAATCAGCCCGGCAGAGACCAGCGTAACCGGCCCCACCTGCTCGGCCAGCAACCAGATCGCAAAGCCTGTTGCGAATACCGGCTGAAAGAACTGGAACAATGCTGTCCGGGCAATGCCGCCCCGGCCCAGTGCCCAGTACCATGCAATATAGGCGATGATGGTCGACCCGAATGCCAGAAACAGCACGCCCGAAATGGCAATGGCCGGATCACTGACCACCCCTATCGTTGCAAAAGGCAGAGCCGGTATCAGCAACAGGCTGGAAATCGTCACCCCCCATGCTGTCGTTGACCAGGAAGAATAACCACGTTGCGACAACAGGGCACCGGCGACATATCCCAGCGCACTGAATGCTGCCGCAGCAAAGATCAGAAGGTCGCCCTGCAATGACGCACCGTCTGTTGCTCCGCCCGCCCGGTTGGTGACCAGCAGGACTTCGCCGACAATTGCAATTGTAGCACCGATACCCCAGCGCAGACCTGGCAGCCGACGATCCAGAACGGACATGTAAAGACCGACATAAATCGGCAGGCAGGCCAGAATCAGCCCACCGTGGATCGCTGTGGTCTGCGACTGACCGACTGTGAACAGTACCGGAAACCCGACGAAGCCGCCGAAACCGCTGAGAAAAACCAGCAGCTTGCCACCAGCCCCTGTCGGTGGGGCCATACGCATGAACAAGACAACTGGTGCTGTAAACAGCCCAGCGACAATCGTCCGCAACAACCCGACCATGACCGGGTCCATGATCCCGGCCGTAATCTTGGTTGCAACCGCCGTGGCACCCCAGAGCATCACCGCAAACAGCGCGGCGGCCGGGACTGCGACTGTATCTACAGTCGAGGGGGGAGTACCGACCGCCATCGCTGCGGCGTCAACCCCAGAAAGATTTTCGGAATTCGGCGACCGCTTCGTCACGGGTCAGGCCGATATCACGAAGCATCCTGTCATCCAGTTCTGACAACATCCTGCGGCTGCGATTACGTCCATAAGCCGCGCGCAGCACAGTGCCGATACCAGAGAACAGGCGGCGACCGGTCATCACCACACCGCGACCCTTAACAGGCTCCAACGACGGATGGCTAAGTTGCGCAGACATTTTGAACCTCACATTGCCTTATTGTTGACTGAACAATTGAGGTGATATAACCCTCTCAATACCCAGTCAATTGATACATTGATATCGTTACAATGTGGACACCAGATCTCGCAGAGCGAAGCGGCCCCCGTTACATCGCCATTGCCAACGCCATCGCCGAGGATATTGGCAGACAAACCTTAACCCCCGGTGACAAACTTCCGCCACACCGTGAACTCGCCTGGCAGCTTGGCGTTACCGTCGGCACCATCTCCCGTGCTTATCGGGAGGCGGAGCAGCGCGGACTGGTCGTAGGAGAAGTCGGGCGCGGTACGTTCATCCGTTCCGGGCAGGAACAGAATGACGATTTCGCCCGGCGTAATGTCCTGTTTGCCTACAACAAGAACGACAACCCGGACCTCATAGATTTCAAGATCAACCGCCCCGCTCCGCCCGGTAAGGGCGAGGCCCTGCGGGATATGCTGACCGAACTGGCCGCCGAAGACGACCTTTCCGTGATGATGTCCTATCAGCCGGAACACGGCCAGTTGCACCACCGGCGTGCGGGAGCAAACTGGCTGCGCTTTGCCCAGCTGTCCCCGCAACCGGAAGAAGTGCTTGTGACCAACGGCACCCATCACGGCATGACCGTCGTTCTGGGGACGATCATGCGGCCCGGGGATTTGCTGGCGACGGAAAGCCTGACCTATCCCGGTATCAAGTATCTCGCCAACAGCATGAGTCTGCGGCTGAAACCGGTGGCCATGGACGACGAGGGCATGCGCCCTGACGCACTGGAGGCACTGTGCCAGTCCGAAGAAGTGCGTGCCGTCTATGTGCAGCCGACGCTGCAAAACCCGACCAACGCCATCATGAGCGAGCAACGCCGCCGTGACATTGCCGACATTGCCGTCGCTCATAACGTCGCCATCATCGAGGATGAAGTATATGGCATGATGCCGGTGGAACGACCGCCTGCGATCACCAGCTTTGCACCAGATCATGCCTATCACCTTTCCAGCGTCTCAAAATGCATGGCACCGGGGCTTCGTGTCGGCTTCATCAAGGCACCACAACAGATGATCAACCGGCTGGCGGCGACAATCCGCATGACCTGCTGGATGACATCACCGCTGAATGCCGAAATTGTCTGCCGCTGGCTGGCCGGTGAACGACATCAGGAACTCACTGCCTGGCATCAGGAACAGGCGCGGGAACGCAGCCGACTGGTACGGGAAGTGCTCAAACCCTGGTCTCCGCGCGGCCATGACTATGCCTATCATGTCTGGCTGACCCTGCCTGAGCCCTGGCGTATGGAGGAGTTCGTTGCAGAGGCTGAGAACCGTGGCGTTCTGGTGACCGGATCTGACCACTTTGTCGTCGGACGCGGTCAGACCCCGCACGCTGTCCGGGTCTGCTATGCCTGGGAACATAAACCGAATCGCCTGATGCGCGGTCTGACAATCCTGCATGAAATGCTGAATGACCGGATGTCCGGTGGCCGTTCGGTGATTTAGTCCGGAGATCACCTGCGAGAAGACAGGATAGTCATCCGCCTACAGCGTGATGATACCCTCAAGGAAGTCGACCGCTTTACCGGCCAGTACGACCCTGCCCTGTTCCAGCCGGCAAAACAGCTCTCCGCCACGCGCTGAAACCTGCCGCGCATGGATATCTTCCTTGCCAAGGCGCTCACACCAGTAAGGTACAATTGCGCAATGGGCAGATCCTGTCACCGGATCCTCATCAATGCCCCGCGCCGGGGTGAAATAGCGTGAGGCACAGTCACAATCATCCCCCGGGGCTGTTACTGCCAGCCCGTAACCCAGCTTTTTCAAAAGCCTCAGATCCGGTTCCAGACCGCGAACATCCCCTTCAGACGGCAGTACGGCCATCCGGCGAAACCCGGCGGTAAGAACCTGTTCCGGTCGCTGACCGATGACAGCCTCGATATCTGCCGCATCAGCCTGTCCGTCACCCAGTTCAATTTCCGGGAAGTCCATACAGATCAGACCGTCACTTCTTGTCACAACAAGTGTACCGCTGCGGGTCTCAAAGCGGATCTCGTCCGATTTATGAAAACCCCTGCTGAACAGAACATGCGATGTCGCCAGAGTGGCATGGCCGCACAGATCAACCTCGACCGCCGGGGTGAACCAGCGCAGCCGGTAGCCGTCGCCTTCCGGAACATAGAATGCCGTTTCCGACAGATTGTTTTCCAGGGCAATTGCCTGCAGCACGTCATCAGGCAACCAGGCATCAAGCGGACAGACAGCCGCCGGGTTGCCGCCAAACATTTCAGATGTAAAGGCGTCGACTTGATAAACGGGAATACGCATTGTCATCTCCATAGGTCACATTGACCCTATGATAGTGAGATGATTGCCTGCAATTGAAACAATGCGATGGTGACAATTTTGATGATTATCGGCTTTAGTCGCCGGTCTGCGCGATCACATCGGCGATCCCGCCGACGACA
Source organism: Alphaproteobacteria bacterium HT1-32 (assembly GCA_009649675.1). Lineage (NCBI taxonomy): Bacteria > Pseudomonadati > Pseudomonadota > Alphaproteobacteria > Alphaproteobacteria bacterium HT1-32. The sequence continues at coordinate 502,001 of WJPL01000002.1, read as the reverse complement.
TCTGCCACAAGCGCCGCGTCATCGCCTTCTGCCATCACCCGGATCAGCGGTTCCGTGCCAGACGGACGGATGACCAGACGGCCACCAGACCCCAGCCTGCTTTCACCTTCACCAATCGCCTGTTTCACCGCCGCACTGGCCAGCGGGTTTCCGCCGGAGATACGGACATTCTGCAAGAGTTGCGGGACCGTATCGAACACGTTGCAGACTTCACTGGCAGGCCGGTCCGCCGTCTGGAGTTCGACCAGAACCTGCAAGGCGGCAATCAGCCCGTCACCTGTGGTTGAATGATCATTCAGCACGATATGGCCCGACTGTTCACCGCCGACATTATATCCGCTCTCACGCATCTCGTTGACGACATAGCGGTCACCGACCTGGGTGCGGATCATGTTCAGGCCAAGCCCGCCCAGCATTCGCTCCAGCCCCAGATTGGACATCACGGTGGTGACAACACCGCCACCCTTCAACAGCCCCTCCCGGTGCCAGCCACGGGCAATAAGGCCCATCAGCTGATCGCCATCGACAACCTGCCCCTGTTCGTCCGCCAGGATCAGCCGGTCGGCATCACCATCCAGCGCGATCCCGATATCCGCATGATGGGCCACCACAGCCTCGCACATGGTCGAGGGATAGGTAGAACCGCAGCCCCGGTTAATATTGGTGCCATCAGGCGAAACACCGATGGGCACAACATCCGCCCCCAGTTCCCATAACACCGCTGGCGCTGTCTTGTAGGCCGCACCATTGGCGCAATCGACGACGATCTTCATGCCATCCAGTCGCCGCCCCCGGGGGAAGGTGTTCTTGGCATATTCGATATAGCGCCCCGGCGCATCATCCAGTCGCCGCGCACGGCCCAGCTTTTCTGCATCACACAGCCCATCAATAGGGCCTGTCATTTCGGCTTCTATGGCCAGCTCGACCTCATCGGACAGCTTGTAGCCGTCCGGGCCGAACAGCTTGATGCCGTTATCCTGATACGGATTGTGGGAGGCGGAGATCATCACACCAAGGTCTGCGCGAAGGGACCGGACCAGCATCGCAACAGCCGGCGTTGGCATCGGGCCAACCAGCATCACATCCATGCCCATCGAGACGAAACCGGAGACCAGTGCCGGTTCCAGCATATAACCGGACAGCCGGGTATCCTTCGCAATCACGACCTGATGGCGATGGTCACCCCGCCGAAACTGTTTCGCTGCGGCCTGCCCGACCCGTAAGGCGATATCAGCGGTCATGGGTGGTGTGTTGGCCCGGCCACGAATGCCGTCGGTGCCAAAAAACTTGCGCGTCATATGCGGTTATCCCGTCTTGATTGGTCTGTCCGGATAGCAGTGAAGGCCGAAAATGTCACGCTTCTGAAATGCTGATCGCCCGCCAGACTGCCAGTGCCTGCCGGGTTTCGGCAACATCATGAACCCGCAGAATCTGGACGCCCCGTCCGGCACCAGCCACCGCTGCTGCAAGTGACCCCGGCAGGCGGTCCTTTGCCGTCGGGACATCAGCGACCCGGCCAATAAAACTCTTGCGGGACACGCCGAGTGTCACCGCGCATCCCAGCCCCTGAAACATTGCCATCTGCCGGAGGATCAGAAGGTTATGAGCATCCGTCTTGCCAAAACCGATACCCGGATCGACAGAGATATTTTCCGGCTTCAGTCCGGCCTTCAGACAAACATCCCGGCGCTCGCGGAGAAAATCATAAACATCTGCCGACGCATAGCGGTAATCAGGCTCCTGCTGCATGGTCTGCGGCTGCCCCTGCATATGCATCAGCATGACATTGCACCCCGCTTCAGCCACGACAGAGAGTGCCTTCGGATCATGGGTCAGGGCCGTAACGTCATTCACGACCGTTGCCCCGGCCACAATCGCCGCCGTCATCACACGGGCATTACGGGTATCCACAGAAACCAGAATGCCCTGCGCGGACAAAGCCCGGACAACCGGTTCGATCCGGCGTATTTCCTCATCCTGTGAGACTGGCGCAGCACCGGGCCGGGTTGATTCCCCGCCAACATCGATAATCGACGCCCCCTCCTGCACCAGAGCCAGCCCCCGGGCGATGGCTGCCTCATGATCAAGATAGTCTCCACCATCGGAAAAACTGTCTGGCGTAACGTTGACCACCCCCATCAGCAGGGGCGCATCCGGCGGACAGGGCAAGCCGGCATACGCCTTTGGTACTGTCAGTGCCTCAATCTCTTCCGCGAGGAGTTCATCAACCCGCAGCAGACTTTCAACCGGCCGGTCTCCGTCAAATGTAAGGCAGCGGCAGTGGCTGAACTGCAATGCGCCGCCACCTAACGCCAGAACGCCGGCCCCAGAGGGACCGGCGTTCAGAACAGGATCAAGATATCGTCGCGGGTTCATTCAGACCGCAAAGATCAGCTTCCCGGCTGCGGCGACAGATCGCCGGTACCACCGGAAGGACGTTTCTTGCTGGTCGGAACCGAGGCCCGTTTGCCACGATCCGCATCCGGACCATCATCCGAAGTATCCGGACGATGGATATCCTCACCCCGCAGCAGACGGTCAATTTCGTCACGCGACAGGGTTTCATATTCCAGCAGACCCTTCGCCAGTGCATGAAGCGCATCCAGATGCTCTTCCAGAATACCCCGGCAACGGGTTTCACCTTCTTCAACGAGACGGCGGATTTCTTCATCAATCAGACGCGCTGTAGCATCCGACATGTTCTGCTGCTGTGTGACGGAATGCCCCAGGAAGACCTCTTCCTGATTAACCGCATAGCGGAGCGGGCCAAGCTTCTCCGAATAACCGAACTCGGTCACCATCCGACGACAGATATCGGTTGCCCGGCGAATGTCGTCTGATGCACCCGTCGTGATGTTTTCTTCACCAAAGATCAGTTCCTCAGCAACACGACCACCAAACAGGCTGGTGACCAGCGCGTCCAGTTGCACACGGGACTGGCTGAGCCGGTCACGTTCCGGCAGGAACATGGTTACACCGAGCGCACGTCCACGCGGAATGATCGTGACTTTATGCAGCGGCTCATGGCCCTTCACGTTCAGCATGACAATCGCATGTCCGGCCTCGTGATAGGCAGTCAGGGTTTTCTCTTCTTCCGACATCACCATCGAGCGACGTTCGGAACCCATCATGACCTTGTCTTTGGCTTCCTCGAATTCCTGCATGGTGACAACACGCTTGGACTTCCGTGCCGCCAGCAGCGCCGCTTCATTCACCAGATTGGCGAGATCAGCACCGGAAAAGCCGGGTGTGCCGCGTGCGATGATCTTCGCATCCACGTCGGGCGCCAGCGGCACCTTGCGCATATGCACTTTCAGGATCTGCTCACGACCCAGAATATCCGGGTTCGGCACCGTCACCTGACGGTCAAAGCGGCCCGGACGCAGCAGCGCCGGGTCAAGAACGTCGGGGCGGTTCGTTGCTGCGATCAGAATGACGCCTTCGGTGCTTTCAAAACCATCCATCTCGACAAGCAACTGATTCAGTGTCTGCTCGCGCTCATCATTTCCGCCGCCAAGACCGGCGCCGCGATGGCGGCCAACAGCGTCAATTTCATCGATAAAAATAATGCAGGGAGCGTTTTTCTTGCCCTGTTCAAACATGTCGCGGACACGGCTGGCGCCGACACCGACAAACATTTCCACAAAGTCAGAACCGGAAATTGTGAAGAACGGTACATTCGCCTCACCCGCAATGGCGCGGGCCAGCAGGGTCTTACCAGTACCCGGAGGGCCAACAAGCAGACAGCCTTTCGGAATTTTACCGCCGAGCCGCTGATATTTCTGCGGATCTCGGAGAAACTCGACAATCTCTTCCAGTTCCTGTTTGGCTTCCTCGATACCGGCGACGTCTTCAAAGGTCACCCGGCCTGATTTCTCCGTCAGCAGCTTGGCCTTCGATTTGCCGAAGCCCATCGCCTTGCCGCCACCGCCCTGCATCTGGCGCATGAAGAAAATCCAGACACCGATCAGCAACAGCATCGGGAACCAGGAAATCAGAATCTGGAACAGTGCGGAGGATTCTTCCGGCGGTGCAGCCTTGATTTCCACACCCTTGTCGGTCAGGCGCGTAATCATCGTCGGATCATAAGGCGCATAAGTCCGGAAGGTTTGTCCGGAGGTAAAGCTGCCGGAAATATCATGACCCTGAATGGTCACTTTCCGGACGGTTCCCTGATCAACCGCATCGAGAAACTGAGAGAACGCAATTTCGTTCTGAGCCGGCCTTGTGCCCGATCCCTGGAAAACATTAAACAGCCCAACCAGCAGCAGGCAGATGATCACCCAGAGGGCCAGATTTCTTCCGAACAAAGTGTATCCTTTCTAAGTCGACCGTCTGATGACTGTTTCATCGGTCAATTTGCCAGCAAAACGGCAGGAACGGTAACAGATTAAGACCTGTTGGCCAGTTCTAAGATAGGCGGCAATCGCGGCGGAACAAGCCATCTCGCTAATGGAACCAGTGGATTTCTTGGTACAAACCGCGCTGAAATGCCGGTCAGGCCGTCAGACAACCCGCCACAGGGCACCAGACCAGCGAATTCATCATCCCGATACAATGCCGGCAATCCTCTGACTACAGACAGCGGAATTCCTGTTTCTTCGACAATCGGACGCAGGGAAACAGCCGACTTTCCGGCCGGTCCAACCGACATTTTCCTGTGGCAAAACCCGTCACTGACCTGCAACCGGAACCTGCCATCCCAATCATGCTTCAGCGCATCATTCAGCGAGACGCTTTCTGATCTCTGATACTCCCGTGTGATCAGAATTGTTTCATTGTCCGGTATCAGCAGACAACCACCCAGCGTCATCCTGCCAGTCTCCGGATCAGCCAGCCTATTCCGCAGGCCGGTCACTTTTTCCGCAGGAGGCAGATAGGCACTGCCGGAAACAGTGCGAAGCACATGGGCAATCAGTGAGGCCGACAGATACTCATCATCCGACAGCACTTCACGACGCAGGACAGCAAAGCCCGCCGGTGACAGGCTGAGCTGCTTTGATGCAAGTTCTGCAATCTTCTGATCCCGGCTGATCCGGCTGCTGACATCATCCACACCGGGAGCAACGTCAAGCATGTCCTGTCGCTTCCTGACACGCTCAAACCGCCGGTCCTGATTGCTGGGATCTTCTACCCAATCGGTATTCAGCGCCTTGAGATAGCCCCGCAAATCCTTACCGGACTGCCCGAGAAGCGGTCGCAGCAGCCGCACGCCCTGCTCCAGACGGACTAACGCCATCCCGGCAACACCCGGCCCGGACGGTGCCCGTTCAATCCGCATTGCCTGTGTCTCTGCCTGATCTTCCGCTGTGTGGGCAACCGCGAGATGTAATATTCCGGCCTCACGGCACCAGTTGCTCATCAGATCGTAGCGGGCACGTCGCGCTCTCGCCTGTACCGCTGATGCAACGCCCTCATGCTGCCAGACCAAGACATGGTGTGCGATGCCCTGCCCTGCACAGACTGCTCCGACATGACGAAGTTCATCAATGGCCCCGGCCCGGAGCCGGTGATCGACAGATAAGGCGACGACCGTCCCCCCCCGGAGAGTCGCCCATTCCTGAGCCAGCAGCAACAGGGCAAGACTGTCACCACCTCCCGATACGCCAATCGCAATGACCGGCTGTGGTTCAAACGGACCACAATCCGCCATTGCCGCATCAAAGGCGGCGGAAAGATCCGGCCGCCAGTTCATGACCGGTCAGGTGCAGTTGATACGGCGACGTTCCGTCGCAGCGCGCTGCTTTATTGTTGCTGACGCCGAGGGATAGGCATCTGCAAGCTTCTTGAAGGCTGTACAGGCCTGATCCGTACGACCGATCTCCGCCAGCGACATACCAAGCTTCAACATGTTGTCCGGTGCCTTGGGGCCCGAGTTATAGCTTTTGAACCCTTCGGCAAAAGCAATTGCCGCACGCTCGAAATCGGCACGGGCATAAAAGGTTTCACCCAGCCAGTATTGAGCGTTACCGGCCAGCTTATGCTTTGGATGAGCTTCGACAAACTGGGTGAAGGCATTCGCAGCTTTATCGAACTCTTTGCGTTTCAACAGTTCGAAGGCGAACTCGTACTGTGCTTCCGGCGGGCCGTCAGGCAGCGTTACCGCCTCTGCGAAGGGCTGCATGGAAGCTGCATTACTTGAAGTATCCAGTTGCTCCTGGGTCAGCGTGCCGAGGGTTCCCGGACCCGGCGCCGTTCCGGGCTGTCCGCTATCGGACGGGGCTGTCAGGTTTCCGGCCTGTCCTGACTGGGCCGGACTACCTCCGTTCTCCAGCAGCGACAGACGGTAATCGACATCGGCAACCAGCTTGTCGAGGCGGTCACTGACAGTCGAGATCGCATGGTTCACTTCTTCCACCCGCCCGGTCAGGTTGCGCATTTCCTCTTCCATTTTGGTCAGACGGACTTCAAGCCGGCCGGCAACCGTGGCTGGCAGTGCCTCCGAAACGACAGAGGAGGATGGCGAAGCATTATCAGAGGATGCTGGCACACCATTACGATAGACCTGACGCTGGAGTGCATTCAGATCCTGTTCCATCCGAGTGAGACGGTCCAGCAGGGTCGACAGATCGCTTTGCGACCATGCAGGCGCTGCCATCCCGGCCAGCAGAACCCCGCCCGTCATCATAACTGCCAGAAAGCCACGCATTGTCATCGCTCCGATTTCTTCATCTCAGGTGAAGTACAAGTTTAAAGCTGCATATAGGCAAAAAAAAGGCGCCTGTCCGAACCACTGGCCCGGACAGGCGCCTGATTTTCAAGCGCCTCGCGTTAGGACGCGATTAGCTGGCCGGAACGTTCGACGGAACAGCAACGGAGCGACGATTCTGTGCCCATGCTTCTTCGTTCGAACCCAGCGCAACCGGGCGTTCCTTACCATAGGAAATCGTGCTCACGCGGCCTGCAGAAACGCCCTGGGAAACCAGGTAGTTCTTGGCAGCGTTGGCGCGACGATCACCCAGTGCAAGGTTGTATTCGCGGGTACCGCGTTCGTCAGCATGACCTTCGACGGTGATGTTGACTGACGGATATGCACGCAGCCATGCAGCCTGCTTGTCCAGCGTGTCCTGTGCTGTCGATGACAGGGATGAGCTGTCGGTGTCGAAGTAAACGCGGTCACCCACGTTGACGACGAAATCTTCGAGCGAACCCGGAGTGATTGAACTCTGAACCGGAGCAGCCGGCGAGGTTGTGGTTGAGCCACCGGCACCGGTGTTTGTAGCGCCTGTTTCCGGGTCGCTGCTGCAAGCGGCGACCAGCGTAAGAGCGGCAATAGCACTGATAATACGTAACATGATAGTAGTCTCCCGTACCGGCGAGGCGCCGGATGGTTGTTAATTGCGCGGCAAAGGCGAGTTCTTAATAGCTTCCGCACCGCAACATGGCAATGATAAAGCGCAGAAAACTTGGGATTACCCTTTGTGACGGCGGAATATATATCGAGTTGTCACGGAATCAAGGGGGACCATGCAGGGTCACTGCCCTGTAACGGAGTTGTGACAATACGCTCATTATAGCCCGTAAGATCAATCGAAACGAGTTCTACCTGACCGCCGGATCCGTCCGACTTGCTCCGCTTCTGACGATAGAACATCAGAACCCGGCCATTCGGTGCCCAGGTTGGCCCTTCGACCAGATAAGACTGGGTCAGCAAACGCTCACCACTGCCATCCGGACGCATCACACCGATATAGAACACCCCTTTGGAAAATTTCGTAAAGGCGATCAGGTCACCGCGGGGCGACCAGACCGGCGTCGCATAGCGGCCCTCACCGAAACTGATTCGTTTTACGTTGCTGCCATCCGCATTCATGACATAGAGCTGCTGCGCGCCTCCCCGGTCAGAATTGAAGGTCACGGAAGCGCCGTCCGGAGAATAGGAAGGCGAGGTATCAATGGCCGGGTGATCGGTCAGTCGCCGGACCAGTCGCGAGCGAAGGTCCATCGTGTAAATCTCGGTATTACCGTCCTGGGCCAGCGACATGATGACCTGATTGCCGTCCGGTGAGAATCTCGGGGCAAAGGTCATGCCGGGGAAGTCACCGAGAATTTCCCGGCGCCCCGTATCGATATTGAAGATATAGACCCGGGGCACATTCCGGAAATAAGACAGATAAGTGATTTCCTGCGCGGTCGGCGAGAATCTTGGCGTCAGCACAAGGGCCTGTCCGTCACTCAGGAACTGGTGATTTTCACCATCCTGATCCATGATTGCGAGACGTTTGATACGGGCGTTCAGGGGGCCGGTTTCACTGACATAGACAATCCGGGTGTCGAAATAACCGCTCTCTCCGGTAATCCGTTCATAGATTGCATCGGCAATGATGTGGGCGACACGACGCCAGTTCCCCGGCTCTGTTGTATAGGCCTGGCCGATCATCTGCTGGCTGGCAAAGACATCCCACAGACGAAATTCCACCTTCAGCGATCCGTCCTGCTCTATCTTGACCCGGCCCTGAACAAGGGCCTGCGCATTCAGAGCCCGCCAGTCTGCGAAACGAGGCTGCACATTCAGCGATTCAGCCGTCTGAATGAAGGCTTTCCGGTCAATGGGCTTGAACAGTCCGGACCGGGCAAGATCAGCAGTGATGACAGCCGACATATTCGCACCGGTAAAACTGTCGCGCTCGGTGGAACCGCTGAAATCGGTCACCGCGACCGGCATCGGCTCTACCTGACCGCGGGTGATGTCGATACGCAATTCAGCAATGGCCTGTCCGGCCATCAGCGATAGCGAGACGAGTGACAGAACGAGTAGCCTCATTACGATAACTCCTTTTGGTCTCAGAACATGAGACGCGGATCAAAGGTCAGAACCATGACCTTCCATGTCGCGTATTTTTCCGCTTTCAGCGGGAACTTCTTACAATTCGGATGACGAACGGCACGGAACGCTGCCTCAGCAGCGGAACGATAAAATCCGTCATTCATCTGGCGCAGCGTCGCCGCTGTATATTCCGCCCGTGCAACCGTCGCGTCCGGATTCATGAAAACACGTACCTCAACGCTCAGGTTCTCGGCCTCCTTGGCGCCAGGCTGAATATTCCAGCACTTCGCCACATGCTGCCGCACCAGATCGATTTCGGTAGCCGACAGCCGTTCGTCAATGTTCGGCGCCTTGTTTTGAGACGATGACGTACTCTGACTGGCCGTCTTAGGTTCGTCCTTACGCTGCTCTACCTTCTTTTCGAGATCCTCGACAGTCTTCAGAACCGACAGGAAGTCATCTTCCGGCTTCTTCTTGGGTTTTTCGTCACGAACCGTCGCCGTTTGTGTTTTCGGCTTTGGCTCAGCCTTCGGTGGCTCCGGCTTGGCCCGCGGTTCCGGCTTTGGCTCGGGCTCGGGCTTGGGTTCCGGCTTCGGCTCAGGTTTGGGTTCCGGCTTGGGTTCCGGCTTGGGTTCTGGAACTGGCTCCGGTTTCGGTTCCGGAACTGGCTCCGGCTTCGGTTCCGGGGCGGGCTCCGGCTTGGGTTCCGGAGCTGGCTCGGGTTCAGGTGCCGGCGGCTCTGGAACGGGTTCTGGAACTGGCGTCGGCGCAGGTGCCGGAGCAGGTGCAGGCGGCGGAGTTGGAGCCGGGGTCGGTTCCGGCTTGGGTTCTTCGACCGGAGGCGCAGGCGGTTCCGGTGCCGAAGCAAGATCGCTCAATTCAACAATCTCGACGACAATCGGCTGATCCTCAAGAATACGCGGCTGCGATATCAGGGGGACGATGAACAGCAGCAGAACTGCTACACCAGCGTGAAAGATCAGCGAAAGGAGGAGACCGGCGGGCATTGCGGTAACTCAGTTAGCGCCTTCGCGCGGCAGGGTCACCAGCGCGACCTTCGTGAAGCCCGCAGCATTGATCATACCCATGACTTCCATGACCTTGCCGTAACTTACCCTTGAATCACCCCGGACAAAAATTCTGGTGTCGGCCTTGTTGTCGGTAATCGCCCGCAACCGGGCAATGACAACATCAGCCGGCACTTCTGTTTCCTGAATGAACAGCTGCCCGCCTTCCTGAACGCTGACCACAAGTGGTTCAACATTCTCGACAATGGGGCGGGCTTCCGTTTTTGGCAGATCAACCTGTACACCAACTGTCAGCAAAGGAGCCGCAACCATGAAGACGATCAGCAGCACCAGCATGACATCGACAAACGGTGTCACATTGATCTCGCTCATCGGCTTATAAGCGCGCCCTCGTCCCCGGGACGAGGTATTGCGCGGTTGCAGCGATCCGGCCATATCTCAGCTCCCTTCGTCAAGCTGACGCGACAGGATCGATGAGAACTCCGCCGAGAAATTGTCCAGCCGGTTCGCATAGCGACCGAGATCAGCAGACAGCTTGTTATAGGCAAGCACCGCCGGAATAGCGGCTACCAGTCCGAGAGCCGTGGCAAACAAGGCCTCGGCGATACCCGGAGCAACAACAGCCAGTGAGGTGTTTTTCGACAGCGCGATTGCCTGAAAGCTGTTCATGATGCCCCAGACCGTACCAAACAGGCCAACGAACGGCGCGACCGACCCGACCGAAGCCAGAAAGGTCATGTATTTCTCCAGGCGCTCCATTTCCCGTCCCAGGGTGACCTGCATGACCCGCTCAATACGCTGCTGCAATCCGCCCCGCATCATATCGGACGACCCGTTCCGTGATGCACCGCGTCGCCATTCCCGCATGGCGGAGGCAAACATCGCGGACATCGGGTCAGCCGGATTGTTGCCAATACGGTCAAACAGGTCTTCCAGCGAGCCACCCGACCAGAAGCTGTCTTCAAACTTGTCACTGCGACGATTGACCCGCCGGATGCGGAAGACCTTGTCGAAGATGATCGCCCAGCACCAGACCGAGGCAAATGCCAGCACCAGCATGACCGCCTGAACAACGATATCCGCCCGCAGGATCAGCGATAAGATCGACAGGTCCGACGCATCGAAGGAGCCGTCCAGCGTGGTCGTTTCAACAGTGGTTTGATCCATATTATCTTCCTTCAGCCGCTTGTCGTCAGTTCGCCCCAGATTGTCCGGAGCCGTTCGGGAATACGTTTTGGTCGTCCATCACGATCTATACAGGCAAGCGTTACCGAGATGCGAACGAGGTCATCAACGTCCCGGCGAATGATCTGTTCCGCCTTCATTCTGGCTCCGCTTACCGAGCTCACTTCTGTCCAGACCGTCAGTTCATCGTCCAGTAACGCCGGTTTCAGGTAATCTGCCTCGCATCGCCGGACGGCAAAAAGAACACCTTCCGTCGTCTCCAGTGTCCGGTGGTCAGTACCGACCGATCGCAGCATTTCGGTTCGTCCACGTTCAGCAAACTTCAGATAGTTAGCGTAATAGACAATGCCTGCTGCATCCGTGTCCTCATAGTACACACGAAGCGGCAAAACATGGCACCGGCCAACAAATTGTCCATGGCCCATCATGTCCGCTCCTTCGGTCCGGGTCGTCCGGTTAATATCCACACTGCTCCTGAATTGACCAGCCCTGCACCACACAGCACTGGCGATGAAGGCGCGTTTTCGGGGGTCCCTGTGTCTTTTCTAGGGCAACCGGGGAAATATTTACGGAATTCGCAGGACAATCGCTCAGAACGCCAGAACTTTCTCCAGATCGATATCGTCGATCATTTCCGGATTCATGAATTTACGGGCATAATCGAGATAAACACCCGACTCGATGAACAGCCTGAACAGTTCCGGGTCGATATGCTTGTCGCCAACCATGAAGCCCATGATGCGGATGGCTTCCGACAGGGTCTTGCCCTTTTTATAGGGCCGGTCGGTTGCTGTCAGTGCCTCAAAGATATCAGCAATCGCCATCATCCGGGCAACCGGCGACATTTCTTCAGCCGTCAGTTGTTTCGGGTAACCTGTTCCATCCATCTTTTCATGATGGCCGCCGGCAATCTCCGATACGTTACGGAGATGTCGCGGGAATGGCAGTTCATCAAGCATCTTGATGGTCTGGACGATATGCTCGTTAATCTTGTAGCGATCTTCTTCCGTAAGCGTACCGCGGCGGATAACCAGATTGTGGATCTCACCCCGGTCATAAAGCAATTCCGGTACTTCGAGCTTGAACCCCCAGGGGTTATCCGGTGACAGCTTCTGCGAGTCCGGGCGTTCAAAACGATGATGCGCCCTGTCTGCAAGGAGCGGCTCGACAACCGGCAACGCCCTGGCCTCTTCTCGTTCCATGCGGAGCAACTCTTCCTGAGCCACACCAAGACGATCATCAAGTGTACGTGTCCAGGTCTTCCCCGCCAGTTCATGAATGCGGGCAATCTTGTCGTCTGACATGAATTCACCACCGATATTGCAATCGGCAATGAAGGCAAAGTCATCGTCAAGCTGGGCCAGTTCTGCTTCGAAGGCGGTCCGGCGTTCATCACTGGCGCCATTCTCCAGCACATCGCGGAGATAACTGATTTCAGCCTCACGCTTCATCACCTCGACCCGCATTCTGACTTCATGAATACGGTCGAAGATGGTTTCCAGTTTTGTCGCCTTATCGACCACAAATTCAGGCGTCGTCACCTTGCCACAATCATGCAGCCAGGAAGCCACATGAATGGCTTCCCAGTCATCGGACGACAGATGGAAATCCGCGTATGGGCCGGATGTTGAACGGTCTGCCGCCGCTGCCAGCATTTTCGTCAGTTCAGGAACCCGCTCGCAATGCCCGCCGGTATAGGGGGACTTCGCATCAATCGCGCCGGCAATAAGTTGCAGGAAGCTTTCAAACAACTGTTTCTGTGCGGCGATCAATTGACGGGCTTCGACTGAGATTGCAGCAGAACCGGACAAGGCTTCGGTAAACCTCACCAGCGCCAGATCCATGATCTCATCAGTTTCCATCAGCAGGATAACACCGACAAGTTCATGCGACCGGTTGAACAATGGCGCACCGAGCAGATTTCGGGGCGCTTCTTCCATTTCCCCGATTGCGCCAGCAATGCCGAGATTCTTGATTTCTTCCGGTGTTGCCACAGCGCCGAGGGCAAATTCATCAACAATCGCCCGTATCATCAGATTGTCAGGACCAACCAGGGAGACCTCCGGCACCATCGCATCAAGCGGGCGTCGCTCATCCCGCCTTATGGCATGGGGAACCAGATACTTACCATTATCACTGGTCAGATAGAGAATTCCTGCCTCGGTCTTGGTTGTCGCGATAATCTCGTCCAGCAGTCGTTCCAGCAGCTTGTCGAAATCCTCTTCTGCGGCAATTGCCGTCGAGATATCGAGAAACTTCCGGATCGTCTCTTTCATGCTGTCAATTGCGACAGACAGCTCATCGATTTCGATTATGTGGGTTTCGTCCGGTTCAGAGGCGGAGAAATCAAACCGCCGGATCGACTGAACGTCGCGGGCCAGTGTCGCGAGAGGCTTCGCGATATATCCGGCGACCATCACCGTTATCGCAATACTTATCAGCAGAATCACCGCGATATATCCTGCCGCCCTGAAAGCAGCCCGGTTTACCTCCGCATAAAGGTCCTTGTCCGAGACAGCCATCAACAGGCGGTAGTCTTCCGACCCCTCCACAGTAACCGGCACCACGAGCCCCCGATAAGCTTCACCTTCCACTTTGAAGGCAAAAATATCGTCGGTCTTTCCCTGTTCCGAATTCAGGACCTGCTTCAGAACCTTGTTCTCCGGCGAATCAATATCCGCAAGGATCAGTCTGGACGGATCCTGTTTATCAACCATTGCCAGACGGGTCGGGTCCGCATGTGCAATGAGCCGGTTCTTGTCATCAATCAGGGCAATATCGGTCCCCGGAACCGGCAACAGGCTGGCCAGCCAGTCACTGAGCGACTGGAGTGTAATATCCACCCCGGTAACGGCTTCGCCACGGTTACCCCGTGCCAGCGTCGTGCCGACATCCTTGGTCGTGAAGAAGATATAGGGAGCTGTCTTGATCTGCTTGCCACTGCGGTAAGCCTGCTGAAACCAGGGCCGCTTACGGGGGTCATAGGTCGTATAACCTTCGACCACGCGCCGGCTGATTTCCCGATAGCGGGCGTCATAGAAAATGAACACACCTTCTTCAAAGCCCCCCTCTTCACGCTCAATCGCCTGGATTACGTACTGGGTATCAGCCGAAGCCTTGAAGCGCTCGCGGTCAGCATCTGTCGCCATCCGGCGAACCAGCATGAAATCGCCATCGGGATACCCGATAAATACGGATGCCAGTGTCGGGTTAAGATCAAGATATCTCGCAAGGCGGCGACGATATCCGAGACGGTCCTGCAATGTCATTGCGGTCATGACCGGGTTTCGGCTGACAAGTTCTACCGCCAGTTCTGCCGGACGGAAGATATCACTCACCTTGACCGTGATCGCCTTGTTTGCCGCGGCAAAGGCTTTTTCAGCCAGTCGTGCCTGCTGTTCGCGATTTTCAAAATACTGCACAACGCCAAGCGTGACGCCAACTGCGACGACAAGAGAGACAAAGATAACAGAAAGATGTACCGCGATACGCTTGCTTCGTCTGATCAACAAACGTCCCCCCACTATCGTCTCCCTCAAGAAAACCTGACCCTGACCAGGGTCGTTACAATATCAGGCAGCTAATTCGCCACAGGCGGGACGCGAACACATGTCCCCGACACCTTGTTAAAGGTTCCGCAGGACACCGGGGCGCGCCAGTCAGCGACAAGTTCCCGGGATATGTCGAGATAGTCTGACCAGGCATCTCCGGGCAACAGGTCAGGGCTGCGCCATACAATCCTGAACTGTCCCTCGCTGTTGATTTCCCCGACCATCGCCGGACGCGTAATGTGATGATTGGGCAACATTTCAGCCATCCCGCCGCTCAGATTGGGCACCCTGATACCGACCATCTTGTCGATGACCTGATCAACATCCACTGACCCGGCCTGACGCACAGCCTCAACCCACATGTTGAAGCCGATATAATGCGCCTCCATCGGATCATTTGTCGCCCGGTACTCATCGCCCAGATAGTCATGCCACTGCTTCAGGAATGCCTGATTGGCCGGATGATCAATCGACTGAAAATATCCCCAGGCAACCAGATGTCCTTCAACCCCGGTTGCATCGACACCCGACAGCTCTTCTTCGCTGACGCTGAAGGAGACAACCGGGATGTCAGCTCCGTCGACCCCCTGTTGCGCAAGTTCGCGATAAAAAGCCAGATTGGCCTCACCGTTGATGGTCGAAATAACTGCGCTGCGGGCACCCTGCCGCCCGAAAAGTTTTATCTCGTTGACCAGTCCGGGCCAGTCTTTGAAATTCCACGGAATATAGCGGATTTCAATATCCTCTTCCGGGACTTCGTTGAGTTCCAGATAAGCTTTCAGAATATTGTTGGTTACCCGTGGATACACATAATCGTTTCCGACCAGATACCATCGCGTCACCTTATCGACGTTCATCAGGTACTCGACAGCCGGAATGGCCTGCTGGTTCGGGGTGGCACCGGTATAGAAGACATTACGCTCACTCTCCTGCCCCTCATACTGAACAGGATAGAACAGAAGTCCGTTATTCTTGCGCAGAACAGGCAGCATTGCCTTGCGGGAGGCCGATGTCCATCCACCGAAAACTGCGGCGACATCGCGCTTTTCAAGCATCTGCTGCAACTTCCGGGCAAATGTTCTGGGATCAGAAGCAGGGTCCAGAACCACCGGCTCAATCTGTTTGCCGAGCAAACCGCCATTCCGGTTCTGCTGATCAATCAGCATCAGCATGACATCACGGGGGGAACTCTCGCTGATCGACAGGGGGCCGGTCAGAGAATGCAGAATCCCGACCTTGATCACATCCTCAGCTTTTGCCGGTGAAGTAGCGCTGAAACCACCTAATACTGCTGAAATCGACAGTGTCAGCGTTACAGCTAATACAGCTGCTTTTCTCATGATGACGCCCTTTATACCCACACCGTTCTAAGATTAAACGACCTCCCGTGTCCAGAGTAATTCCGGGAAGGAAAACAACTCTATCATTTGATTTCCTGGCCCTGACCAGCAACAAAAGTCGCGTTCAGCCCAGACAGGCCCCGCCTTCAGGCTTCCCCGGAATCCGACAACAAATCGAACTGCGGTGTCTCGCGGGAGGGGGCCAGCATACCAAGATGCCGGTATCCGGCGTCAGCAACCATGCGCCCCCGGGGGGTCCGCATCAGAAAGCCCTGCTGGATCAGGAAAGGTTCGATCACGTCTTCGATCGTGTCACGCTGCTCGGACAATGCGGCGGCCATTGTATCGACCCCAACCGGCCCGCCACCATAATTCTCAATGATGCATCCGAGATAGCGCCGGTCCATATTATCCAGACCGCGGGCATCGACTTCCAGCCGGTTCAGGGCTGCATCGGCACGTTCCGCATCGACACTGCCCGCCTCACCCACTGCCGCAAAATCCCGGACCCGGCGTAACAGACGCCCGGCAACGCGGGGCGTACCTCGTGAGCGCCGGGCGATCTCCATTGCACCGTCTTCCAGCAGATCAAAACCCAGAACCCGGGCGCCACGGGCAACAATTTTCTGCAATTCTTCGGGCTTGTAGAAATCCAGCCGCAGAGGAATCCCGAAGCGTTCCCGCAATGGCGTCGTCAGCAATCCGGACCGGGTCGTGGCACCGACCAGCGTAAAAGGCTGCAAATCAATACGGACAGATCGCGCCGCCGGGCCTTCGCCGATAATCAGATCGAGCTGGAAGTCCTCCATTGCGGAATACAGCACTTCTTCGATTGCCGGATTAAGCCGGTGTATTTCATCCACGAACAGGACGTCGCGGGCTTCAAGATTGGTCAGCAGCGCCGCCATATCTCCTGTCTTGGCAATGACCGGACCTGAAGTGGCGCGAAAATTCACCCCAAGTTCACGGGCGACAATCTGCGCCAGCGTCGTCTTGCCCAACCCCGGCGGACCATGAAACAGCACATGATCCATTGCCTCACCCCGGCCCCGCGCAGCCTCAATGAAGATCTTCAGATTCTCGCGCAGTTGCTGCTGGCCGATAAATTCTGTGAGCTGAAGCGGCCGAAGCGATGAATCCAGATCTTCCGTCTGCTGATCACCTGCGACCAGACGTTCCTCGCTCATGCACTCAGTTCCTTCAGCGCGCCGCGGATGATCGCCTGTACACCCGCAGCCTCGGCATCCCCCAGTTGTGTGACAACCGTCGAGACAGCCCGCAACGCATCCGCACGCCGGTAGCCGAGATTGACCAGCGCCGACATGGCATCCTGTGCGGCAGAGCCGGCAACGGATGCCGAAGCTTCTGCACCGGTGCTTTGTGGTGCCAGTGCGAAATCCATACCGCCGATCTTGTCTTTCAATTCACCAATGATCCGCCCGGCCAGCTTCGGACCGACACCAGAGACCGGCTTGAAGGCTGCCGCATCCCCCGCCGCAATCGCGTGAACCAGCGCATCCGCATTCATGGAGGACTGAATGGCCAGCGCCACCTTCTGCCCGACGCCCTGAATACTGCAGAGACGCCGGAACCAGTCCCGTTCCAGAGCCGACAGAAAACCGAACAGGTGAATACGGTCTTCCCGAACCACCGTTTCCACGGCAACAGTTACGGGATCACCAACCGGCGGCATCTTGCTCAGGGTGCTGGTTGAACAGAACACCTGATAGCCGACGCCACCGACATCAATGACCGCATGATCTTCTGCAATCATTGCAAGGGTACCGCGTAACTGAGCTATCATCGCGCAGCCTCCACCAGTTTGATCCGGTCACGATGATGGGAATGACAGATGGCAACCGCAAGCGCGTCGGCCGCATCCGCATTTTCAAAGCTGACACCGGGCAACAGGGTCGAGACCATCATCTGAATCTGCGCCTTGTCGGCATGGCCGACACCAACGACCGACTTCTTCACCAGATTGGCCGCATATTCCGCGATCGGCAGTCCGGCCAGCGCCGGCGCCAGCAGGACCACACCCCGCGCCTGCCCCAGCTTCAGGGTTGAAGACGGATTTTTATTCACGAAGGTTTCCTCTACCGCTGCCTCATCCGGCTGATAAAGATTCAGCACATCCTGCAACCCCTCATGCAACTGGCGCAAACGATCAGCCATTGCATATTTGCCATTCGTTCTGATCACCCCATTGGCAATATGGGTCAGCCGGTTCCCCGTGACATCAATCACTCCCCAGCCGGTGTTTTGCAGACCCGGGTCCAGCCCCAGAAGTCGTCGGCGGGGTTGCATGAGATCAGGCGCTCAACTGCGCCAGAACATCATCATCGATATCGTAATTAGCAGCGACAAACTGAACATCATCATTCTCGTCCAGAATATCCAGCAGCTTCATCAGGGTCTCGGCCTTCTCCGCATCAACGGCAATCAAAGTCTGCGGCTTCCAGGCCAGACGGGCGCTTTCTGCTTCACCGAACTGCTGTTCCAGACCGTCGCGAACCACGTTCAGGTCATTCACCTCGCAGATGATCGTATGACCGTCTTCGCCGGATTCGACATCGCTGGCGCCAGCTTCAAGAGCCCCTTCGAAAATTGCTTCGGATGACCCCGCATCAGCCGGATAGCGAACTTCACCAATCCGGTCGAACATGAAGCTGACAGAGTTTGTTTCTCCCAGACTACCGCCAAACTTGTTGAATGCAGCCCGGACTTCGGAGGCAGTCCGGTTCCGGTTATCGGTCAGGGCATCAACGATAATCGCGATACCCCCCGGCCCATAACCTTCATAGCGAACTTCATCGAAGTTGGCGTCGTCATCTCCGCCGAGGCCTTTCTTCACCGCCCGTTCAATATTGTCTTTCGGCATATTGTTGGAGCGCGCCGTTGCCATTGCAGAACGCAGACGGGGATTAGAGCCGGGGTCTTCACCACCAAGTTTCGCCGCCACGGTAATTTCCCGCGCCAGCTTGGCAAACAGACGGGCACGTTTTTTGTCCTGCGCACCCTTGCGGAACATGATGTTCTTGAATTGTGAATGGCCAGCCATGTCGTCTCCGGTAACTAGAAGCTGATTATGATTACAGAGCCCACCTTCACGTCATGCGATGAGGCAGCATATCCGGATAGTGTAGGCATCGCCGGTTGAGTCGCAAGATCAGCAGCAGAACGCAACGATTTTCTGCGCCGTATCGGGCGGTTATCAGCGCAGCTTTCACATTCCGGTTTCGTAAAGTTGATTTCACTTGTCGCCTCGCCTGAGGACTTATGAGGCTCCGGCTTCCGACAAAGGCATAGCGAGGTCCATCCCGTACAATCATGATCGACACCACCAAAAGGCATACCGACATATCACACCAGCCAACGAACTGGGCGATACAGATTCACCGGTGTCAGCAGATTATCCGCAGCACCCTTGCCTGGAGAATAACTGCGGTACTGTTCGTCGTTATTGTTCTGGTTGAGACCGCAATAATCGTACCTTCCTCGCTCCAGTTCCGGGCAGATCTGGTGAACCGCTCCGTGGAGACTGCCCTTATTGCCGCAGGTCTCATCGCCCCGAACTCTCCGGCTGAACAGAAGGGGTATGAGGCGGCACTGGCCCTGTCCCGCCTGCGCCAGATCGATGGTGTTGTCGGCCTGTCCATGATCGGACTACCGATGGGGAAAGAATATGTTGCGGGCGAGCCCGTCGAGATGAGCCTTCTTGGCCTGCCCTATACCGGCTTCACTGACTACAGACCGCAAGATGCAAGCCGTTATGAAATCGCCCGGCGCGTCTCAACAGCAGCTGGCGATTTTGCCGTGGCCATCCGACTCGACACGACCTGGATAGACACGGAAGTTACTGCCTATGTCTGGCGAATTGCCGGTCTGGTCCTGCTGATATCGGCCTGCGTCAGCCTGACCACTCTGGCACTGGTTGGCGGATGGGTCATTCGCCCGCTGTTTCGTATTCGCAACGCCCTCACAGCCGCCAGCCGGGACCCGGCCAACGCCATGAACTACCGGCTGGGAGAAACCGGCAATGACGAGGTGGGTGAGACATATACCGCTATCGACAGGCTGCTGTTTGAAGTCTCGCGCAATTACAAGGAACAGCTGGCCACCCTCGGTGCGATTGCCCGGGAGACAAGTGATGGCATTGCGTCCTATGGACCGGACGGCACGCTCACCTTCGCGAATGCGGCCTGCCTGCGGCTTTGTCATGCCTCAACACTGAAACAGCTCGTATCAGAAAGAAAACCCCTGTTCAGGTTTCCCGGGGCTGAAGCCATTCACATCAGTCAGCTCGCCCCTGGCGAAGAATTATCCGGTCAGGCAATGCTGTCCGGTATAAACGGCGTGATCACCCCCTGCCTGATCAGTTCCCGCGTTCTGACAGATGAAACCGGCAATGTTTTACAGAAATTTGCCATTTTCCGGGATATCACTGAAATCCGGCAGGCCAGCAAGCAGCTGGAATACAAGAACATGCAGCTTGAAGCGGCAGACCGGAACAAGTCGGAGTTTCTTGCCAACGTCAGTCATGAGCTGCGCACGCCCCTGAATGCGATCATCGGTTTTTCAAATATCATGCGCGATGAAATGTTCGGGAAGATCGAGAACAGCCAGTATCGGGATTATATTCAGGACATCCATAACAGCGGGGAACATCTGCTTCAGGTCATCAATGCCCTGCTGGACCTGCGCAAGGTCGAGGCCGGAGAACTGGAGCTCACGCCAGAGGCAGTTCGTCTCGATGATCTGTTGCATGATACCCGGCGCATGATTGCGCCGGTCGTCCAGCAGCATGGCCATTCGATCCTGCTGGACCTGCCCAGCAAACCCGTAACGCTGCTGATCGACCGTCAGAAAATGCGGCAGGTGCTGCTCAACCTGATCAGCAATGCTGCGAAATTTTCACCGTCTCCCGACGACATTCGGGTCAGTGCAACGGTAAACCCGTCGGCTGGAGTGACAATTTCTGTAACAGATCACGGCATCGGCATGACCGAAGAAGAAATCAGAATTGCCATGACCAGCTTTGGTCAGGTTGACAGCGGTCTGAATCGCCGGTTTGAGGGTATTGGCCTTGGTCTGCCGCTGTCACTGGCTCTGACTGAACTGCATGGCGGCGCACTGAGGCTGTCTTCCATACCCGGCAAAGAAACCGTTGCCACGATCCACCTGCCGCCGGACTGCATCATGACAGATTCCGGACACCGGCCAGAAATATCAGCTTCTGCCAAAGAGTAACCGCACCCCCGCAAAGCAGAAAATAAAGACCCAGTGTCGTCTGTATCCAGCGCCGGGTCAGTACGCCGGCTCAGTCTCATGCAAATGCGCGCCAAGGCGGATCGGCTCGATAGACCGGGCCAGTCCGGTCTTGTCATCAATCTCCGCGAT
This sequence comes from Alphaproteobacteria bacterium HT1-32, assembly GCA_009649675.1. Classification (NCBI taxonomy): domain Bacteria; kingdom Pseudomonadati; phylum Pseudomonadota; class Alphaproteobacteria; species Alphaproteobacteria bacterium HT1-32. The sequence continues at coordinate 480,730 of WJPL01000002.1, read as the reverse complement.
GATGCCGCAGATCGTGGCCGGGCCTTCTGCGGGGGACAGACGGTCACCCGGCACCTTCCGGACAAACCGGTCAATCGCCGGTTGCTTGCGCATCCCGATAACCGAATCATAGTCTCCGCACATGCCCAGATCGGTCAGATAACCCGTCCCTTTCGGCAGGATACGTGCATCGGCCGTCGGGACATGGCTATGGGTACCAACAAAAACGCTGACATGCCCGTCCATGAAATTTCCCATGGACTGTTTCTCGCTGGTTGCTTCGCCATGCACATCGACCAGGATCGCATCCACGTGGTCCCCCAGGGTCAGGACTTCCATCTGTTCAGCCAGCCAGGCAAACGGGTCATCCAGCGGGTCCATGAACAGACGACACATCACATTAAACACAGCCACCCGCTGGCCGGACGGGGTTTCATAAACTGAACCGCCACGACCGGGCGTGCCGCTCGGGAAATTACCCGGACGCAACAACCGGGGATCCGTCTCGATATAAGTCAGCAGATCCCGCTGATCCCAGACATGGTTTCCCGTGGTCAGGCAATCGACACCAGCATCATAGAACTGATGACAGATTTTCTCGTTGATTCCGAAACCATGCGCCGCGTTCTCACCATTCACGACCACGAAATCCAGTTTATGACGATCACGGAGTTTAGGCGTCATGTCGCAGACCGCCTCCCGGCCAGCCTTGCCGACCACATCACCCAGCATCATCACCCGCATCGTACTATTCCTTCCTCGTAAACAGCTATATCCGTAATCACGGCATCCAGTTTCTGATCAAATTCATCTCTCGGCACGTCCTGCACCAGCAGCCTGTCATAGGCGGCGCCGAGCGCCAGAACATCCCCTTCGGACCGCAACTGAGACAGCGTCCGGTCATAAAACCCACCACCATATCCCAGCCGGAAACCAGCCATATCAAAGGCAAGCATCGGCGCGACAATGACATCCGGAACCACCTTATCCGCCGTCTCTGCCGGTTCCCGAACGCCAAAATTTCCGGCGATCAGTTCACTCTCACCCGTGAACCGGTGAAACTGCAACGGCTGCCCCTGCCCGGTCATCCGCGGCAAGGCAACGCCCCTGCCTTCAGCCGCCAGTCGCGACATCAGCGGGCGAAGATCAACCTCGCTTCGCATCGGCCAGTAAAAAGCAATATTCGTCACTGCCCGGCGGGTGAGAAAATCATGCATCCGGTCGGAAATCCGGTCGGATAATTCCCTGCGGTACAGCGGTTCCAGACCGTCCCGTAATGCAGCCTGCACCTTCCTCAACCGGGTCTTGGTTGCAGGAATGTCCATATTGCTCCGAATCCGGGAAGAAAGAAGGTAACGCGAAGCCACCACTGCCGTCGGCGTTTGTATTCTCTGTGGCCCTGTTTACCAGGTGGGCGCCATATTGATGGACCAGGGTCCGCCAAGGGACAGCTCCCTATAGAGAATTATCGGCCCCAGGAATATCGGTGCCTAACGCACAGGGCAGCCTCGCTATCTCAATCTAGGTCTGCCCGAGGGAATCCGCAATGCTGTCGATGCGGTCCGCAATCCGATTCAGGGAGCCGACGAGGGCTTCCTGTTCGCGGGCCTTGCGGGCAGGGCTGTCATTCTTGTTCCCGGCAACGCTTTCCAGCTTGGAATAAGCATCCGACATTTCATCGGCGATCAGCAATGACACCATCACCAGCAGCCGTGCATCACCAATCTGGCCGACGGAGGCGACCAGTTCTGCAATGCGTTTGTCGATATAACTTCCCAGTCGCTTCAGATGGGCTTCCTGGCCATCGTCACAGGCAATCTGGTAAGAGCGTCCGTTGATCGTGACATTCACACTGGCCATCTCAACCGCCTGCCATTTTTTCAAGCCGGCGGATTGCCGCAGACAGGCGTTCATCCGCCTGCTGATTGCGCTCCGCAAGACTGTCACGTTCTTCCTGCAGGCTGCGAATCATGCTTTCGGTCTCGCCGGAAAGCCCGTCAGGAGCCGGACGGGACGCAACAGCATTCTCAAGGCGATCCAGCGCCTCATCAATACGCGCCAGCGCCTCGGTCACCCCGCCTGCCGATTTTGTCGGTAGTTCTTTCACGTTACCCGCCGAATCTGAAGTGGCGTGAGAATAGGAAGCACCTAACAGCCCGTCAACCAAAGGGAATGGCTTTATATTCCGCAGTTTTGGTTGACTGCCATGTCTGTTCCCCTAATCTGCGCCAGCCGCACGAATCAACGGTTCGCGGCATATCAAGTTACATTCACATACGCCCCACACGAAAATCTACAGGAGGATATCAGGATGGCTGTTCGCGTCGCGATCAACGGATTTGGACGAATCGGCCGGTTGGCGCTGCGCGCGGCAATCGAATCTGGACGAAAAGACCTTGAGTTTGTCGCAATCAACGACCTCGGCTCGGTTGAAATGAATGCCCACCTCCTGAAGTACGATTCAGTGCATGGCCGTTTCCCGGAAGAGATCAGCACAACGGATGATGGCTTCAAGATCGGCGATCACAACATCAAGGTTTTTGCTGAACGCGATCCGAAGGCACTTCCCTGGGGCGAACTGAACATCGACGTTGTCATGGAATGCACCGGTATCTTCACCTCGAAGGAAAAGGCATCCATGCATCTGGAAGCCGGCGCCAAGCGCGTGCTGGTCTCTGCTCCGGCATCCGGTGCCGACCTTACGGTCGTCTACGGCGTCAACGATGCCAAGCTTGAGAAAGCACATACCGTCGTCTCAAACGCGTCCTGCACCACCAATTGCCTTGCTCCTGTCGCTGCCGTGCTGAACGAAGCACTGGGTATCGAAAACGGCTACATGACCACGATCCATGCCTATACCGGCGACCAGCGCCTGCTGGATGCCCTGCATTCCGATCCGCGCCGGGCCCGCGGCATTTCCGGTTCGATGATCCCGACCTCGACCGGCGCTGCAAAGGCCGTTGGTCTGGTTCTGCCGGAACTCGATGGCAAGCTTGACGGTACCTCGATCCGGGTTCCCACCCAGAACGTCTCGGTCGTCGACTTCAAATTCACATCGAAGAAGAAAACCACCGTTGAAGAAGTCAACAAGGCCATCATCGCTGCCGCCAACGGCAAGCTGAAGGGCATTCTGGCAACCAACGATGAGCCGCTGGTTTCCATCGACTTCAATCACTGCCCGGCCAGTTCGACCTTCGACCTGACCCAGACCCAGGTTGTCGGTGGCACGCTTGTTCGTGTGCTCAGCTGGTATGACAACGAATGGGGCTTTGCCAACCGCATGAGCGATACCGCCATCGCACTCGGCAAGCTTGGCTAAGTCTGAGCTGATATGACGAACCCGCCGCCAGTCGTGGAAGTCTGCGATCTGGCGGCGGTGCTCGCCGCACTTGATGCGGCCCCCGCTTCCCAAATCCCCCTTATTCTGACAACCCCTCCCGGTGCCGCCAGTTGGCTCGGTGTTCCCCTGTTTGCGGAAATTGCCCGTCAGGCACGCAGGCAGAGCGGACGAAATGCCGTCTTTATTCTGGATTGCGCAGATAACGCCGGTGCCGCAGCCGAAGCGCTGGGCACTGACGATATTGATGGCGTCATCTTCAGCGGCAAGGCTTCAGCTTATGAGCGCCTGTCACGACTGGCCGCTGCCACCGGAAAGACCATCACCGCATCCTGAATATCAGGTCTTCTGTCCGTTACCGGCAGAACAGACCAGATACTCAGCCAGCGATATGGGCTTTGATGGCATCTACCGCAGCATCAGCCTTCGACGCATCCGGACCACCAGCCTGCGCCATGTCAGGACGACCACCGCCCCCCTTGCCACCAAGTGCTTCCGAACCGACACGGACCAGATCAACGGCGCTGACCTTATCCGTCATGTCGGGTGTCACAGCGACGACAATCGAGGCTTTGCCTTCATTGCCGGAAATCACGACGACCACGCCGGAGCCGAGTTGCTTCTTCAACTCGTCGGCCATGCCCTTCAGTTCTTTCGGCGGCATGCCTTCAAGCACCCGGCTGGTGAACTTCACACCGTTGATTTCTTCTGCTTCCGGCTTCGCGGCGCCACCGCTACCGCCTGTCGCCAGCGCCTTGCGGGCTTCAGCCAGTTCGCGCTCCAGCTTACGGCGTTCTTCAATCAGGCTGACAACACGGGCTGGTACATCTGACGGGGCAACCTTCAGGGTCGAAGCGACCGCACTCAGGCGACCTTCCTGTTCCGTAAGATAATCCAGAGCCGCCTGACCGGTTACTGCCTCAATGCGTCGCACACCGGCGGCAACAGCCCCTTCCGAAATGATCTTGAAAGCACCGATATCACCGGTACGCCGGACATGGGTGCCGCCACACAGTTCCGTCGAGAAATTGCGCCCCTGGTCATCTCCCATCGAAACGACCCGTACTTCCTCACCGTATTTTTCGCCGAACAGGGCCATTGCTCCCTGCTCAATCGCCTCATCCGGGGTCATCAGACGGGTTACAACATCGGCGTTGGCACGGACCTGATTGTTCACATCGCGCTCAACTGTCTGAATTTCATCGGCTTTCAGGCCGACCGGCTGACTGATATCAAACCGCAGGCGATCCGGTGCAACCAGAGACCCCTTCTGGGTGATATGGTCGCCAAGACGGCGGCGCAGCGCCTCATGCAGCAAATGCGTTGCCGAATGGTTGGCGCGCAACTGGCCCCGGCGGGTACCGTCAACAGACAGCTGTGCCGCCTGACCAACCCTGATCGTCCCGTGGCTGACCTTGCCCATATGGACATGCAGATCACCGACACGTTTCTTGGTATCGCTGACTGTCACCTTGCCGCCATCGGCGGTGTAAATGATACCGGCATCGCCCATCTGGCCGCCGCTTTCCGCATAGAACGGGGTCTGGTTCAGGATCACTGCAACGTCATCACCGTCATTTGCCTCCCGCACCGGGTTGCCATCGCGGACAATTGCCACGACCTGCCCTTCGGCCTGCTCGGTGTCATAGCCCAGAAACTCTGACGCACCGACTTCTTCACGGAGGTCAAACCAGACGCTTTCTTCAGCAGAATCACCAGACCCGGCCCAGGCGGCCCGTGCCAGTTCCTTCTGCTTTTTCATTGCCGCGTTGAAGCCATCAGTTTCAACCGACATTCCCTTCGACCGCAGGGCGTCCTGCGTCAGATCAAGCGGGAAGCCATAGGTATCGTAAAGCTTGAACGCGACACCACCGTCCAGCGTGCCGCCCTGTTCCATGCTGGCCGTTTCTTCGTCCAGCAGCTTCAGGCCACGTTCCAGCGTCTGCTTGAAACGGGTTTCCTCAAGCTTCAGCGTTTCGGTAATCAGTGCGTTTGCACGGCGCAGTTCCGGAAAGGCTTCGCCCATCTTGCCAACCAGCGTCGGCACAAGGCGATGCATCAGCGGATCTTTTGAGCCAGCCAGATGGGCATGACGCATACCCCGGCGCATGATCCGGCGGAGCACATAACCACGACCTTCATTCGACGGCAGCACGCCATCGGCAATCAGGAAGGAAGAGGCCCGCAGATGATCGGCAATCACCCGGTGCGAAACCGAGAAATCACCATCCGGATCAGTGGATGTCGCATCTGCGGAGGCTTCGATGATACTGCGGAGCAGATCAATGGAATAATTGTCATGGCTGCCCTGCAGGGTGGCGGCGATCCGCTCCAGCCCCATACCGGTATCAATCGACGGTTTCGGCAGGCTGACCCGTTCATCGACAGTCAGCTGCTCATACTGCATGAACACCAGATTCCAGATTTCAATGAACCGGTCACCATCTTCATCCGGGCTGCCCGGAGGACCACCGGGAATATGATCGCCATGATCGAAGAAAATTTCTGAACAGGGACCGCAGGGGCCGGTATCGCCCATGGCCCAGAAATTATCCGATGTCGGGATGCGGATAATCCGGTCATCCGGCAGGCCTGCGATTTTTTTCCACAGATCAAACGCCTGATCATCTTCATGATACACCGTGACCAGAAGCCGGTCTTTCGCCAGACCGTATTCCTTTGTCACAAGGTTCCAGGCGAGCTCAATCGCACGATCCTTGAAGTAATCGCCGAACGAGAAATTGCCGAGCATCTCGAAGAAGGTGTGATGCCGCGCCGTATAGCCGACATTCTCCAGATCGTTATGCTTTCCCCCGGCGCGCACACATTTCTGCGACGTTACCGCCCGGTCATAATCGCGATGCTCTGCCCCGGTGAAAACGTTCTTGAACTGAACCATCCCGGCATTGGTGAACATCAGCGTCGGATCATTACGCGGTACCAGCGGACTGGACGCGACAATCTCGTGACCGTTCTTCGCGAAGTAGTCGAGGAATGTATTACGAATATCGTTGGCGCTCTGCATCGCCGGAAACCTTCTGTCTGACTAGCTGAATTCGGCAATGCCGAAAGGACCGGCTTTTTAAATGGTGTGCGCGTCACTGTCCAGAAAGGGCACACCCGGCAGTTCATCCGGATTTTTCCCGGCAGCCCTGACCAGCATCTGCCGATGGCATTGTCCGGCGTGATGATCGCTATATGCTGACCTGCAATGACACCGCCAGAACAGGCCAGATATGATCCCGCTGATTGGTTACACGAACAAACTTTCTGCCCGCCCCGGTGACGAAGTCGAGGTAAAGGTTTCCTCATCAGGGGACGCACCTTATCGCGCCTCCCTCGTCCGTATCATCTCCGGCGATCCCAACCCGGACGGTCCGGGCGTCGTGCTGGAACCTGTCGCAGCCGGTTTTGAGGGTGACTATCCGTCGCGCAGACAATCTGTCGCGCTCGGCTCGCATATGACGGCAGAACTGAAAGCTCCCCTTCCGGCGAGCCTCCGGCTGTCCGTAACCATATGGCCGACCCTTCCGGACAAGCCCTCGCAGGGTGTCGTGACCCTGCAGGACCAGAACGGCGCCGCTGTTCTCGGGCTGCAGATCGGTCCGAACGGCGCCGAGGTCACAGCGGACGGGAGTGTTGTCGCAACCGATAATCGCCCTCTTCTGGAACGGCGATGGTATCGGCTGGAGGTCAGCCTTGATCCCTCAGCCGGCAAAATGGTCCTGACCCGCAAGATGCTCGGCGACCCCGTGATGGGTGAGACGCCGACAAAAACCGAAATCTCCCTGCCATCCATAAGAACAGACGCTGTCACTGGCATTCTGGTGGCTGCTGTCGACGAACATGACCCGGCGTCACATTACAACGGCAAGGTCGAGTTTCCGGCCCTGTATGAAACCGGGAAAGGCGAGCCGGTCGCCGCCTGGAATTTCAGCCGGAACATGACCAGTTTTACCGTCCCCGGTGAAGGTTCGCTGGCCACTGATGGATATCTTGTTCAGGCCCCTGCCCGTGCAATGACCGGATCAAACTGGAATGCGTCCGAAATGAACTGGTCGCGTGCCCCGGAACAATATGGCGCCATCCATTTCCACGACGATGATATCGCTGATGCCGGATGGGAAACCGATTTCACGATTACCATTCCGGACGATCTGAAAAGCGGGGCCTACGCTGTGCAGATCACCTGCGGCGAACATCGCGACCTGATGCCGTTGTTCATTTGCCCGCCACGCGGCAGCCAGACGGCGGACCTCTGCCTTGTCATCTCTACTTTCACTTACGTGATCTATGCCAACCAGTCCCGGGCGGATTTCGGTGAGCACTGGCGAAAACGCGCAGCGGACTGGGATGCCTTTCCCTATAATCCGTCTGACCATCCTGATTTCGGCCTGTCGACCTACAACGAACATACCGATGGTTCCGGCATCTGCCATACGACCTGGCATCGGCCGATCCTGAATCTCCGTCCCGGCTATCATGTCTTCGGCAATCCGGAATCCGTGTCCGGTCTGCGACATTTCCCGGCAGACACGCATCTGCTGGCCTGGCTTGCTGCAAAAGACATTCCCTTCGATATCGTGACCGACTGGGAGCTGCATCAGGAAGGCGCTGAGTTACTGAGCCCATACAAGGCGGTGATGACCGGCAGTCACCCGGAATATCATACGACAGGCTCGCTTGATGCTTTCAAGGGCTACCGCGATGGCGGCGGCAAGCTGATCTATCTCGGTGGTAACGGGTTTTACTGGCGGGTTGCCCTCCATTCCGAACAGGACGGCCTGATCGAAATCCGCCGGTCAGAGGGTGGCTTACGCGCCTGGCCGGCTGAGGTCGGAGAGTATTACCATGCCTTCGATGGCGATTACGGCGGCACCTGGCGGCGCAATGCCCGTCCGCCGCAGCAACTTGTTGGTGTCGGCTATACGGTTCAGGGGGACTTTGAAGGCACTTACTACCGCCGCAAACCGGATTCCTACGCCGACGACACCGCCTGGATATTTGCGGGCATCGAAGACGACATCATCGGCGATTTCGGCTTCTGCGGTGGCGGGGCCGCAGGGTATGAACTGGACCGTGTTGATTATCGTCTCGGCACACCACCTAACACCCGCATTCTCGCCACATCAGAGAACCACCCCGACAACTTCGTCCTGCCGCCTGAGGAGTGGCTGACCCATGTGAAGACAGTAACCGGAGAGGCCCCGGAAAAGCTGATCCGTGCCGACATGATCTATGTCGACCATCCCGGCGGCGGCGCTGTGTTTTCCACCGGTTCAATCACCTTCTGCGGGTCACTGCCGACCAACAATTTCAACAACAACATCTCCCGTCTGCTGGAAAACGTGGTCCGGAAATTCACTGGCTGACATCCTCGTTATTACCCCGGGATCCATGAGCGATCCCGGGCAACCCGGCTGACGCCGGTTTCTAACGCTGGGTCAGCTTCAGTTCGATACGACGATTACGGCGATAGGCGATTTCGTCATCAGCCGGGTCGATAGGCTGGAATTCGCCAAATCCTGTCGCTGCCAGATGTTCAGCCGCGACACCCCGTTCCTTGAGATATTTCACGACGGAGACAGCGCGGGCGGTCGACAGTTCCCAGTTTGACGGATAGCGGCTGGTGGCGATGGGAACCCGGTCCGTATGGCCGTCAACACGCAGGATCCAGTCCAGATCATCCGGAATACGCTGGGAGATCTCGACAAGCGTATCCGCAAAGGCCGCAAGCTGTACCTGTCCCTCAACACCCAGTTCCGCAGAGCCCTGCTCAAACAGCACTTCCGACTGGAAGACGAAACGATCACCGGCAATACGGATACCACGCTGACCACCCAGAACCTCGCGCAGACGCCCAAAGAACTCACTGCGATAGCGGCTCAGTTCCTCAACCTTGCTGGCCAGCGCCCGGTTCAGACGCTCCCCAAGCGAAGAAATTTCGACCTTCTGTTCTTCTGATAACCGTTCGGAGGCTTCCAGAGTCGCATTAAGCTGTGAAAGCTGACTACGCATGGCCGCAAGCTGCTGGTTGAGCAAAGCGACCTGCGCCCGAGCACTCTCTGACAACTCCTGCTCCCTGAGGAAGCGGCCTTCGGCATCGACCTTGTCCCGGCGTTCCTTTTCGATCAGGTCAGCCATATCCCGGATCTGGGTCTGCAAATCTTCCTTCAGCGCATTCAGCAGCGTGACATCAGACTGTAGCCTGGCGACATCCTTCAGCTTCAGCTCAATGGTTTCCTTGTCAGCCGAAATTGTTTTCTCGGCTTCCTCCAGCAACTTCTCCAGCCGTTCCCGTTCCTGGCGGGCCGCGAGGGCTGCCGCCGTCATTTCGTCTCGGATTTCCTGCTGCTTTGATTGTTCTTCAGCCAGCGCTGATTCAAGACGCAAACGCTCCGCTTCCGTCAGTTCAGCTTTCTCCGTAAGGGCAGCAAGCGCCAGCCTCTGCTCCCGCAATTCTTCCTGCGTTGTTGTCAAAGTCTCCGTCGCGGTCGCAGCTTCCTCACGGGCGTCCTGCAGGGCCGTGGCCAGCCTTGTTGCTTCGGCCCGCGCGGATTCGGCTTCCTGACTGACCGAATCCAGATTTGCTGACAGCCGGTCGCGCTCGGCTGTCACACTGTCGATCAGGCCCGCCAGCGACGTAATCTGTACCCGCAGGTCATCCCGCTCGCTGGTCATCGATTGCAGGCTTTGAGACAGGGCAGCAACATTGTCGCGCAGGTCGCTGCTGGTTGCCCGCTCCAGCGACAGCAGGTCAGCCAGTTCAGCGACTTCAACATTGAGCTTTTTCAGGGCTTCATCCCGCCCGGACAACTGAAAGCCCAGGAAGACCTGAGCAATCACGAAGATCATCAGCAGGAAGATGATCACCATCAGCAGGGTGGCAAGCGCGTCTACAAAGCCGGGCCATGTCAGGTCCCGGTTACGTCCGTTTCGGCGAAAGGAAGGAGCAGCCATGACTTATCCTCTGCCCGTCACTGGCCGGGCCGGCGCTGTTCCTCGGCAATCGCTGCCATGGTACGGGCCAGCAGCTTGATCTCACTGCGCAGTTCGTTGATCGTTCTTTCCCGGCCTGTCGAGCTTTCTTCAACCAGACGCGCCATATGCGTATCCAGGTTCCGTATATGTGACTTGGTACGATCATCCATACCGCCACCGGTGCCGCCAGCCTCGGCAATACCGCTCAGGATCGAGCGGATATCCTTCTGGCTTTCGGCCAGGCGCATCAGCACACTCTGTTCCGTCCGCATCTGATCCGTCATCGAGTTGACCGATTCAGCCAGTGCCATGATGTTGACGTTACTGGTCATCCGGCTTTCTTCCGACAGCTCAATGGAACGGCGCAGATGCTCCATATTGTCGGCCATCTGCTCCATCAGGGCCTGCATGTAAGCCGGGACATTAGAGACATCCCCCTCACCCCCGGAAAAGCTGGAACCACCGAGACGGGTTACCGAAGACAGCCATTCTTCAAGATCATTATAAAACCGGTTCTGTGCCTGACCGGCCTGCAGATCGAGGAAGCCGAGCACAAGCGATCCGGCGAGACCGAACAATGACGAGGAAAACGCCGTGCCCATTCCGCTCAGCGGTGCATTCAGGCCTTTTTTGAGATCGTCGAAGAAGACAGTAACATCCCCACCGGCAACACTGAGATTACTGATCACGTCACTGACAGAACCGACCGTTCCCAGCAGTCCCCAGAAGGTGCCGAGCAGACCAAGAAAAACCAGAAGTCCGATGGCGTAACGGGAAATCTCCCGCGATTCATCCAGCCGCGAGCCGATCGAGTCCAGAATGGACCGCATGATCGGCGCCGAAAGGCTGATACGACCACCCCGCCGCTCTCCCAGCATCGCCGCCATCGGGCTGAGCAGCTTGGGCTCGCGTCCTGCCGGAATATCTTCTCCGGCGCGATATTCCTCAATCCAGGTGACTTCCGGATTGAGCCGGAGCACCTGACGCAGATTATTCAGAATACCGATAACCAGAACCGCTAGGATAACACCATTCAGAACCCGGTTCGCCTCAAAGGCAGACTGCAGTTGCGGCAGCAGCAGGATCACCACCCCGATGACCAGCGCGATGAACAGGATCATATTCAACAGATACCGGGTCGGGCGTGTCATGGTCATGCTCTTTACATTGTTCTAACGGTGCCGGGTGTGGTCTTTCTGTCGTCAGTCCGGCGTCAGCGTCGGGCGATCGAAACATCCACCCGGTCAGGATCGCCGGAAGGCACCCGGTTCCCCAGTGCGCGCACATCAATGCGGGACGCCCGGACATCCTTGTCGATCAGAAACTTGCGCACGTTCAGGGCCCGCTTCAGCGAAATACGGCGCGCTGTGCTCGACGGACCGCCATCGGCACTGGCATAGGCCAGCAACTGAATACGCAGACTTTCATCCGCGGCAGCAGCAAGGGCAATCTGTTCAAGCGAGGCGATTCCTTCACTTGGCAAACGTGTTTCCCCCGGCGCAAAGGCAAGCAGGGCAGTTTCCGGTGCCCCCGCAGCAGGTGCGGCCGGTCCGGGTTCTGCTTTCGCAACCTGTGTTGGCGCAGGTGCGGGTGGGGCCGGCGGTGTTGGCGCCGCCGGCGCAGGGGCTGCTACGGGTGCTGGTGCTGGTGCCGGTGGCGCTGCCGGAGCTTCCGGTGCAGGTGGCGTTACCGCGACTTCCGGTGCCGGTTCAGCCGCAGGAACAGCTTTTTCCGCAGCCGGGGCTTCCGGCGCAGCAGGCTTTGGTGGTGTCGGGCGGGTAACCTCGATCTTTGGTTCAACCTTCGCAACCTGAGCCGGCGCAGGCTCGGGCTTTGGCGCAGCCGGTGTCGCGCGGACTTTTGGCTTGGGTGACGATGCAACCGGCGGCGGGGTAAGTGCAGGAGCATTTCCCTGAGCACCAAGCAGAGCCATCGCTTCCGGGGTCAGGCCGCTGCCACCGGCAGTAGCCGGGGCCGGAACAGGTGACAGACTGTTACCACCAATAACGGTTGTTTCTGTATTGAACTGCGGCGCGACAATCCGTGAGCGCGGAGCCTGCCCGTTTGGCATCAGCAGCCCGCCGGTTCCCGTATCATATCCGGCTGACGGATAACCGGATCCGCCACCGGGCATACCGAGGACGCTGTAATCGACTGTCACGGAAGGGTTTCCACCGCTGCCGACAATAACCTGAGACTGCGCAGACACCGGCAGTACAGTCAGGGTCAGCAGTGATAAGGTCAGAACTGTGCGTCGCATCGGGTTGAAATCCTCCTGATCCTGGGCTGCCGCGAAAAGCCTCAGTCGCGCCAGCTCATCCGGACTAGCTTGAAATGTAAACCGAAGATAACCAAGGCGCTACAACGCCACAACCGCTTTACCGGTCAGACCGGTTTCGGTTCCCGGACAGCGTTCCGCAACAGCCGTTTCAACTTGCCGTGCATCCGGTCATTGGCAGCCAGAATAGAGCGACCGTAGATGACGTTTTCCTTGCCATCAAGTTCGGTTACATAACCGCCGGCTTCGCGGACCATGATGATTCCGGCCGCAACATCCCAGGCGTTGATACCCTCTTCCCAGTAGCCTTCAACCTTACCGGCAGCAACATAAGCTAGGTCCAGCGCAGCAGATCCGATACGGCGGATTCCTGCGGATTCCTTCATCACGGCACCAAGCTGCTTCAGGTAGGTTTCATGGTCCCCCTTGTCCTGCCAGGGGATACCCGTGGCGAACAGTGAATGACCGATCTCTTTGCGTGCCGACACCCGCAGGCGCTGATTGTTCAGGAAGGCACCCTCGCCTTTTTCGGCCCAGAACATCTGATCGCCGACTGGCTGATAGACCACACCGGCAACGATCTCTCCCTGCTTTTCCAGAGCGATGGAGATACACCAGTTCGGAATGCCGTGCAGGAAGTTGGTGGTGCCATCCAGCGGGTCCACAATCCACTTACTGTCCGAATCGGCCCCGTCCTCAGAGCCGGATTCTTCCATCAGGAAGCCAAAGTCCGGCCGCGCCTTGCGCAGTTCCGCCTTGATGGTCCGCTCAGCCCGCAGATCGGCAGACGAGACAAAATCGCCCGGCCCCTTCATCGAGACCTGAAGCAACTCGACTTCACCAAAATCACGAACCAGCCTTCTGCCCGCCTTGTCGGCGGCATTGGCCATCACATTAATCAGCGCACTACGGCGAGCCATGAGCGATCAGTCCTTTGCGCGTTCGACGTAGGTACGTTCGGCTATGTTCACGACAACGCGCGTTCCTGACCCGATATGCGGCGGCACCTGAATGCGGACACCATTCTCAAGCAGAGCCGGCTTGTAGGAGGAAGAAGCCGTCTGGCCCTTCACAACGGCATCCGCTTCGACGATCTCAAGGATCGTCGTTTCCGGCAGTTCCACGCCAATCGGGCTGTCTTCGTAGCTTTCAATCTTCACCTGCATACCGTCCTGCAGGAAAGGCACCTGTTCTTCGCCAACCATATCCGCAGCCAGAGAAATCTGCTCATAGCTCTCGATATTCATGAAGGTGTACATTTCGCCCTCGGCGAACAGGAACTGATAGTCATCCTGCTCAAGCCGGACACGCTCAACCGATTCCGCCGACCGGAAGCGTTCGTTCAGCTTTGTGCCGTTACGAATATCTTTCAATTCAACCTGGGCATAGGCCCCGCCCTTGCCGGGCTGGGTATGGGAAATTTTCACCGCGCGCCAGAGACGGCCCTGATGTTCAATGACATTGCCCGGTCGAATGGCGTTACCGTTGATCTTCATATCTCGATATCCTGATTGGGTGAGACGTTATATACTGTCCAGAAGGTGGCGCGTTATACCGGCGACAGCCCCGTGACGCAATGCGCAGCGGTTATTGCCACCACCTGTTCGCTTTCTGATGACCTGCCCGGCAGTTTGTCACGCCGGACCGACATGACGGCCTAACGCCACACACCACTGACCATCGCCACAAAATCGGCACCTGCATCGGCCAGTGAACGGGCGTTGTCGGGCGTTACCCCGCCAATGGCAACACTCGGCACCGTCGTCACTTCTGACCAGATCGACAATATCTCGATATCGGCCAGATCCGTGACCTGCGGCTTGGTCGGGCTCGGAAAAAACGGCCCGAAGCTGACATAATCAGCCCCCGCTTCGGCTGCCTGCATCGCCGCGTGACGGGATCCGCCACAGGAGACACCAACCGAACGATCAGGTCCGACGATAGTACGCGCTTCTGCGACCGTCAGCCTGCCCTCTCCGACATGCACACCGTCACAATCAAACTCGGCCACCAGGCCGGCCTGCTCGCTCAGCAGAAAAGCAATGTCACGCCCCTGTGCCAGTGGCATCAGGCGTTCAGTCGCCAGACGCCACTCACCTTCGCTTGCATCCGGAAGCCTCAACTGCACACAGGCAGGCTGAAACCGCTCAAGTGCCTCCTCGAAGATCACGGCGAAAGGCTCCAGATCGATCTGTGGCGGTGTGATGATGTAAAGCTGGCAGTGGTCACCAAGGTCAATCAAGGCTGTGGCTTTCAGATTTTCACAAGTCAGTGGAATATACAGGCAAAACGAAGTGTGACACGATCGAAGGCTGTAATCTCAGGAAATCATATTCCGGCGGGTTAACACCCCTTCACCCTGAACCAGACAAGCAAAAACCCGGCGGAACAATCCACCGGGTTCTGCTTGGAAGTCCGGGCCGTGGGAGGAACGGCCGGCTTCCTGTATGATTGCCTGATCAGGCAGCCTTGAAATCAGCAACCTTCTCGGCGACCTTCTGAGCGGCTTCAACGCGCTCGGTCATCGGTGCGAAAGTGTCATTGGCGACCTTCACGTGAAGTTCGGCAATCTTTTTGCTCTCGGCAACTGCGGTATCCATGTTCTTCTTGAACAGGTTGCTCTGCAGTTCGACAACTTCCTTGACGTCTTTCACGCCGGCAACGGCCTTGCTGTAGTTCTCGATGGCATCGAACTGCACTTTGGCAGCGGCCATGTAGGCTTTTGAAAGGGCTTCAAAACCCTTAACTGCCAGATTACCGGTTTTAACAACGGCGTCGAAATTGCCTTTATTGAAAGCGACGACTTCGTCCATGCTCTTGATCATAATAGCTGTTCCTTTTGCTCTCGGGAGGGCTGGGAATCAGCCCCTGAATTTCCGTTGGGCGCATTCTTGTGCGCTGCAACATGACTGGGAATATACGGATATATTTGCTGGCGTCAAGGGGTTTTGTTGCACTGCACAAAAACAGCCAAGGCAGCCTAAAACTCAACCTTCAGAGACATGTTTCATATTTTAAAAAACGAACCATATCTCTTTTATAACAATACACTAACACATAAAACCAACCCCTGACACGTCGTCTCCGAGGCGAACGACCAGGCACTGTCAGATCTCATAAAAACCACCGGCTGCAAAAATTTTATGCAGATATCAGCGATTTAATTCCCGCATTGCACCATCAAGCCCTTCAATGGTCAGCGGGTACATACGGCCTTCCAGCATCTCCGACAGGATACGGATCGAATGGGTGTAATCCCAGACCCTGGACGGCACCGGGTTCAGCCAGACATGATGCGGGAAATGATTCAGCAGGCGCTGCACCCACGCCCGGCCCGGCTCCTCGTTCCAGTGCTCGACACTGCCGCCGGGATACTCGATCTCGTAAGGGCTCATGGAGGCATCACCGACAAAGACCAGCTTCCAGTCCGGACCATAGGTTCGGATCAGCTCTTCCGTCGGGATACGCTCGACATTACGCCGGTGGTTATCGGTCCAGACGCTCTCATAGACACAGTTATGGAAATAGGTGAATGCGAGATGCTTGAATTCGGTTCGGGCGGCTGAGAACAATTCCTCGCAGCGCTTCACATGCCCATCCATCGACCCGCCGATATCCATCATCAGCAGCACCTTGACCGTATTGCGACGCTCCGCTGCCATCTTGATGTCCAGCATACCGCCTTTGGCAGCGGTTGAGCGGATCGTATCATCCAGATCCAGTTCGGTTTCAGCCCCCTGCCGGGCGAACCGGCGTAACCGTCGAAGGGCAACCTTGATATTGCGGGTGCCGATCTCAACCCCGTCATCGAGATTACGGAACTCCCGCTTGCCCCAGACCTTCACCGCCCGGAAGTTGCGGTTACCATCCTGACCGATGCGAATGCCTTCCGGGTTATAGCCATAAGCCCCGAACGGCGAGGTTCCCGCCGTGCCGATCCATTTCGACCCGCCCTGATGCCGTTTCTGCTGTTCTGCCAGCCGTTCCTTCAGCGTCTCCATCAGTTTGTCCCAGCCGCCGAGGCTCTCAACCTTCGCCTTTTCCTCGTCGGTCAGGAACTTCTCCGCCAGCTTCTTCAGCCACTCTTCCGGAATTTCCGCATCAATCGCCTCCAGCGTCGACAGCACGCCCTCGAACACTTTCGCGAACACCAGATCAAACCGGTCCAGATGCCGTTCATCCTTCACCAGCGTCGCGCGGGCGAGATAATAGAAATGATCGATGGAATAATCCGCCACCCCCTTCTCCATCGCACCGAGCAGCGTCAGATACTCCTTCAGGGAAACCGGAAGGCGGGCATCGCGGAGTTCATAGAAAAAGGTGGTGAACATGAGGCGAGGCTATCAACTCGTTTCAGAATGATGAGGGATGCTGAAAATGAGGAACAACAAGAGAATTACCGCTGTTCCCGCCGGTTAAGGAACGCCAGCCGTTCGAGCAGGTGGACGTCCTGTTCGTTCTTCAGCAAGGCGCCATGCAGCGGCGGGATGAGGTCTTTGGCGTCTTTTGAACGCAGCACCTCTTCCGGCATGTCTTCGTTCATCAGCAGCTTCAGCCAGTCCAGCAGCTCGGAAGTCGAGGGCTTCTTCTTCAGGCCCGGAGCCTCGCGGATGTCGTAGAAGACACGCATGGCCTCGGCTACGAGGCGGTTGCGAATGTCCGGGTAATGGACATTGACGATGCTTTCCATCACCTCCGGTTCCGGGAAGCGGATATAATGGAAGAAACAGCGGCGCAGGAAAGCGTCCGGAAGTTCCTTTTCATTGTTTGAGGTGATGATGACAATCGGACGCTTCTCAGCCTTCACGGTCTTCTGGGTTTCGTAGACATAGAATTCCATGCGGTCGAGTTCGAGCAGCAGATCGTTGGGGAATTCGATATCCGCCTTGTCGATCTCGTCGATCAGCAACACCGGCGGCTCATCCGCTTCAAAGGCTTCCCACAGCTTGCCCTTGACGATGTAGTTGGAAATATCGTGAACCCTGTCATCACCAAGCTGGCTGTCGCGCAGGCGTGAGACCGCATCATATTCATACAATCCCTGCTGGGCGCGGGTGGTGGATTTGATATGCCAGGTAATCAGCTTGCGACCGAGAGCGGCGGCGATTTCATGCGCGAGGATGGTCTTGCCCGTCCCCGGCTCCCCCTTCACCAGCAGGGGACGTTCCAGCGCAATGGCCGCATTGACGGCGACCATCAGGTCTTCAGTTGCCACATAGGAGTCGGTGCCCTCAAAGCGCATGGATATACCTCATCATCTCGTCCGGTTTATTGTTGAGCGACCCTATCGGCGGGGATGCTGCGGTGCAAGGCACGGACAGACGGCCTCAGCGGTTCAGTCGTGTCAGGCTGAAAAACCGGTGCTATCTTCCCCCCATGAATGAACGACGGTTACATATTGGTGGTGAATCGCCAAAAGACGGCTGGGAGATCCTGAATGTTCAGGCCGGACCGGACGTCGACCATGTTGGCAGCTGCACCGACCTGTCACGGTTTGCGGATGCATCCGTCACTGAAATTTATGCCAGCCATGTGCTGGAGCATCTGACCTATGCAGACGAACTGCCCCGGGCGCTGAATGAATGCCGCCGGGTACTCGCCGCCAGCGGACGGCTGATGATCAGCGTTCCCGATCTGGAAAAACTGGCGGCGACCTATGTCAAACCCGGCATCTCCGCCGATAGCCGCCTTCAGATCATGCGTGTCATGTTTGGCGGCCAGACCGATGCCTACGACCTGCATAAATGCGGCTTTTCCTACGACACGCTCTGCCTGTTTCTGGCCCAGGCCGGTTTTCGCGAAGCAGCACAGGTTGAACGGTTCGGCCTGTTCCCGGACTCCAGCGATCTGAAAATTGACGGCAGTTATCTCAGCCTGAATGTCGTGGCGACAGTCTGAATCTGCGTTTTCCCGCGATCCTTCGAGACGGCGCTTTAGCGCCTCCTCAGGACGAGGCCGCAGGTTAGTATTCCTCATCCTGAGGAGGGCGAAGCCCGTCTCGAAGGATGCCGGAAAAACGCCGAAACTGTCAGGACCGTGCGACGAGCGCGTGCAGTTCCTGCTCCAGCCTGTCGACACAGGCAGGTATTGCGTAGTTTTTCAGTGCCTGCATACGACCGGCCGATGCAACCCGGTTCAGGCGCTCCGGATCGCGGGACAACGAGGTCAGCAATCTGGACAGGGACATTGCATCCTCTCGCGGGAAGGTAAAACCGGTCACACCATTTTCGATGACTTCCGGAATCCCCCCCACATCTGAGGAGACAACGCAGAGTCCCGCAGCCATCGCCTCGGCCTGACTGATTCCCCAGGGCTCATCAAAGATCGAGGGGAAGACCAGCACATCGCGTTCATGGTAGAGGGCGCGCAGCCGGTCCGGCTCCAGATAACCGACAAACCGGATCCGCCCGCCAAGTCCCTGCCTGGTGACGAAGGCGTTCATGCCGGCCACAAATCCGGGATCCGTCGAGTCACCGGCAAACACACAGTCAATGGCGACATTGGTGGCTTTCAGAACCGCCAGCGCCCCCATGAGCACCTGAGGCCCTTTATAGGGCAACATCAGGCTGGCATAGACCAGCCGCAGGGGGCCGGGAGGCCGGGGCTGTGGCGGTCCGGCATCAAAAGCGGCGACATCCGCCCCCGGCCATATCACGGAGGCACCGGCGAAGGGATATCCGGCAGCCATGAACTTCTCACGCAGGAAAGCACTGGGGACCGCAGGCTGATAGAGTGGTCCGGCCGGTGTATCAGCCGGGTCGAATCCGGGATCATTATTGCCGATATGATGCAGCACCGGCACACCGGCCGTGATCACCGCCTCGATACAGCGCCATGAGATAAAGTCCGGATTTCCGAACAGAACCACATCGGGCTGGAAATCCGCAAGCGCATGGCGGGTCGCCGCAACATTTGCCGCGACGATATCATCACGCTCCCGGCCTTCCGGCAGAAGCGAAATCCCGCCGTCTGTCCAGTTGCCATAAAGCCTGAGGTCACGGTGCAGGGCAGGATTGCGGTCCGGCGCTTTCTGTAATGCCGGCATATCACCGGCAAGTATCCGCAGATCATAGCCACGCCGGGCCAGTTCCCCGCCATAACCGGCAATATACCGGCCATAGCCGCCTAGTTCCTGCGGCGGATAGAGATTCGTGATGATCAGAATACGCATGAGAAGTCAGCCTCCGCCCGGCTGGTCGGAGAATTTCTGGCTGAAAAAACCAAAGGTCCGGGCCTGACTGACAATCTGCTGCGCGATCGGCTGACTGTCTGCCGCTGCTGCGTCAATCGCCGGGATATCAGCTTCATCCGCAACAAAACGGATCGGTGTCAGGATCTGTCGCAACTGTGCAGGTTTTGCGTCAAACCCGGCAATCCAGTGCGCAACCGTCGTTGCATCAGACCCGGCCGTACCGAGTGACCGTTCCAGATAGTTATCCGGCGACATGTCGACCATGCAGACGTCATCTGTCGTATCGACAAGCTCGATCCGGTCATGGTCATCGACCGCGATAAAGACGTAATCCCGGTCAACGGTCATGGTCAGGCGCTGCAGGGCATGGTCGGGGCGTACGAATATCGGATGGGCATGAAGCGCCCGCATGACGAAACTCTTTTCCCCCG
The DNA here is from genome assembly GCA_009649675.1 of Alphaproteobacteria bacterium HT1-32. NCBI lineage: Bacteria > Pseudomonadati > Pseudomonadota > Alphaproteobacteria > Alphaproteobacteria bacterium HT1-32. The sequence goes on along the minus strand of WJPL01000002.1, from coordinate 460,532 downwards.
CCGGCCAGAAGAACTGGTTCGGCCATTGAGTGAAATTCGGATGTCCCCATTCGCGGGTCCGCCATTCCGGCAACATCCCCGGCCGCATGCAGCCGACGAGATCGCGTGGTGCAATGACAAGCTCAGCCTGTCCCGGCCTGGCAAAGGCTTCGATCAGGGGGCGGCCGCTTTCCAGACTCATCCGGGGAATCGCAGCCAGAACCGCCGCAGCACCGGCATCAATTCGCCGGGCGGCATGACCCAGCGCGCCATCCGCATAAATCAGATCGGCATTGACCGGCGAGACCACCGTATCTGCCTGCCCCTGCGTCGCCTTGATTCCCGCCATATGGACCAGCGACATCATATCGCATTTAAGCCCCTCCTCCTCTGCTGTCGTGAAGGAGGTTGAATATTGCTCCGGCAGCATCCGGAATTCGATAACAGCAAAGGCTCGCGCAGCCTCAAGGGCGGCAGCCCCGTCAAACAGGGGGCGGTCTTCAGGCCGGGTATAAATCTGGATACGACAGTTATCCGGGGAAGCAAAAGACGGCAGGTTTCCCGGCGCCAGCATCGACGGCAGCGAAAGCTTCAGAAAGTAATCGACAAAGAAACTGCCCCAGCAGGGGATCGCAAAAAGATAACGCATGTCGCCTCATGATCGGTCGCCAGAGTGAGTGTACCCCCGCCACCCTTAAACGTCTGTAAGGATCAGTCCGGCCATTTTGGTGTGCCAAACTTCTTTGCCATAAACCCCAGACTGCGTGACAGGCTGACAATCTGTTCAGCAACCACCTGCCCCGCATCAGCGGCATCAGCACAGGCAGCTGCTTCCGTCTCGTCCGCCAGAAAAGTCAGCGGCTTCAAAATCTGCCGCAACTGACGGTCCGGCGCCGCAAAGCCCGCTATCCATTGGGCAATGCCACGAATATCCGGCGGTGACGAACCTTTTGCCCGCTCCAGATAATCATCTGGCGACATATCCACGATGCAGACATCATCGCTATGGTCGATCAGGTGAATCCGGTCATGGTCATCAATCACCGTGAAAACGTAATCCCGGTCAACGGTCATGGTCAGACGCTCTATCTGCCGGTCAGGACGGACAAAAAGCGGATGTGTATGCAGGGCGCGCATCACAAAACTGCCCTCCCCCGCCGGCCAGAAAAACTGGTTCGGCCACCGGGTGAAATTCGGATGCCCCCATTCCCGTGTCCGCCATTCCGGCAACATACCGGGCCGCATGCAGGCAACGAGATCACGCGATGAGATCGGCAGAACAACACCACCGTCCGGTCTGAATCGTTCGATCAGCGGCCGGCCGCTTTCCAGACTCATCCGGGGTATGGCCGCCAGGACGGCGCCGGCCCCGTCCTGCATCAGCCGGGCGGCATGTCCCAGCGAGCCGTCCGCATAGATCAGGTCCGCATTCACCAGCGAGATCGCCGTATCCTTCTGTCCCTGCGCTGCTCTGATTCCCGCCTGATGGACCAGCGACATCATGTCGAGCTTCAGCCCGATATTGGCCCGGCTGACTTCCTCGGCATATTGCGTCGGCAGCATACGAAGCTCGACAGTCGCGATCTCCCGGGCACGGGCAATAGCCGGTGCCTGATCGAACAGCGCCCGGTCCTGCGGGCGGGTATAGATTTCAAGCGTGCAGTTCTCCACCGTCGAAAAGGACGGCAGGTTCCCGTCCGCCAGCATGGATGGCAGCGACAGGTTCAGAAAATATTCCGTGTAAAACGCCCCCCAGCAGGGAATGGCGAAGTGATAGCGCATGGACAACCCCGGTTCGATCAGCCCGAACCTACCGCATATCCGGTTAACTGTCCGTCACCCTGGCAGCCGGTGACACGAATTGCAGATCCGGACAACAGGCGATACGCCTACCCCTGACTGTTGTCATCCCGGGCGGCAGCCCGGTCAGAAAGGTCAGCCTCAAGAGTGCGGAGGATACGGACCATCCGGGAAGAAAACTCCCGACGGTACAGCACAGCCACAACAGCCAGCGTAATCACAATGAACAGAACGGGATGGATGAACCATGACAACATGGCCATCCCAAAATAATAGGCCCGCAAGCCCCGGTTCGAGTGCTTTGCTGCATTGGAGGATACGGCTGCCAGTGCTTCGATATCTTCCTGTCGATGCGCCCCCAGATCATGGGGCGCAGGTGCCGCCCCGATCAGCACCGCACAGTAATTATACTGCCGCATGGCCCAGGTGAACTTGAAGAAGGCATAGACAAAACAAAGTGCCAGAATCAGCAATTTGCCTTCGAAAAACGCTTTGGTTGTCCGGACGGCAAACTCAAATTCAGCGAAAGCTTCAATCGCCCTGTCACTGGCACCCAGCAGGGCAACCACACCAGCCAGCAGGAAGATCGTGGTCGACGCCATGAACGTGGTGCCGCTGGTCAGATTGCCAATTATCCGCCCGTCAATCATGCGGTTATCACGGGCAATCATCTGTTCCATCCAGAGCACGCGATGCAGATGCATCACCTGCTGAAGATTACGCCGCCCGCTTTTATCTCCGTCCGCATCCACATAGCGGGTATAGCCGATCCAGACCGCAAAGAACCAGAGCAGGGCAGCAGCATCAAGCCAGGTCACACCAGCGGGCATACTCTATAATCTCCTGTCATATGACATTCAGATTAGTCGCTACGGGTGTCAGACACCAACCTTGCGATGTAGCCATGTCAGCTTCTCCCGTTTTTATCCGCATCAAACTGAAGGCGGGCCAGGCGGGCATAAAGTTCATCCGATTTCATCAGTTCATCATGCGTGCCGGACGCACGGGCAGAACCGTCTTCGATTACGACAATACGATCAGCCCCCAGTACGGTCGACAGGCGGTGCGCAATGACGATGGTGGTGCGGCCAACCATCAGCTTTTCCAATGCCAGTTGCACAGCGCGTTCGCTTTCCGCATCCAGCGCACTTGTGGCCTCATCCAGCAACAGCAGGGCCGGATCGCGCAGGATTGCCCGGGCGATGGCAATCCGCTGTCGCTGACCACCGGACAGGCGCACACCGCGCTCACCCAGATAGGTGTCGAACCCTTCCGGCAGGGCCTCTATGAAATCGCGGGCGAAGGCCGCTTTGGCAGCTGCTGTAACTTCATCATCGGTCGCGTCAGGACGGCCATAACGGATATTTTCGCGGGCACTTGCCGCAAAGATCGCCGGTTCCTGCGACACCATCCCGATTCCCGCCCGAAGCGCCGTCGGCTCAAGATCACGGACATTCAGCCCGTCAACAGACACCACGCCGGACTGCGGATCATAGAACCGCAGCAGCAGCTGAAAGACCGTGGTTTTACCGGCACCGCTCGGCCCGACCAGAGCCACCGTTTCTCCCGCCGCGACATCCAGGCTGAAGTCTTTCAGTGACGGCGCATCAGGACGTGAAGGATAGCAGAATGTCACATCCCGGATCGCGACGGCCCCCCGGAACGGAACCGGCAAACTTTCCGGGCTGGCCGGAGCGCCGATATCGACGGGCATATGCAGCAGTTCCGTCAGCCGTTCCGCGGCACCGGCAGCCCGTTGCAGATCACCCATGATTTCGCTCAGTGCCCCGGTTGAGGACGCGACAATCACCGCATAGAAGACAAAGGCCAGCAATTGCCCGCCATCCATTCTGCCGGCAATCACATCATGCCCGCCGGTCCAGAGCAGCAGGGCAACCGCACCGAACACCAGCGCGATGACCACCATCGTCAGCAGCCCCCGCGCCCGAATTCGACGTTCGGAAACTTCGAAAGCCGTATCGACGAACCCGGCAAAGGTTCGGGCCGCTACGGTCTCATAGGTGAAGGCCTGCAGTGTCCGGATCGCCCCGAGGCTTTCATCAGCATAGGAACTGACATCCGCCACCCGGTCCTGACTTTCCCGCGACAGTTTCCGTACCTTGCGACCGAAGATAACAATTGGCAGCACCACCAGGGGCACCATCGCCAGCACATAAAGCGTCAGCTTCGGGCTGGTAATGGCCAGCATGACCAGCCCGCCGGTCAGCAGCAGGACATTGCGCAACGCCACGGACGCCGAAGAACCGATGACGGCCTGAACCAGTGTCGTATCAGCCGTCAGTCGTGAGAGAATTTCCCCCGTTCGCACCGTCTCGAAAAATCCGGGGCTCAGCCGCAGGACATTGCTGTACACCGCCATGCGGATATCAGCCGTCACCCGCTCGCCCACCCAGGTCACGAAGTAATAGCGACCGAATGTCGCCACCGCGAGCAGCAGGATAAAAATCACCATCAGTCCGAGCGAATCGTTCAGCGTCTCTGCATTGCTCGCCGCAAAACCCTCATTGACCACACGACGCAGCCACCAGGGAATAACCAGCACCGCACCCGCGGCCGTTGCCAGCGACAAGCCGGCCAGCATGATTTTGCCGGCATAAGGTCTCAGAAAAGGAACAAGCTGGCGCAACTGGCCGAGATCGCGACTGCGCTCCCTGTCATCTTTTGCACCGCCCCTCCCGGCAGCAGCCGGCTGGGACATCCCGTCCATACGCGCCATGCCGGATTACCCGAGGTCGACGGGCATGCCGGCAATTCCCCCGAGCTCCCCGCTCAGCAGTTTCAGCAGATCATCATCGCTGCGGGTCGATATCCAGCGACCACCAGCCGGCGCATAATGACTGGCACCACTGACCGGTGATGCCAGCCAGATCTGGCGATTCGGACCATGTTTGTTGATGATGAAAACCCGGCCATCTTCCAGTTCGATATTCAGAATGCCATCCTGCAGATCTGCATCCATATGGTCGGTCAGGTTTTCGTCCACATAGTCCATGATCTGCTGCAAAGTGCGGTTGGCCTCTGCCTCGAAGGCGGTCTCATCCATCGTAATTTCCCGTTTCTGAAAAGCCGGTCCGGTCGTGCCTGCCTGCCCGCCAGCCCGATCCGGTGCGTAACCTATCGAACTGAAGCCGACTGGCCAAGCAACATGGCTTTGCCGGAAGGCTTGCAGCAGCCCCCACACTTGTCTATAAACCCGCGCTTAACGCCCCGGAGGACTGACATGAAAAAAGATATTCACCCGGACTATCATGAGATCAGCGTCCAGATGACGGACGGCAGCTCTTTCTCGACCCGGACAACCTGGGGTAAGGAAGGCGACGTAATGAAGCTGGATATCGATTCAAAATCGCATCCCGCCTGGACTGGTGTGCATCGCCTGCTGGACAGCGGCGGACAGCTTGCCAAGTTCAACAAGCGTTTCGCGAGCTTTGGCATCAAGCAGTAAGTCTCTGATACCATTCGAATTCGAAGAAGGTGGCTACCGCAAGGAGCCGCCTTTTTTGTTGCCTGAAGCAGAGACCTGCTGAAAAGCGGCGCTGCAAAATTCTTTGACGATCCCTTGACGCAAAATCAGCCGGAATTATATCAGCCGCGTCGAAGGGAATGCCCGATCAAGGGGTTCCCGGACTTTAGACGGCGCGGCCCGATATGGGGGCGCCGGAACATAAAACCCATGTTGCTCAAGGAGAATGTGGCAATGCGTACCTATGACCTTACACCCCTCTTCCGTTCCACTGTAGGATTTGACCGTCTTGCGCGCCTGATGGACAGCGCCAGCCAGGTTGAAAGTGCACCGACCTACCCGCCTTACAATATTGAAAAAGTTGCGGATGATGATTACCGCATCACCATGGCTGTCGCCGGTTTCTCGGAGAACGACCTTGAAATCACCGTTCAGGAAAACTCCCTGCTGATTTCCGGTCGCATTGAAGACCGCGAGGAAACAGCCGAGAAAAGCTACCTGCACCGCGGAATTGCCGCACGTGCCTTTGAACGGCGCTTCGATCTCGCAGACGACATCAAGGTTGTCGGGGCAGATGTGAAAAACGGCCTGCTGAATGTCGATCTTGTTCGTGTGGTGCCTGAAGAAAAGAAACCCCGTCGTATTGAAATCGGCGCGGGCGCACCGAAAGCAATCGAAAAGAAGGCTGCCTGATCTATCTGATCACCGCCTGATCTGAACCGGACGCCGGCCCACTGGGCCGGCGTCTATATTTCGGCCAGCCGATTCGGTTACTCCGCAGCTTCAACCGTTGGTGAGGTCACCGGATTGCGGAAAGCAGCGAGAAGCTGCGCTTCCGTTTGCTTTGCCTTCACCATGTTCCGTTCCTTGACGGGCCCGAAACCGCGAATCATCGCAGGAACAGACAATAACTCGACCGCCAGTGCGATATTGTTTTCCGTCAGACCGGAGAGCACTTCCTGAACCAGCGTTTCATACCCGGTAATCAAGGCACGTTCGCGCCGGCGTTCTTCCGAATAGCCGAAGATATCGAGCTTTGTGCCCCGAAGCCCTTTGAACTTCGCCAGCACACCAAAGGCCTGCATCATCCAGGGGCCGAACTGCTTCTTCTCAGGCTCTCCCGTATCCGGGTCGATCTGTGACATCAGCGGCGGCGCCAGATGGAACTTCAGTTTGTAATTACCCTCGAACTGCTCCCGTACCGCCCGCATGAAGGTCGGGTCGGTATAAAGACGAGCGACTTCATATTCATCCTTATAGGCGAGAAGCTTGAAATAGTTACGTGCGACAGCCTCGGTAATGGCTGTACCACCAAACCCGGCCTCACGTTCCCGAACCTGCGCCACAAGAGATTCGTAGCGCTCGGCATAGGCAATATCCTGATAGGCCACAAGCTGGGATGCCCGACGTGAAATCATCTCATCAAGCGAGGTTGAGAGCCTGTGCATAACCGGCGCTTCCCGGCGATGCGCCGCCCGGGCGACCGCTTCCGGATCAACAGCAGCCCGACGCCCCCACAGAAATGCCTGCTTATTGGCCTCAACGGCAATTCCGTTCAGGTCGATTGCCTGTTCGATCGCATCAGCAGAAACCGGAATCGCGCCCTTCTGATAGGCCAGCCCCAGCATGAACAGGTTTGTCGCAATCGAATCGCCCATCAGCGAGGTCGCAATGTCCGTCGCGTCAATGAAAGTTGCCCGGTCTGCACCGACTGCACCGGCAATCTGGCCCTGCATGCCCTGCCCCGGAAAATTGAGGTCCGGATTACGGGTAAAGTCACCGGTGACGATTTCATGCGAATTGATTACAGCGACCGTCTTGCCTTCGTCGATCTTCGACAGGGCGTCATAGCCGGCGGCGACCACGAGGTCACAGCCCAGCAGCAGTTCCGCCCCGCCTGCCGCAATACGGACGGCATGAATATCTTCCGGGCGCTTTGCGATTCGTACATGGCTGATAACCGGCCCGCCCTTCTGGGCCAGTCCTGCCATGTCGAGAATTCCGCAGCCCTTGCCTTCGATATGCGCGGCCATACCCAGCAGAGCACCAATCGTCACAACACCGGTTCCGCCGACACCTGTGATCAGGATACCAAAGCTTTCCGCTTCAAGGCTGGGGATTTCCGGGTCCGGCAGCACGGCCCAGACACCCGTATCCGTTCTGGCTTCCGGCTTGCGCAGCCCGCCCCCTTCGACAGTCACAAAGCTGGGGCAGAACCCGTTGACGCAGGAGTAATCCTTATTGCAACTGGACTGATCAATTGCCCGCTTGCGGCCGAATTCCGTTTCAACCGGCGTCACCGAAACACAGTTCGATTTCACACCGCAATCGCCACAGCCTTCACAGACGGCCTCGTTGATGAAGACCCGTTTCGCCGGGTCCGGAAAAGTACCACGTTTCCGGCGACGGCGCTTTTCAGCAGCGCAGGTCTGGTCATAGACCAGCACCGACACACCCTTGCGCTGGCGCAGGTCACGCTGCACCCGGTCCAGGGCCTCCCGTGGCTCGACCTGCACACCCGGCGCCCATTCCATTCCGGCCGGGTATTTGTCGGGGTCATCGACAACCACCGTGATATCGCGAATACCTTCGGAATAGACCATCCGTGTGATCCGGTCAGCGGTAATCGCGACCGGCTTTTCCCCTGCAGCCGGGGGCTGACCGCCGGTCATGGCAACCGCGTCATTGAACAGGATCTTGTAAGTCATGTTGGCATTGGCTTCGACCGCAGCACGAATAGCCATTGATCCGGAATGATGGAACGTGCCGTCACCAATGTTCTGGAAAATATGCTCTGTCTTCACGAACGGAGCCTGACCGATCCAGTTCGCCCCTTCGGCCCCCATATGGGTAAAGGTTTCCGTCTCCCGGTCCATCCACTGAACCATGTAATGACAGCCGATTCCGGCCATCGCCCGGCTTCCCTCCGGCACTTTGGTCGAGGTATTATGCGGGCAGCCGGAACAGAAATAGGGCGTCCGCTGCATCAGCGGGTTGATGCTCTCCAGTGACTTCTCGATCTTCTCCAGCACACCAAGCCGACGCCTGATATTATCACTTTCATAGCCCACTACTTTCAGCCTAGCCGCAATTACCCGCGCAATCCGCGCCGGGGTCAGCTCACCAGCAGATGGCAGAATCCAGTCACCCTGTTCGTCATACTTGCCGACAACGCGGGGACGTTTCTCACCGCCCATATTGTAAAGCTGTTCTTTCAGCTGATTTTCGATCAGCGCCCGCTTTTCCTCGACAACCAGTATTTCATCGAGTCCTTCGGCAAAATTCAGGATGCCCTTGCGATCCAGCGGCCAGGTCATGCCGACCTTGTAGATCCGGATGCCAATCCGCTCACAATCCGCCTCATCGATATTGAGGTCTTCAAGCGCCTGACGCACATCAAGATATGACTTCCCGCAAGTCGCAATCCCGAGCCGCGCATTGGGAGAATCTATAACCGTCCGGTCAATCCCGTTGGCACGGGCAAAAGCGATTGCCGCATAAAGCTTGTGACGCTCCAGACGGTATTCCTGTTCCTGCGGGGTATCCGGCCAGCGAATGTTCAGACCGCCGTCCGGCATATCGAAATCGGTCGGTTCAACAAGTTCAACCCGGTGCGGGTCGACATAGACGGACGCTGAGGTGTCCACAGTCTCGGCCACAGTTTTCATGGCAACCCAGCAGCCGGAATAACGCGACATTGCCCAGCCGATAATTCCGTAATCCAGAAACTCCTGAACACCGGCCGGGTTCAGAACCGGTATATGAGCATCGACAAAGGCATATTCCGACTGATGCGACGTGGTTGAGGATTTGCAGGTATGGTCGTCGCCAGCCAGCAGCAGCACGCCGCCATTCTTTGCAGAACCGGCAAAATTGGCATGACGCAGCACATCACCGGACCGGTCGACACCTGGCCCCTTTGCGTACCACATGGAAAACACGCCATCGACGGTGGCATCGCCATGCAGTCCGACCTGCTGGCTGCCCCAGATTGCAGTCGCTGCCAGATCCTCATTCACCCCGGCCTGAAACCTGATGTTATGCTTGGAGAGGAATTTCTTGGCGCGCCACAATTCCTGATCCAGCGCACCGAGCGGGGAGCCGCGATAGCCTGTAATGAACGAACCGGTATTCAGTCCCGCTGCTTCGTCCCGGCGTTTCTGCATCATCGGCAGGCGAACCAGCGCCTGTGTTCCGTTCAGATAAATCCGTCCGGTCTCAAGGACATATTTGTCTTCCAGAGATACCTTCGCCAAAGCCATATCCAACCCTCCCGTCAGAACGCTACAGTCTTATTAGGTAAGCAATACTGACTTATATAAATCTTTCCCTGCAAGCCCTCTCCCGAAAATAGACGGAAGATTTCACCGCGTGGAAACTGTTTGAAACGATATCGTCACAGAAGTCGGAAACCACGCAATAAAAAGCGTCATCAGGTCTGTCAGCCGGGAATAAATCCATTACTGAATCGCGCTGTCGTCTCGGCAAGCCGGACCATGAACATGTCCAGAAACTCCCTTGCCAGCCCGGAGGGCGGGGCAAAGGTTGCTGTCAGAATCGCCACTTCCATCTTTATATCAGGGATGAACGGCCGAAAGATCACCGCACCACCCCTGCGAGTCATGATTCCATAGGCCTCGGCAGTCATCGGATCGAGGATGGAGCAGAGATTCCCGCCTTCAACCAGTCGCAGATGCGGAATAAAGGTTTCCGTCTGATAGCGGGCGTTCAGGGTCGCACCGGCATCATGAAACGCCTTGCGACACTGCCGGTTGGTCATATGGCTGGGTAACAGCAATGCCATGGGGTGACCGTCCAGGTCAGCCGGGGTGATCTCTGACAAGGCGGCCAGCGGTTCGTCATCTCTCAGGGCACAGACACAGTTGAACGTCATTGGCGTGATATCGATCAGCGGTTTGTCGAGATCGCTGTCTTCAATACCCAGATCAACCAGACCGATATCGCAACTCTGGTTCGCGACAAGCTGCCGGACAGATGTTGAGACCCGGCTGTTCAGCACAAAACGGACATCCGGATGACTTTCGGAGAACCGGGAGATCACATCCGGCAGATAGAACATCGCCGGTCCCGGCATACTGGCAATCCGGAGTGTATGTCTCGCCCCCTCCGGCGCCCCCCGCATGGTCAGCCGCAGCCGTTCAATACGCTCCGGAATATCCCGGGATTCCTCAAACAGAAAATGCGCCTCTGGCAACGGGTGCAACCTCCCGCCACGGCGTTCAAACAGGGCACAACCGACCGACTCCTCCAGTGTGGATATCAACGCACTCACCGCAGGCTGACTGCGACCAAGCGTTCGCGCAGCAGCCGAGACAGATCCGCTGACCATGACTTCCTGAAATGCTTCCAGCTGTCTCAAATTCATGAGTTGCTCCTTCCCGTCACGCCACAGGGTATAGCAAAATCCTATCGATCCAGAAAAATTAATGAATAGGTTTTATAGGACAAGCATGTTTATGCTGTCTCACGGTAATGCTGACAAAGATCAGCAACCATGACAGGGGACTATAAAAACTGTGAGTGAAAACCGTGATTCAGACGGTCAGACTCGTTTTCTGCCATACTGGTGGGAAGCGGCTGAGCCGAAGTCCGTTCCGGAGGCCCCGGTTGCGGAACGTTGCGACGTTGCCATCATTGGTGCCGGTTATACTGGCCTCAGCGCAGCCATTACCCTGGCCCGCGCCGGACGTAATGTGCAGATTTTTGACCGGCAGCGACCGGGCGAAGGCGCTTCGTCCCGCAATGGCGGTATCACAAGCGGCAACATCCGCATTGGGCTGAGTGCCGCGATAGAGAAGTATGGCGAGGCCAAAGGACTGGCCCTCTACCGGGAAGGTGTCGAGGCCCGGAAAGACCTTCAGCGTTTTATCCACGAAGAGAAACTCGATTGCGACTTCGTTCTCTCCGGTCGCTTTACAGGCTGCATCAGTGACGACCATTACGACATACAGGCACGCGAAACTGACCTGCTGAACCGACATCTCAATATCGGTGGTTATGTTGTCCCGAAAGAGGAGCAGCATAAGGAGACCGGTTCCGCGATGTATCGTGGCGGGGTCGTGCGCCCGGATATCGGCATGCTTCATCCCGGGAAATTCGTACAGGAAATGATCCGCGTCGCTGTCGAGTCCGGTGCCATATTGCACGGTGAAACGCCTGTAACCGGGTTCGAACGCGTCAGCGATGGCTATGTCATTCACACCACACGGGGCAAAACGGTCGCCCGTGATCTCATTTTCGCAGCTAACGGCTATATTGACGGCGCAAACAAATGGCTGCGCCGCCGTATCGTGCCGATTCCCAGTTGCATGATTGCGACCGAGCCCTTGTCGCCAAACCTTATGAAAACCCTGATGCCGGCCGGCAGAGGCATGGGTGAAACCCGGAAACTGTACCGCTATTTCCGCCCCTCACCCGATGGCCGGCGTATTCTTCTGGGGGGACGTTCCTCGATGTTCGGGCGAAGCGAGGCAGAATCCGGCGCTCATCTGCTCAAGGGCCTGATTGAGATGTATCCCGAGCTGTCGGACACGAAAATCAGCCATTCATGGAATGGCCTCGTTGCTTTCAGCCGCTCTGATATCCCGCTGCTGTTCCAGCGTGACGGTGCCCATTACACCGGCGGCTATTGCGGCTCCGGTGTCGTCTGGGCCCGCTGGATCGGTCAGAAAGCCGCCCTGAAAATACTCGGGTCGCCGGAAGGCGCTTCTGTCTTTGACTGCGACCCACCGCCAGCCGTGCCGTTTTTTAACGGCCGGACCTGGTTTCTTCCGGCCGTTCTCGGCTGGCACGGCCTGCTGGATAAATTGGGACGGGGAGTCGTCAAGGCATAAACCCGATTATCCGGTAGCACGATGTCGCGATTGCAGACCCTCTGCAGACGCGATTCAGACCAACCAAACGTCAAATACAGAGGAGAAACGACGTGAAAAAAACTTCCATTCTGATGGCAGCGGCCCTCGCAGGAGCAACGCTGCTGAGCGGTGTCGCCCAGGCCCAGCAGATGACATTCTTCCGCATCGGCACCGGCAGCGCAGGCGGAACTTACTTCCCGATCGGCGGAATCATCGCCAATGCCATCTCCAGCCCGCCGGGTGCACGTCCTTGCGACAAGGGCGGTAGCTGTGGTGTACCGGGACTGGTCGCGATTGCCCAGTCAACCAACGCCTCCGCACATAACGTGACTGCCACCGACGCCGGCCAGATGGAAGCCGGACTGACCGGTGCTGCAACCCTGTATCAGGCGTATCACGGCGAAGGAAAATTCGAAGGCAACAAGAAGCCGAAACTCCGGGTAATCGCCAACCTGTTCCCGGAAGACATGCATCTGGTTCTCCCGAAAGGCGGCAAGCTCGGCTCGCTGAAAGACCTCAAGGGCAAGCGCGTTGGCATCGCACAGGCCGGTTCGGGTACGCAGATTGCTGTTGAAATGATTCTCGCCGACAACGGTCTGACCCGTGCCGACTACTCCCCGGCAGAACTCAATAACTCGCAGAGCGCCGAACGTATCGCTGATGGTCAGCTTGATGCCTATTTCTACGCTGCCGGCACGCCGGTCGCTGCAATGGTTCAGCTTTCCTCGACCAAGGGAATGGAACTCTACTCCTTCACCGATGCTGAAATTGCAGCCGTTGGCAAAATCCTGCCCTACTACGTTGAGTCGTCAATCGACAAGGGCACCTATGAAGGCCTCGACTATGATGTCAAAACGGTTGCTGTGAACGGCATTCTGGTGACCAACGCTGACCAGCCGGACGATCTGATCTACGGCATTACCAAAGCCATGTGGAGCAAGACCTCCCGCACGCTGCTGGATAACGGCCATGCCAAAGGCAAGGTCATCCGTCTGGAAACCGCGCTGAAAGGCATTGCCAACCTGCGGGTGCCGCTGCATCCGGGCGCCGAGAAGTTCTACAAAGAAGCCGGTCTGCTGAAGTAACCCATCGCTTCAGACTGACCATATCTCTGGCCGGTTGGCGCAATCTGCGCCGCCGGCCAGCAGATACACCAAAAACTCCCAAAACCGGCGGTATATGTAATGAGCAACAAAGATGATGTGCTTGATGTTCAGGCTGCGGAAGAACTGGAAAAACAGTACGACAATACGCTCAGTCACCGTGAACATGCACCGCTGCTGCGCAAAGCCCTTTTCGGCTTCACACTTGCCTTTGCGTTTTATCATTACATAACCGCCGGTATCGGGCTGCCAGTCGATTACTGGCATATGGGCATCCATCTGGCTGGCCTGTTTGTCCTGATTTTTACCGGCTTTCCGATGCTCCGGAACGAGCGCACAATGGCCTACCGCCCGAACAGCTGGTGGATCATTGCCAATGTGCCCGTCTATGACTGGCTCTGCATTATTCTCGGTGTAACAGCAGCCCTCTATCTCGGTTTCTCGTGGAGCGGCGTCGAAGCCAATATTCTGGGATTTGAAATCAGCATTCCGGACCAGGCCCTGCGGCAGGGAAATCCGGTCACTTCTGACATTTTCTTCGGAACCGTCGTTGTCGTGCTGGCGCTGGAAATCGCGCGCCGCACCATCGGGCCGATCCTGCCCGGCATCATTCTGGTCTTCATCGCCTTTGCCCTTCTCGGCCCTTATATGCCGATCCAGATTCTCATCCATCCGGGTGTCGACTGGCGCCAGTTCATCAACAATATGTACTTCCCTCAGGAAGGTATCTTCGGCGTTACGTTGTGGGTTGTCTCCACCATCGTTTTCCATTTCGTACTGTTCGGCGTCATCGCCCAGCGTATGGGGCTTGGTCAGTTCTTCATCGACAATGCGATGATCCTCGCCGGTCGCTATACAGGGGGGCCCGCCAAGGTCAGTGTCATTTCCTCGGCCTTCTTCGGCACGATCTCCGGCTCATCCATTGCGAATACCGTTTCCACCGGGTCGCTGACCATTCCGAACATGAAGAAGATGGGCTATCCCGGCCACTTTGCCGGCGGGGTCGAGGCCGCCGCCAGTGCCGGCGGGCAAATTACGCCGCCGATCATGGGGGCCGCCTCCTTCATCATGGCGGAATTTCTGGAAGTCCCCTACACCACCATCGTGATCGCCGCGATCGTACCCGCGTTGATGCATTACATCGCAGTTCTGGCGATCGTCCATTTCAAGGCCAAAAGCCTTGGGCTGCAGGGCTTCCCCGCTGATCGCCTGCCGCAACTGAAAGCCGTCTGGAAAGAAGGCTGGCCAACCATGTTGCCGCTGATTGCGCTGATCTATGTGCTGTTCAGTGGCTACACGCCCTATATGGCAGCCTTCATGGGCATTACGCTTTGTGTCATCGTCGGCTTTGTCACTGTCCGAAAGCCACTGACCCTCATTGTGCCACTTGGCGGGCTGGCCTTCATTGCCGACAAGTATTTCTCCGGTGTCTTTGATCCGCTGCTCAGCATTGTTCTGGTGATCTGCATCTTCATCGGCGTGTTCAATCCGCGTCGGCGTGAAGATTTCAGCCAGCTCTGGTCCAGCATGCGGCTTGGGGTTCAGTACGCCCTTGCCGTCGGTGGCGCAGCGACCGCAGTGGGTATCGTCGTCGGGGTTATCAATACAACCGGCGTCGGTTTCCGGATGGGTTTCATGGTCACAAACGGCGCCGCCGAACTGGCTGACATCATCTTCCCGCTGGTCTCCTGGATCCCCAGTGACGCTTTTACCCTGCCCTCCATCCAGCTGTTCCTGTCGCTCTGCTTCGTTGCCATGGCCTGCATTCTGATGGGCGCCGGATTGCCGACCACCGCGCTCTACATCATGCTGGTTTCCGTCGCCCAGCCGGCATTGTCACAGCTCGGTGTTCCGCCGCTGGCCTCACATATGTTTGTGCTCTACTACGGCGTGATGTCGGAAATCACACCGCCGGTCTGTGCCTCAGCCTATGCGGCGGCCGGCATTGCGGGGGCGAATCCGTTCCGGACCGGTCTGTCCGCCTTCTCGATGGGACTTGGCAAACTGATGGTCCCGATGGTCTTCGTCTATGCACCGACCATGCTGATTGTGCTGCCGGAATATTACTCGCTTTCAAGCTTCCTGCAGGTCTCGATAACCTGCGGTATCGGGGTGTTCACCATCGCGACCGCCGTCGCAAATTACTTTGCAGCCCCGCTTGGCACACCACTGCGGATCATCATGGCCATCGCCGGTCTGTTGCTGGTTGCACCCAGCGGCACGTCGGACATCATCGGTATCTGTATCGTCCTGCCGGTGCTTGGCCTGCAAATTCTGATGAACAGACGCCGCCCCTCTGCCACGGTGTAGAATCATGACGGAGATTGCATCAGACAGTGTTGCCGTCATTGGCGGCGGCATCGTTGGGGTCAGTTGCGCCCTGTTCCTGAACCGGCAGGGATTCAAGACAACCCTGATCGAGAAAACGGCACCGGGTCGCGAAACTTCCTATGGCAATGCCGGTGCCATCAGTCAGGCATCTTTCATTCCGATCAACTCGCCACGCATCCTGCGCAACCTGCATCGCTTTGCCAGCAACAAGACCAACTCTGTCCGTTATGATCCCGCCTATCTGGCGCGCAATGCAGGATGGATGGCACGGTTTCTGCTGCGTGCAAGACGCAGCAGTTTCATGAAAGCCGCCGACGAGATGAGCGCCTTCGCCTATCGGTCACGCGCTGTGCATCTGGAACTGGCCAGACAGGCCAGCGTTGAACACCGCTTTCGCGATACCGGCTGGATGAAGCTCTATCGCAGTCAGGCCGGGTTTGATGGCAGCTTCGAGGATCAGGAACTGATGCGAAGCCACGGCGTCGGCTACGATGTACTTGGCCCCAAAGAACTGTCCGAGATCGAACCGCATCTGAAGCCGATCTATGCCGGGGCTGTCCTCATCACATCCGCCTCAAATGTCGATAGTCCCGGAGGCGTCACCGAAGCCTATGCCGCTTTGTTTGAGGCAGAAGGCGGCATCATTCAGGCGCAACAGGTGCAACGGATCGATCCATCAGGCGACGGCTTCACGGTAGTCACCGAGCAGGGCAGCACAGGCTTCGCACAGGTCGTTGTGGCCGCCGGTCCCTGGTCTGCCGATCTGCTGAAACCACTGGGTTATAACATCCCGCTGGCCTATGAGCGTGGTTATCATCAACATTTTCAGGTCCGGGACGGCCAGACCCTGTACCGCGCCTGCAACGATATCGAAGGTGCCTTTTCCATGAGTCCAATGGAACGTGGCATCCGCGTCACCTCCGGCATTCAGTTTGCCGAACGTGATGCCCCGCCTGATTACAGCCAGATTCAGGCTATCTTCCCGGCAGCAGAACAGGCCATTTCGCTGGGATCAGCCGTTGAAAACCAGCCCTGGAGCGGCAGCCGCCCCTCGCTGCCGGATACTCGCCCGGTGATCGGCAGTGCAGCCCGGCACAAAGGCTTATGGATGGCCTTCGGGCACGGTCATATCGGTTTCGGAACCGGCCCGATCACAGGCAAACTGCTCGCGCAGATGGTTGCTGACAAACCGACGGACATTCCAATGGAGATCTTCCGGCCGGCCCGTTTCGGCGCCTGATCTTCAATCAGCCAGCAGATCAGCCAGAAAGGTAATGTTCGGAATGACATGATCTGCAAAAGGCTGCAGATCATCCGCGCTGCTGGCACCGGTCAGCACCCCGATTGCAAGCCCCGCCTTTACAGAGCGGGCCAGCTTCAGGTCATGTGTACTATCGCCGATAACCGCAATTTCTTCCGGCCGGAGCCCCGTGGCCGCACAAAAACCCAGCGCCATCGACGGATGCGGCTTTGGCTGATGACCACTGTCAAAACCCGCGTAATAAGCAAACTGATGATGCACACCAAACCTGCGCATCATTGCCTTTGACGAGGGGGAGCTGCCGTTTGTGGCAATCCCCAGCTGATATCCGAGATCCAGCATCTGCTGGCAGAACAGAGAGAGGTCACAGACCGGGGCTGCGCCAAATTCCAGATGATCCGAGAATATCCCGGATATCTGGCCCAGAATACTGTCAGCCGTTTCTTCCGGCAGCATAGTGGCCCAGAAAGCCGCCAGTTCGGCATCCGACGCGGCTGCCAGCATGGAACCGGGCCCTGATTGTCCGGTTTCCGGATCATAGCCAGCATCAATCAGCAGTCGGGACACCAGTTCCGGATCACCTTTTGCCAGAAGAGTAGCCGCCTCGGTAAAGGCCGGCGTCCAGGTCTGATGAAAATCGATCAGTGTCCCGTCCCGGTCAAAAAGCAGCCCCCTGATATGTCCCATGAAGATATTCATTCCCTGATTTTCCTATCGTCAGCTTGACGTTTAACACCTTCATGGGCAAGGAGGAGGTATGGCCAGAACTTCATTTGACTACATAATCGTCGGAGCCGGATCAGCCGGGTCTGTGCTTGCAAACCGGCTCAGTAAAAATCCGGCGAACCGGGTCCTGCTGATCGAAGCCGGACCACCGGATCGCAGTATTTTCCTGCATATGCCGGGGGCTTTTGCCGAACCGCTGAAGAATGACCGATTCAACTGGTTTTATGAGAGCGCGCCCGAGCCTTTCATGGATAACCGGCAGATGTATTGCCCCCGCGGCCGTGTGCTCGGCGGATCATCTTCCATCAACGGCATGTGTTATGTCCGCGGGCACGCATTTGATTATGATCGCTGGGCATCGAACGCCCTACCCGACTGGAGTTACGCCCATTGCCTGCCTTATTTCCGGAAAGCAGAGACATGGGAGAAAGGCAGTGATGAGTACCGTGGTGACAGCGGCCCGCTTCATGTCAGTGACGGCCCCTGCAAAAACCCGCTCTACGAAGCCTTCGTCGAAGCCGGTATCCAGGCCGGTTATCCCCGGACGGACGACATGAACGGCCATCAGCAGGAAGGCTTCGGCCATATGCAGCAGACCACCTACAAGGGTGAGCGCTGGTCTGCTGCCAAGGCCTATCTGCGCCCGGCATTACAGCGAGAAAATCTTGAGGTCCGTCATTCAACACTGACCGAGAAAATCCTGTTCGACGGAAAACGCGCCACTGGTGTGACAGTCTCGCGGAACGGTCGTCGCGAGACTGTCACGGGTGACGAAATCATTCTGTCCGGAGGTGCGATCAACTCGCCTCAGCTTCTGATGCTTTCCGGTATCGGGCCTGCCAGCCATCTTGCAGAGCATGACATTCCCGTGGTTGCCGACCTGCCCGGCGTCGGTGCCAATCTTCAGGATCATCTGGAAATCTATGTGCAGATAGGCTGTCGTCAGCCTATCACACTTTACTCGGCACTCAGTCTTGTCGGCCGGGCAAAAATTGGTCTGGAATGGTTATTGTTCCGGCGCGGACCGGGTGCCTCAAACCTGTTTGAATCAGGCGGCTTCATCCGCTCGGAAGCCGGTGTTGAGCATCCTGATCTGCAATATCACTTCCTGCCCATTGCGATCAGCTATGACGGCAGGGCCGCAGGTGACAGGCATGGCTTTCAGGCCCATGTCGGCCCCATGCGGCCGACGTCCCGGGGCCATGTCCGCCTGAAATCAGCTGACCCGGCTTCACATCCGGAAATCCTGTTCAATTACATGTCTACTGAGCAGGACCGGAAGGAAATGCGGGCCGCCGTCCGCCTGACACGGGAGATCTTCGCCCAGCAAGCATTCGAGCCCTTCCGGGATGGTGAACTGGCGCCCGGCGAGAATGTTCAGTCCGACAATGAAATCGACGCCTTTGTACGGTCGCATGGAGAGAGCGCCTATCACCCCAGCTGCACCTGTGCGATGGGATCAGGAGAACAGGCCGTCGTCGACGGGGAGCTGAAAATCCATGGTCTGGAATCCCTGCGGGTCGTCGATGCCTCGGTCATGCCAACCATTCCCAGCGGAAACCTGAATGCGCCGACCATCATGATCGCCGAAAAAGCAGCTGACATCATCCTTGGTAACCCTGCGCTTCCCGTTTCCGGGGCCGCTGTCTGGCAACATCCGGACTGGCAAACATCACAGCGATAATTTTTTTCGCCAAAAGATGGTAAAAAATTGTCTATTCCGGAAGGGGTGAAGCAAGATGACAGGATCATTGCCGTTCCGCTGGCGGGTCACCATGTCAATCGGGGAATATCGGAAACCTGATGATTAACAGACAATCCCCGTTCGTCGGAGATAATGATGCAGATTGATGAAATTCTGCAGAGAATTGTATCGTCTAACGTCCGGACGGCGTTGCAGTTCTGGGAACAATCCCGGGGCGGCAAGGAAATTCCCGCACGTTCAGATATCAATCTGATCGAGATTCCTTCCCTGCTGCTTGGTCTGACACTGGTTGATGTCATTGACGGCGGCAAGGATTACCGGCTGCGTTATGTCGGCCGGAACATTATCAACAATCAGATTCTGAAGGTCGGACAACTACAGTCCGAAATGCCCGCCCAACAGGGACAGGAGATAATCAAAGGGCGATACAGCCGTGTCGTTGAGCAACGACGCCCCGTTTTCCAGCGCTATGTCTATACCAGTATTCAGGGCGACAAACGGCTGATTGAAGCGATATCCTGTCCGCTCAGCGATGATGGAGAAACCATCAACAAGCTGTTCTGCTTCGGAGAGGATATGGGTTTCGCCAGTTCATCTGAAAAATTTGACGACACACTCATCTGAATCCCTTCCGCAATCTCTCCGACTTTGATATTGTCAGGACAAATACATTCGGGAGGTTACAAATGAGCATTTCAGAACAACTCGCCGCTTTCGCTGCCGGGCTATCGCTGGATCAGGTTCCTGATGAGGTTACAGAACGCACAAAGCTGCTGCTTCTCGATACATCAGGTATCGCCATTCGCGCCCGGCACGACGCTGAAAGCACGCCGGCCACCATCAGGATGGTCGAGCGGCTGGGCGGAGCCACCGGCAATCACGCCGTCTTTGGCGACCAGAAAGGCTATGGCGCATCCGCCGCCGCCCTGATCAACGGCGCACTCGCACATTCACTGGACTTTGACGACACCCATGCTGCCGGGTCGATCCATTCTTCCGCGCCGATTATTCCTGCCGCCCTGACTGCCGCAGAAATGACCGGCGCCTCCGGCAGTGACGTCCTCGCAGGCATTATCGCCGGATATGAAATCCAGATTCGCCTGTCCCTCGCCCTGTCGCCGAAAGACCATTATGACCGCGGCTATCACCCGACAGCCACCTGTGGTGCCTTCGGTGCTGCTGCCGCAGCGGGTCGTGTTCTCGGCCTGAATGACGAGCAGATGCTCGATGCCTTCGGTATCTGCCTCAGCCAGACATCCGGAACCATCCATTTTGTTGAGAGCGGTGCCTGGACGAAACGCTATCAGATTGGCCACGCAGCAATGAATGGTCTGATTGCCGCCACTCTGGCACAGGAGGGGTATCTTGGTGCGCGCACCCCGATTGAAGGCAAGCATGGGTTCCTGAACTCCTTCGCCCCCAATCCCGACCCGTCAAAAGCGGTCGCCGGTCTCGGCACTGTCTGGGAAACGCTTGCCCTGGCCGTGAAACCCTACCCCACCTGCCGGTACAGCCACGCAGCTATGGAGGCCATTGCCAGCATCTGCACCGAACAGGACCTGACGGCCTCGGATGTTGAGGCCGTTTATGTCGGTCTACCCCAGACAGGGTTCAAAATCATCGGTGACGGGCTGGCCCATAAACAACAGCCGAAAAGTGTCGTCGACGGCCAGTTCTCCATGCCGTTCTGCGCAGCCGTTGCCATTCGCGAACGCGGCATGGGCTGGGATGACTATGCAAAGCATCTGAAAGACTCGGAGACACTCAGCCTTTGCAAGAAGGTCGATGTCCAGATTGACCCGAAACCGGAAGCCTCTTTCCCGCGTTTCATGTCTGGCATCGCCCGCGTCACGGCCAAGGGCAAGACAACAGAACGTTTCGTCGAGATTCCCAAGGGTGAGCCCGAAAACTTCCAGACCGCTGAAGAACTGCGGGAGAAATTCGACGGCCTTACCGCACCCTATCTGTCACAGGCACAGCGTGACCAGTTTGTCGCCGCAACCCTGTCCTTTGAAAAGCAGGCGGATGTTGCTGCCTATCTTGCCATGACCCGTTCAGCCGGTGCCGGTCTCGCCAGCGCCGCGGAATAACAACCGGATGATCGCCGTCGCCTCAGTCCTCTGATGGCGGCGGCGTCTTTTCCGATTGCTTTGTCTCGGTCCAGTTGGTGATGGAAACCTCGCGCTGCGGGAACGGGATCTGAATACCGTGTTCACGGAATGCTTCCCAGACAGCAAGATAAACCGCACTCTTGATATTCCCGGCTCCGGCTTCCGGATCTTCCACCCAGAAGCGTAATTCAAGATCAATCGAGCTGTCACCGAAACCGGTAATCAGGCAATTCGGTGCCGGGTTGTTCAGCACCCGGTCGAGAGAGCCCGCAGCCTCCATACAAACCTTCAGCGCATGTGGCAGGTCCGTGTCATAGCTGACCCCGAGCGGTGCCCGCAGCCTTACCTTGCGCGACGAATAAGACCAGTTAATCACATTCTGGGTGATCAGATTCTCGTTCGGAATCAGATGTTCCACCCCGTCGCGGGTCACCACCGACACATACCGTGCCGACAAGGTATTCACCCAGCCATAGGTACCTTCCAGCTGGATCACGTCCCCGGGCTTGATACTGCGGTCAAGCAGCAGGATCACCCCGCTGATCAGGTTGGAGATGATCTTCTGCAAGCCAAACCCGATGCCGACACCAACAGCACCCGAGAATACGGCAAAGGCCGTCAGATCAATACCGACACCGGACAGGGCAACCACAATTGCCAGCGTGATCAGCACAATCTTGATCAGTTTGGACGTCAGCACCTGAATGGACGGGGTCAGCGAGACTGACCGTGATATCTGAAGTTCAACAAATCGCGATGCCGCCAGCGCCGCCCATAACAGGAAGGCACCAACCGCCAGCGCCTTGAGGGCGGCAAGTGCGGAAATCCGGAAATCACCAAAACTCGCACTGACCCCTTCCAGCATCGCAAGGGTCGGATCCAGCAATCCTATGATGTTCAGTGCCGCCAGCGCCCAGGCGACGGATGCCATGGTTCTGGAGGCCAGCGGGTTGCGCAGCAAACCGGATGTCAGCCGGATAATGACCCAGGCTGTCTGTAGTGACACCGCAATGGTGATCAGCCGGTGACTGCCACCTGCCGCCGTGGTGACCAGCAGGATCAGGTAAAGCAAAATCAGCCAGACCAGCACGACATAAATCGAAAGTGGCAGAGCAGCCAGACGACGAAGCACGAACCCGCCGCGGGCAATTGTCTGCATCCGCGCGACCCCTGCCTTGATCTGACCGCGCAGCACCAGTGCAAGACAGAGCGTTACCAGCACAGCGGCAAGCTGAACCCCCGCATCCACGGTCAGAACGTGGGCAAGCAACCACTCTATCGCCGATTGAACATATGGCTGGAGGTTCGGAATGTCGGGCATCAGGGTTACATGTTCGGTTGAACAGCCAGTTCAATCAAGCCGCAGATTAAAACCGTTCTTATTGAGACGATTATTGATCCCGATCAAAAGCTGGCACGTCATTTGCTGATACTAGTCACAGGCGAAACTGCATCGCCAGAATGATCAGGAAGGAAGAATGCCATGTCACATTACACAGATGTCAAAAAGCCAGTGTTACCGCGGGTCATGCAGTATCTCAGCTATCCTGTGTTTCTGGTAGGGATCGCAACCTTCATCGGTTACAGCTTCGCACAGGCCATGCAATAAGGTCTGATTTGCAGAATGCGAATTGCAAATTGCGAATCAAAGAGGAAAAATCCTTAATTCGCAATTTGCAAACAGGTGGAATTAGCTGATTTCAACCCCGTATTCCCGCGCCGCTTCCCTGATCTGGCGCCAGGTTTCATCTTCCACATATATTCCGTCTCTTGACCGGCACAGCCGCTCTTCTCGCTCCGGATCACCCGGCATCAGAACAGGCGAATGCCCGTCACCGGGCGGAGACTGGCGCGCATAATCGGACATCGCCCGCATCTCCGTCGCAATGTAATCGCTGTCCGTCAGCCGCACCGGGTCGATGACGATCATCAGCATATTATTGATGATACGGGTGTCTCTTTTATTACCCGGCTGAATGGTACCACCACCACCAATCGCACCAGCCAGCAACTCGCACATCATTGCCAGACCATAGCCCTTATGTTCGGCAATCGGCAGAAGCGCGCCCATCTTTTCTGAAAACATGACTCCCGGGTCATTTGTCGGCTGCCCGTCCGCATCGATCAGCAGACCATCCTTCACCGTCTCGCCCCGGTTGTTGGCAACACGCATCTTGCCGAGAGCAACCTTGCTGGTCGCCATGTCGAGGACGACCTGCTCCTCCACCCCCATGGCCGGAAGCGAGATGCAGATCGGGTTGGTGGCGTAACGGGCGTCTGATCCGCGATGCGGGGCCACCAGCGGACGATGACCTGTCACATTGACAAAATGCAGGGAAACCAGTCCGGCATCCGCACAAAGCTCGCCATAGGTTCCGACGCGCCCGATATGGTGCGCGTCGCGCAGCGCGGCCACTGCAAGCCCCGTCTCCTGGGCAACCCTGATCGACTGTTCGGTCGCCTCGCGGGCGACCACCTGCCCGTATCCCCCCTGACCATCGAACACCAGAATCGAGCCATCCTGCTTCACCTTCCGGACATGCCGGTTCGGATGCAGCACACCCAGCCGGATATTCTGAAGATAATGCGGCAGCATGCCGACGCCATGGCTGTCATGGCCGCTGAGATTGGCCATCACCAGATGGTCAGCAACAATCTGTGCTTCCTGTTCACTGCTGCCGGCAGCCTGAAGGATGTTCTCGACATCCCGACGCAAATCCTGATGGTCTTTCTGCATGATACCTTCTCCGCTGGGTCCGCTTATTCTGGCTACTGTCGCGCTGATGACAACCGCCCGTTGATTGACCGCCGGGAGATCGCTTGCCACAGTCCTGCTTTATGATCGGAGCCGATGCAGATGTTGGAAAACAAGATTATCCAGAGGGTTGAATGGGGCGATTGTGACGCGGCCGACATCGTCTTCTATCCGCAGTATTTCCGCTGGTTTGACCGGGCCACAGCCGCGCTGTTCGAAAGCGTCGGTCTGCCCGTTCGCAAGTTGTCGGAAACCTATGGTGTCCTCGGCATCCCGCTTGTCGATGCCAGCGCCTCCTTCCGGTCCCCCTCGACCTACGGCGATGACCTTGAAATCACGACGCATATACAGGAATGGCGCTCCAAGACATTTGTCCTGTCGCATCGCATGATGAATGGTGACCGCCTTGCGGTAGAAGGCACCGAGATCCGGGTCTGGGCCGAAAAGCATCCGACGGAACCCGGCCGCATCCGGGCAAAACGCATCCCCGATGAACTAAAGGCACTGATACCCGCTAAAACCTGACCAGGCAGACATCTTTGCCTGTCGCGCCACGTCCGGCCCTAACCCTCTATCACGACCCTGAGCATGATGTCCGTCTGATAACTGAACCATGCTGTCCCTGCGGCGTTTACGGGTTATGAAACATGCTCTGAAATATGCTTTTGGGTCACTGCTGCTCCTCATTCTTGGCCTGACGGCAGCCACCTTTTTCGTTCAGGGGAACCATATCAAGCCTTTCGCAGAGAACGCCTTATCGGCGGCTCTCGGGCGAGAGACGACGATCGGTGACCTTTATCTCGACAAGGGATGGATGCTTGGCATCACCGCAACAGATATTTCCGTGGCGAATGCCGACTGGGCCCCTGAAGAGCCGATGGCAGAGCTGGATGAACTGACTATCCGGTTTCGGTTATTCTCCCTTTTCGACAGTCGGCTGGATATCCCGCTGATCCGCGCCCGTGGCGGCAGTGTCGAGATTGTCCGCGACACTGATGGAAAACTGAACTGGTCATCTGCTTCATCAGCCGGCGACGCGGCAGCCCCGGAAGAGCGGTCGGAAATCCCCTCAATCGGAGAGATCGAGATTGCTGATGTGAAGATCAGCTACCTCGACATCACTTCACAACGCAGCGACCTGCTGCTTGCCGCCAATATTGAAGGCGTCCTGCGCGGCAAGCAGGATGTCTTCCTGAAAGGTAACGGGACAATCAACCAGTCCCCGTTCACATTTGAATTTGCCGGCGGTGCCTTTGATCGTCTGATTAATCCGGACGGTCTGTACCCTGTCCGGATCGCCATTGACGGCCCCACCCGGTTGCGCATTGAAGGACAGCTTGCGACATCGGAAGATGGCGAGACCCGCCTCACCTCCGTCCGCCTGACCGGCGACGACTTTGCCGATCTGGGGGTCCCGTTCGGCCTGCCCCTCCCGACCACCCCGCCTTATGATCTGAATGGCACGGTTCTGTTCGGTGACAAGGCCATCTCGCTGGAGGATTTCGCCGGAAGGATTGGCGACAGTGATGCATCGGGAACCCTGACCGTCGATTATGGCAATGAAGAGCCGCGCCTGACCGGCAGCATATATTCGAAAAGGCTCGACTTTGATGACCTTGCAGGGCTGATCGGTGCCCAGCCGGATCCGGATGAGACCGCCTCGGAAAGTCAGCAGAAGGCTGCGGAGCAACAGGGCCTGCTTCCGGAAACCGAAATCCCCGTCGCCCTGTTCCGCAGTGCCGAGATCGATATCCGGCTGATCGCCGACAGCGTGCTGTCACCGGTTGCCAAGGTCGATAATATTGACATGCATTTCATCCTGAAAGACGACCGGCTCACCGTAAAACCGCTGAAAGCTGGGATTGCCAATGGTGAGCTGACCGGGGAAATCGCCCTGAATGTCCGCGATGACATCCCGTCCGCCGACATTGATGTGACTCTTGACGGCGTCGAACTCTATCGCTTCTTTGAAGATACAGATTTCGTGCAGCAGATGGGCGGCGCCGTTTCAGGCCGTATCTATGTCATCGGAAGCGGCATGAACTTCGCCGAAATTCTGGAAGCCGCAAACGGTGGCGGTCATCTGGTCCTGCGCAATGGCCGGATCAGCGGGTTGATTGTCGAGGCGGCCGGTCTCGACATCGCGGAGAGTCTTGGTCTGCTGATCGGTGGCGATGTCAGCGTCGACATGCCCTGTGCCGTCGCAGCCATTACCGCGAACAGGGGCGTCCTGTCCTTCAAACGAGGTGTTATCTCCACCAGTGACAGTCTGCTCCTGACGGAAGGCAGCGTTGATATCGGCGCACGCAGTCTCGACATCCGTGTAGAAGCACGGGAACGGGATTTCAGCCTGATCGACCTGAAGGCTCCTGTCAGCATCCGCGGACCATTGCAGGATCCGGACATCCGCATCGGCGGCATCGACCCCTTCCCCTTCTTCTCCCTGCCCGATGAGGAAGCGCAGGTTAACTGCGACTGGCTGATCGAAGAAGCCCGGAAAGCCGCACCAGGCAGACCGGGAAGCCGGTAATCCTCAGTCGAACGCTTCGTCCCATTTCCCTGTGGTCGCGGCACGGGTATATTCCGTGGCCCGGTTTTCGAAGAAGTTGGTGTGCTCGACCGCGTTCAGCATGTTGTCGAGCCAGGGCAGCGGGTTGGTTTCGATGAAATATTGCGGGGCGAGACCCAGCTGTTTCAGCCGGTAATCGGCGATGTAGCGGATATAGCGTTTCACATCTTCCGCCGTCAGCCCCTCAATCGGGCCAAGACCGAAGGCCAGGTCGATGAAGGCGTCTTCGTGATTGACGATATGTTCGCAGATTTCAATCAGTTCGGTGCGAAAGGCATCATCGAGCACTTCCGGATGTTCATCACAAAAGGTACGGAACAGCTTGATGATTGAGTTCGTGTGCAGCGTCTCGTCGCGGACGGACCATGTCACAATCTGTCCCATGCCCTTCATCTTGTTGAAGCGCGGGAAGTTCAGCAGCATGGCGAAGGAGGCGAACAGTTGCAGGCCTTCCGTGAAGGCACCGAAGACGGCCAGTGTGCGGGCAATATCGCGTGGGCTGTCCACGTTGAACTGCTGCATATAGTCGTACTTGTCCTTCATCTCCTTGTATTTGAGGAAGGCCTGATATTCGAGTTCCGGCATGCCGATGGTATCAAGCAGATGGCTGTAGGCAGCAATATGCACCGTCTCCATATTGGAGAAGGCGGCCAGCATCATCTGGATTTCAGTTGGCTGAAACACCCGTGAATAATGCTTCATGTAGCAGTTATTCACTTCGATATCTGACTGGGTGAAAAACCGGAAAATCTGCGTCAGCAGATGGGTTTCCGATTCCGTCAGTTCGCGATGCCAGTCCTTCACGTCATCGGCCAGCGGCACTTCTTCCGGCAGCCAGTGCATCTGCTGCTGCGACTGCCAGGCTTCAAACGCCCAGGGATAACGGAACGGCTTGTAGCCAACAGACGGGGTCAGCAGGGTCGGGCGCTCAATTGAATGAAGCGTTGCGATATCCCGATCGGTAATGATGACGGCTGTCGGTTCGTCCTGATCTTCAACACGTGCGGCGGCGGACGTCACTGACATGCCAGGCACTCCTCGTAATCGGTGGAAGCTGCAGCGACCAGCGGCAGGTCAATCTGACCGCTGCTGGCGGGTTCGCTGCGCGAATTGATGCTGGAAACAATTTCCGCCCGGTTGATCGCCTTCGAGCGGCAATAGTAAAGGCTCTTCACGCCCTTCTTCCATGCCTGAAAATGCATCTGGTGCAGGTCGCGTTTATGAACATTTGCCGGAACGAACAGGTTCACTGACTGCGACTGGCAAATAAACGGCGTACGGTCAGCCGCATGTTCGATGATCCAGCGCTGATCCAGTTCGAACGCCGAACGGAAGACCATCTTCTCATGATCATCAAGGAAATCGAGATGCTGAACCGACCCTTCCCGGGTGGTGATCGAGGACCAGACTTCTTCCGTATTCTGGCCCTTCTCCTCCAGCACCTTCACCAGGTTCTTGTTGCGCACGTTAAAGGTGCCCGACAGCGTTTTCTGGACAAAACTGTTACCGGCAAACGGCTCAATACCCGGCGATGAATTGCCGGCAATGATCGAGATGGAAGCGGTCGGCGCAATCGCGATCTTGTTCGAGAAGCGTTCCATCGCGCCATAGTCCTGCGCATCCGGGCAGGCACCACGTTCTTTAGCCAGCATGGTCGAGGCCTCATCGGCCTGTCCCCGGATATGCTTGAAGATTTTCTTGTTCCAGGCTTTCGCAATGGCACTTTCAAAGGCCACATTCTGCGACTGCAGAAAGGAGTGAAAGCCCATGACCCCCAGACCGACCGAGCGTTCCCGCATCGCGGCATAAGCTGCACGCTTCATGCTTTCCGGCGCGTTCTTGATGAAATCGCTCAGCACATTGTCGAGGAAGCGGAAAACATCCTCGATGAATGTCGGATGGTCGCGCCAGTCCATGTACCGCTCCAGATTGAGCGAGGACAGGCAGCAGACAGCGGTGCGGTCTTCACCGTTCTGGTCGATCCCGGTCGGCAGGGTGATTTCCGAGCAGAGGTTTGAGGTTTTGACCTGCAGGCCGGCCATTTTGTGATGTTCCGGAATCGCCCGGTTCACATGATCAATGAACAGCATATAAGGCTCGCCGGTTTCAATCCGGGCCGTCAGCATGCGAATCCACAGGTCACGGGCCCGCACCACACGAATGGTGGAACCGTCTTTCGGACTTTTCAGTTTCCAGTCGCCATCACGTTCCACAGCACGCATGAAATCATCGGTAATGGCGATACCGTGATGCAGGTTCAGCGCCTTGCGATTCGGATCGCCACCGGTCGGACGGCGAATCTCGATGAACTCTTCAACTTCCGGATGGCTGATCGGCAGATAGACCGCCGCCGAACCACGCCGCAGTGACCCCTGGCTGATCGCCAGTGTCAGCGAATCCATCACCCGGATGAAGGGCACGACACCGGATGTCTTGCCATTGCCGCCGACCGTCTCGCCGATCGACCGCAGATTGCCCCAGTAGCTGCCAATGCCGCCACCGCGTGCGGCAAGCCAGACATTCTCGTTCCACAGATCGACAATACCATTCAGGCTGTCTGTCGATTCATTCAGAAAACAGGAAATCGGCAGCCCCCGTTTTGTGCCGCCATTCGACAGTACCGGCGTGGCCGGCATGAACCAGTGACGCGACATGTAATCATAGAGTCGCTGGGCATGCGCATTGTCATCCGCATAGTAGCTGGAGACCCGCGCAAACAGATCCTGAAAGCTCTCACCCGGCATCAGATATCGGTCAGTCAGCGTAGCTTTGCCAAATTCCGTCAGCAGCGCGTCCCGTGATCTATCCACAGTGACGGCACTGCCCTCAGCTAATTGTACGACGTCCAGCACACCCGATCTCCCTTGCGAGGCCTTACATTCCCGGTATCCACAGCCTGTGGATAATAGTTTTGAAACCCGGGCATATCCCCTAGATGTAGTGGCCGGGCAGAGGGAAGATACCAAATCTCGGTGCGCTGTCGACTGAATTCTTGTCGAAATAATGGCAAAAACCGGTTGCCGCTCCGCGACTCACTGGGTTTCTGCGGATTGTTCCGAAGGCGGATTAATTGATGGCCCGGGCTGCACTGGCGACGGGCAAATATGACAGGTTCTATCCTGGCTGCCGGTGCTGGCGCTGACCGCTAGAGAATGTTGAGCGGAACCCGCAGATAGGAAGTGCCGTTATCCGCAGGATCCGGCAGATTTCCGGCCCGGATATTCACCTGAATGGCCGGAATGATCAGCCCCGGCATGGCAAGAGTCGAATCACGGGATTCACGCATGGCGACGAATCCGTCCGCGGTGGCATCACCCCCTATATGTAGATTCGAGGCTTTCTGCTCGGCAACGGTAGCCTGATAGCGCAACTCCCGGCCACCGGGCTGATAGTCATGACAGGTATAGATATTTGTCTCGTCAGGCAGCGCCAGAACCTTCTGCACGGAGTTATAGAGTTCACGGGCTGACCCGCCCGGAAAGTCGCAGCGGGCGGTGCCGAAATCCGGCATGAACAACAGGTCGCCGACAAAAACATTGCCATCGACCAGATAGCTGACGCAGGACGGCGTATGCCCGGGGGTCGCCATCACCTGCCCCCGTAACTTCCCGATTTCGAAATCTTCACCATCGACGAACAGATGATCGAATTGCGACCCGTCTGTCGCCACTTCATCCGCCAGGTCAAAAATACGGACGAAATTCTGCTGTACCGCGCAGACACCACTGCCAATACCAATACGACCTCCCAGACGGTTTTTCAGCCAGGCCGCCCCTGACAGATGATCCGCATGGACATGCGTTTCGAGCAACCAGACACAGGTCAGCCCCCTGCTCTCGACAAAGGTCGCGATTTCCTCGGCGCCCGTGCTGTTGGTGTGACCGGATGCCGCATCATATCCCAGCAACGGATCAATAACCGCGCAGGCTCCGGTCTCCGGATCTGACAGGACATAGCTGAGTGTCGATGTGAGCTTGTCGAAGAAGGCGGTGATATCCGGCTGCGGCATGGGTGATCCTGTAAGTTGATACCACCCTAATTCTACATACTGATATCGTATTATTCCACACTCATTGAGCCCGGACTGCCCACTGTTCGGACCATGAACTTTCCGTCCACATCGGTCGACACAAAGCCGAACCGGCGATACAGGTCATGGCCGTCGCCGGTTGCCAGCAGCCAGCGGTCAACACGCCGCAGCCCCGCTGATCCGAAAATCAGACCGAGCATCCACTGCCCCAGACCACGACCGCGCAGATCTTCTGCAATGATCACATCAGACAGCCAGGCAAAGCGGGTTCCGTCGGTCACCACCCGGGCCATCCCGACCTGATGCCCCTGCTGATCCAGCAGGCCGAACAGCCGTGCGTTCTCAAGTGACTCCCGGACCTGCTCACGGCCGAGCCTGCCACCCCAGTAGGAACTGAGAACTGCATTCGTCATCCATTCCGGATCAAGCTGACCCGGAACATCAACAAACCGATAGCCATCGCGTTCGAAGTCACCAGACATGTGGGAACCTGCTCTCCCGTTTGCCGCTATCAGCTTCTGACGAACCGCCAGATACCATCCTCGTCAACGGTTCGGGTCAGACGACCAAGCTTCCAGAGATGATTGAGGTGAGCCAGGGCCTCACCGATGGCAAAGAACAGCTGGTGATCGTTCAGTTCACGGCGGAACAGGATTGGCACCGCTTCGCGAACCGTGCGCGGAGTCACGCAACCCAGCAGGGTTTCCTCCAGCCGGTCTGCATGGTGGTCACGCAGCGATTGCAGGCGCTGTTTCAACCCCCGGAAAGGCCATTTATGTGACGGCAGTACCAGTGTGTTGTCCGGCAATGGCTCGAACAGATCCAGTGAGGCCAGATACTGTGCCAGCGGATCCGCCTCCAGATCACCGGCCTGCACACTGATATTCGGGGTAATCTTCGGCAAGACCTGATCGCCTGATATGAGCACGCCAGCTTTCTCACTGAACAGACAGGCATGTTCCGGCGCATGCCCCCGCCCGACGATGACCTGCCAGGAATGCCGGCCTATCTCGATCCGGTCTCCGTCTGCCAGAATATGTGCCGGGTCAGGTATGCTGCCTGCACGACGGCGATAGGGGTTTCCGCGTTCATGCACCCGTCCGATGAAGCCTTCATCATACCCGCATTTGCGATACATGATCTCCAGTTCACCCGAGAAATCGGCATCATCCTTGGCGTGGACTTGTGCCGCCATGCGCCATTCACCGTCCGTAGCCCACATCCCGACACCAAGCCGTTCCGTCAGCCAGCCGGCCAGCCCCATATGATCGGGATGATAATGCGTGCAGATCAGACGTTTTACCGGGCGGCCACCCAGCACCGAGGTAAACACCGTCTCCCACAGGTCCTTGATTTCTTCCCGGTTGATCCCGGTATCCACAACTGTCCAGCCATCACCATCTTCAAGCAGCCACAGATTTATATGGTCGAGTGCGAATGGCAGCGGCATCCGTATCCAGAACACACCCTCTGCCACCTGCCAGGCTTCACCACCTGCCGGTTGCCCCTCAAAGATATAATCGATCCGGTCTGTCACATCTCGCTCCCGAAAATCAGTTTTGACGAACCATAGGGCTGCTGACTTTGACCAACAAGTTGTATACTCAGGCATATGCGTATCGGTATCGACCTCGGCGGGACAAAGATCGAAGGGATATTGCTGTCAGCTGACGGCGAAATCCTGCGGCGTGAGCGCGTGCCGACGCCACAGGGCAGCTATACCGGAACCATACAGGCGATCTGTGATCTGATAGACGATCTGGAATCCGATCAGTCCGAAACCTGTACGATCGGCATCGGCATTCCCGGCAC
Organism: Alphaproteobacteria bacterium HT1-32; assembly: GCA_009649675.1. Lineage (NCBI taxonomy): Bacteria > Pseudomonadati > Pseudomonadota > Alphaproteobacteria > Alphaproteobacteria bacterium HT1-32. The sequence goes on along the minus strand of WJPL01000002.1, from coordinate 427,991 downwards.
CATCGCCCCCGATACCGGACTGGTAAAAAACGCAAACTCCACATGGCTGATCGGCAAGCCCCTCGACCATGATCTGATGCATGCCCTGCATCGTCCGGTCCGGCTGGCAAATGATGCGGACTGTTTCGCCATCTCCGAAGCAATAGATGGCGCCGCGGCAGGCTGCCAGACGGTATTCGGGGTCATCCTTGGCACTGGCGTTGGCGGCGGTATCGTCATCAATCATCAGTTGCTGGCAGGACCAAACGCCATTGCCGGGGAATGGGGCCACAATCCAATGCCCGCGATGAACCCGTCAGAACAGCCAGGCGCTGCCTGTTACTGCGGTCGGTCTGGCTGCATCGAAACCTTTCTGTCCGGTCCCGGCCTTGCAGCCCGCCATCATCACCTGACCGGCGAGAACCTGACCGCCGAACAGATCGCCAGCCTTGCCACCCCGTCCTGTGAGGCAACCCTCAGCGCCTATGAAGATCAGCTGGCTCGGGCGCTGGGCAGTGTCATCAATATCATCGACCCTGATGCCATTGTGCTCGGCGGCGGACTGTCCAAGATCGACCGGCTGTTCAGCAATGTCCCCCTGATCTGGGACCGCTATGTGTTCTCCCGGACGGTCGTTACCCGCCTCCTCCCGCCCCTGCATGGCGATTCGAGCGGGGTACGGGGTGCCGCCTGGTTATGGCATGACGAGGGGGCTGACTGATCATGCCCCCGGCGCTTTGCCGAAGCTGCCTGACGCGTGAACCGGGCAACGGGTCGAGATGCCGAAGCTGCGGCTCGCCCCGCGTCATCCGTCATGCCGAACTGTTCGAGCTTTCCATCGCCCATATCGACTGCGACGCGTTTTATGCGACGGTCGAGAAACGGGATAATCCGGAACTGCGGGACAAACCGGTCATCGTCGGCGGCATGCAGCGGGGGGTTGTCTCTGCCGCCTGCTATGTTGCCCGGACCCGCGGCGTGCATTCTGCCATGCCCATGTACAAGGCACTGAAGGCCTGCCCTGACGCTGTTGTCATCAAACCGGACATGACGAAATACGCAAAGGCAGGGCACGCCATCAGAACGCTGATGCAGGAACTCACACCGCAGGTAGAGCCACTCTCTATTGATGAAGCATTTCTCGATCTGTCCGGCACTGAACGGCTGCATCATGGCTCGCCGGCTGAAACGCTGGCCCGACTGATCCTGCGCATTGAAAAGGAAGTCGGGGTCACGGCCTCCATCGGCCTCAGCTACAACAAGTTCCTCGCCAAGGTTGCCTCTGATCTGGACAAGCCAAAGGGGTTTGCCGTCATCGGTCAGGCGGAGGCTGTCGATTTTCTGGCGACCCAGTCCGTCAAACTGATGTGGGGTGTCGGACGCCAGTTGCAGAAGAAGCTCCAGCGCGACGGATTGCCTCTGATCGGTGACCTGCAACGTAAGACCGAGAAAGACCTGATCAGCCGTTATGGGTCGATCGGCAGCCGCCTTGCAAACTTCTCGCACGGTCGCGACAACCGGCGGATTGAACCATCCTCAGGGGCAAAATCTGTTTCGGCAGAGACAACCTTCAATGACGACATTTCCGATACCGACGCGCTTCGGGAAAAGCTCTGGCCGCTTTGTCAGAAAGTCTCAGCCCGGCTGAAAGCCAAGGAACTGGCCGGTGAAGGTGTGATACTGAAGCTGAAAACCCCGGACTTCCGGCTGATCACCCGGTCGCAAAAAATGCCCGGCGCATCACAACTTGCTGAAAACCTATACCGCACGGCCGTCCCGCTGCTGGTGCGGGAAGCCACCGGCCGTCAGGCCTTCCGGCTGATCGGAGTCGGTGTTCAGGGCATTGTTCCCGCCCGTTTTGCCGATGCCATCGACCTTGCCGATCCGGACAGTGAAAAGCGTGCGAAAATTGAACGGGCTATGGATGCCGTCCGTGAAAAATTCGGCAACAAGGCCGTCGACAAAGGCCGCAGCTGGAAACCGGAAAAGAACGAAAGATAGCCGCTATTCCTGACGGATCAGCATTTCGGATGCGGCAACAACTCTATTTCACGAAGTTTGCCGTCAATCTTCAGGTCACCGAAATCCTGCACCACCTCCGTCGCAATGCCATTGGCAAAATACCGGACACCGAGTTCGTAGGATGGCTGTTCGGACCGCGTCGTCTTGTCAAAAAAGGCGAGGCGCATTTTCCATGAGTCCGTTTTCAGGCCGGGCTTCGCATCAGCAGCCGGTGCTGACAGTGGCCCGATAAAAGCGTTGATCGAGTAATAGGGAGTATCGACCGAGAAACCGTCAAACACGTCAGCCAGCAGGAAATTTTCACCAGACTGTGCTGCCGCAATCAGCCTCTCGATATGACGCGCCGGAAATATTGTTCCCTGCGCGAGAGAAAGGGTTCGCGTTACCGGCTGGCGATAGTCAACACTGCCGCCTTCATCATTCAACTCGGCGGCCCCTCTGATATCAGGCCCCTTCTCGCCATTGGTCGATGAATGCACGTTGAACCGGTAATCCTTCCCGTCATGGGACTCCCAGCCGGAATAGGTCCAGTCAGATGTGCGTTCCGGGCCTTCCTCATAGCTGGTGCGCAGGATTGTCCGGTTGTTCGTTGTCCAGCCATCACAGCTTTCCGTGAACTCATAAAAAATGGCCCCCGTTGTCGCACTGACACCGGTGCTTGTTGAATCTGCCGCCATCGAAAGTTCATACACTGCACGATGGGGTTGCAGCCGGATCTCGGACATCGCGGCGCTGGCCGGAAGGATGGCGAGAGAAGCGGTAATCGTTAACAGAACTGTTTTCATAACCGGAGATTATCACGTCCGTACCGCTGTACCAGCCCCCGGAAAACAGGGAATTTCCTGCCACCTGACCCGGTAAATATTGCCGACCGGCACGGCCCTGGATGATGAATATCCGGTTAACACGTTAATATTCTGCGCTTTTTATTCTGGCACGGTGATTGCGAAGGTTTCCACAAAGTTAACGCGTCACTTTCTGGAGCGAGCAACAATGAACACGATGGCAACGACCTCTCCCGTCACCGGTGATATCGATCTGGTCACGGCTTTCAGCCGCATTGTCAGTTCACTCGGCAGAACAGCCGGCCGCCGTGATGCGATTGTCCGCGACGCCATCATGCAGGAAATGCTGGCGCTGGCCGCCACGGCACAGACACGCATGACCGACCAGTCCCGCCGCATCCGCGATCTTGAACAGCTTGCCCATTCCGATGAACTGACCGCCCTGCATAACCGCCGGGCCTTCATGTCCGAACTGCGACTGGCGCTGGCCCATGCCCGCCGGTACACGGAAACCGGTGCGGTGATTTTCGTCGACCTTGATGGTTTCAAGGAAGTAAACGACCATTATGGGCATGCCGCCGGCGATGCCGTGCTGCAACAGGTTGGCAGTCTGCTGCGTGATCTGGTTCGGGAAACCGACATTGTCGGCCGTATCGGCGGTGATGAGTTTGCAGTCCTGCTGACACGCGCCTCAACCGAAAACGCCTTCCGTCGTGCCAAGGTAATCGAAAAGGCCCTGAACAGCGCCGTCGCAACCTTTGGCTCTGTCGCACTGCCAATCTCTGCCAGCTTCGGAATCGAAATGTTCTGCGGTCGCGATGACGAGGCCGTCCTGCTGGATCGTGCCGATCAGGCGATGTACCGCCAGAAACGCGCACGCAAGAGTGCGAACGAAAACTCCGGCGACATTCAGGGCGCTACGGGCGTAGCCTGAGAGAGAACGGCAGGCCAGACGCATGCGCATAGAACCCACATTCGGTTTTCTGAAAACCACCCGGCCGCCGGCCGAGATACGGGAAAACAGCAGCCCGGGAACCAGCCTGGTGGCTACCCGTCAGCCGGGGCGCGATCTTGTCGCCCCGGAAGCCGCAGCCATTGAAAAGGCCGAAGCCGAGAACCGCGCCCTGCCACCCGGCAAAGGCGGCTTCACCAACATCCGGAAGATGTCCCCCCGGCAGATGGCTGATCTGGCAATGAAACTTCACAGCCAGGATGTCCTGACCTATCAGGAATATTCGATGCTGGCCTATCAGCCGGAACTTGATCCCCGGTATGATGAGACAATCGGCGCTCTCACAGGCGAGGAAGCTGACCCGGACCGGCCCCGTGATTTCCTTCAGGACTGGGAAGAGCGGCTGAACTTCGAGCGACGCTACGGGGCGGAAAACAGCGAGGAGGTGCAACGCACCGAAAAAGTCCTCGCCGTCCTCAATCGCTTCGACCGGCCCGTCTTTCTGTCGACCTGATTACTGAACGATAATCCGGTAATCCGGCGTCGGGTTCAGAGGACAGGAATAGAGATACTCACCCGGCTCCAGCTCAACCGTATATTCCTGCGTGACTCCTTCATACAGGCCGCCACCGGAAACACTGGTTTTCGTTATCTTGTGCAGGGGATTGCGCCAGTCGTAATCCGCCTCGCGAATCCAGAACCCCAGTTCATAGGGAACATTCTTGTTCGCAACCCTGAAAGTATATTTTCCCGGCTTCAGGGTCAGGGTTTCAGATTTCGTCAGTCGTTCTGAACCTGATTCCTTGTTGATGGTCCGACAGTCATCTGCCTTCTGCGGTTGATAACCCAGATCCGTGCCTTCCGGCTCAATGAACTGACAACCGGTCTGGGTGAGTTCAATGACATTCTGTGCCGATGCGGCAGAAGTCATAGCAAGCGTCAGCGCAAGCGCCGTCGCTGATACAATGCTGAAATTCCGGTACATGTTCGAGCCTTTCTCCTGTGAGGGTGACTGACAGATACTGTCACCACCGCACACGGACAATTCACATAGCTGTCAGCAGTACGGCAACAGGCTTACGAAGCCGAGAGTGAAATCCAGATCAGGTTGCAGCCGATAATGACCAGCATGGTTGCGATCAGCTTGCGAAACAGCTCCTGCGATACCCGCTTGCGAAAACGTTCTCCGAACTTGATCCCGAGAACCAGCGGTACGGTCGCCGCCAGTGAAATCAGCAGTTCCTGCCAGCCCAGAATGGAAGCCGCAGACAGGGTCGCGAACATCGGCAGATAACTGACCAGAAAGAACATCGCCATCGCCGTGACGAACATGTCCTTCCCTATTTTCAGGGTAAACAGCATGACCATCAGCAGCGGTCCCTGAAAACCGGTCACTCCGCCAATCCCGCCCGCCATCGCACCGGTGCCTATCTGCAGAAAGCGCTCATGCCGTGGCGCGATGTCCACATCGACACGAATGACCTGCAACAGGGCAAAACAGGAAATGGCAACACCAAGCATCAGTTTCAGATTGTCCGGGTCGATGCGAACCAGAAACTGCGTCGTGATCGTCGCGGCGATAAGCTGTGCCGTCGCTGCCGGCCAGAACCGCCGGATACTTTCCCCCCGTAACTCGCTGGAGAAGTACTGATAGGCGTTGGCCGCGATGATCGGAACAATCAGGAAAGACAGAACAATGGTCGGCGGCAACAGCAGCGCGCCCACCGGTACCACAACCAGCGGGGTGCCAACACCAATCACACCCTTGATACCGCCAGCCACAAGAAAGGCGGCGCCGATAATCAGCAGGACATGTATTTCGTAACCGGCGACCATCCGGGGCTATCCGCTGCTCAGTCGCCCCCGGCCTCTGCCGGGGCTTCGCCTTCGGCCACTTTCTTCTTCACCTTCGGGAGTTCCTTGCGGATATGCAGTTCCTTGAGCTGCAATTCGCTGACCTCGTTCGGGGCCTGCATCATCAGGTCCTGTGCCTGCTGATTCATCGGGAACAGGATGACCTCACGGATATTCGGCTCATCAGCCAGCAGCATGACGATACGGTCGATACCCGGTGCCGAACCACCATGCGGCGGCGCACCATAGCGGAATGCATTTAGCATACCGCCGAACTTTGCCTCGACGAATTCCTCATCGTAACCAGCAATTCCAAATGCCTTGAACATGATATCCGGACGATGGTTCCGGATGGCACCGGAAGACAGCTCTACACCGTTACAGACAATGTCATACTGCCAGGCCTTGATATCCAGCGGGTCCATCGTTTCCAGCGCCTCAAGACCGCCCTGCGGCATGGAGAACGGGTTGTGGCTGAATTCAATCTTGCCGGTCTGTTCATCACGCTCGAACATCGGGAAATCAACGATCCAGCAGAAATCAAACCGGCCGGTTGCCCGAAGGTCCAGATCATCACAGACCTTCTCGCGAACCTGACCGGCAAACTTCGCTGCGGCTTCTTCCTTGTCACAGACAAAGAACACCGCATCCCCGTCGCTGACGCCCGCTGCTTCACGAATCTGCGCGATACGGTCGGCTTCAAGGTTTTTGGCAATCGGGCCGCGGGCTTCACCATCAGCGAAGGTGATATAGCCCAGGCCGGCCGCACCCGAACTGCGCGCCCAGTCATTTGCCTTGTCGAAATAGCTTCGCGGCTGCCCCGCAGCACCCGGCGCCGGAATTGCGCGAACCACAGAACCCTTGTCGATATTGCGGGCGAAGATACCAAAATTCGAGCCACGGAACGGCTCTGTAACATCGGAAATCAGCAGCGGGTTGCGCAGGTCAGGCTTGTCCGAGCCATAGAGGCGCATCGCATCATCGAATGTGATACGCGGAAATGGTGCGCTGGTAACGTCGCGGCCATCGGCAAATTCCTGGAATACGCCGGCCAATACCGGTTCGATCGCCGCAAAAACGTCATCCTGGGTGACGAAGGACATCTCGAAATCGAGCTGATAAAACTCGCCGGGACTGCGGTCAGCGCGGGCATCTTCATCCCGGAAGCAGGGGGCAATCTGGAAATAACGGTCAAAGCCCGCGACCATGCACAGCTGCTTGAACTGCTGCGGTGCCTGCGGCAGGGCATAGAACTTGCCGGGATGCAGACGGCTCGGCACCAGAAAATCTCGTGCCCCTTCCGGCGACGAAGCCGTCAGTATCGGGGTCTGGAATTCGGTAAAGCCCTGATCGATCATGCGGCGGCGGATCGAGGAAATCACATTTGACCGCAACACCAGATTCTTGTGCAGCCGTTCACGGCGCAAATCAATGAACCGGTATTTCAGTCGCAGGTCTTCCGGAAATTCCGCATCACCGGCGACCTGAATCGGCAGCACTTCAGCGGTTGATTGTACATCAATCGCATCAATCACCACTTCCACATGACCTGTCGGCAGGCGATCGTTGATCGTGTCATCGGTACGTTTGACCACCCGTCCGGTGACCGTGACAACGCTCTCAGCCCGCAGACCTTCGACAGTCGCAAAGATCGGGCTGGAGACATCAATCACGGTCTGGGTCAGGCCATAATGATCGCGCAGATCGACAAACAGAAGGTTGCCATGGTCGCGCTTGCGGTGAATCCAGCCGGAAAGGCGGACTTCAGAACCGTCATGTTCAAGGCGAAGTTCGCCACAATTGTGCGTGCGATAAGCGTGCATGGGGGTGTCTCAACGGGTTGTTCAGGCGTATCGGGAGAAAGCGCATCGACAGTCCGATGTCAAGGAACAGACGGTGTGTTTGAGCGCTCCGCAGCCATAGTTTAATCTCCATCCGGATATTCACCTGAAGGATTCACCCATGAAAAGACGTACGTTTATTGCTGCCAGCGCCCTTGGTGCTGCAAGCGCCGGACTGGCTGCGCCTGCTATCGCGCAGAATGTCATTGAATGGAAGATGGTGATGCCCTGGCCGAAGCAGGTGCCGGGCGTCGGTGTCAACGGTGTCCGCTTCGCAGAACGTGTGGAGGCCCTTAGTGGCGGCCGAATCAGGATCAAGGTTTATGGTGCCGGTGAACTGGTTCCGCCCTTTGAATGCCTTGACGCCGTACAGTCCGGCACCGCCGATCTGGCGCAGGGAACCCCCTATTACTGGGTTGGCAAATCCAAGGCTCTGAATTTCTTCACCGGTGTACCTTTTGGTATGACAGCGACCGAACGGACCGCCTGGCTGTATTATGGCGGCGGCATGGAACTGTGGGACGAAGTCTATGACGGTTTCGGTGTAAAACCGTTCTATGCGGGCTCATCGGGTGTTCAGGCTGCGGGCTGGTTCCGCAAGGAAATCAATACCCTGGAAGACCTGAAAGGTCTGAAAATGCGGATCGCCGGACTTGGCGGCGAAGTGATGCGCCGGGTCGGGGTAACGCCGACCATGATGCCCCCCGGCGAAATTTTCCCGTCACTGACCTCCGGTACTGTCGATGCAGCGGAATGGGTCGGCCCCTGGAACGATCTTGCCTTTGGTCTGCACAAGGTTGCCAAATTCTATTACACCGCCGCTTTCCATGAGCCCGGCCCCGCACTGGAAGTCTTCATCAACAAGGCAACCTTTAACGCCCTGCCCGCAGACCTGCAGGCCATCGTCGCGGCTGCGGCTTCTTCCATTGCCAATGAGGCAACGGCAGACTTCCACTATCACAACGTGGTCTCGCTGAAACCGCTGGTCGAACAGCATGGCGTCAAACTTGGCCTGTTCTCCGATGACATCATCAGGGCGCTCGGCAAGGCATCACGGGAAGTGATGGCGGAAATTGCTGAAACTGATCCGCTGACACGGAAAGTTCATGACTCCTTCACGGCCTTCCGGGACCAGGCGGCGGAATATTCCCGCTGGATGACCGGACCAAGCCTCCAGCAACGGCTGACCGGCCTCGACGCATAACCCTGATTTAACTGCCTGAACGGATATAACTGCACATGATGATGATTACGGACACAGATGCCCTCGCAGAGCTTTGTCAGGCTCTGGCAGCAGAACCCTATATCACCATCGATACAGAATTTATCCGTGACCGGACCTACTGGCCGGTATTGTGCCTGATACAGGTGGCCGGCATCGACAAGGCCGCCTGTATTGACCCGCTGGCAGAGGGCATGGACCTCGGGCCGCTCTACAAGCTGATGGCCGATACGTCAGTTCTGAAGGTCTTTCATGCCGCCCGTCAGGATGTTGAAATCTTCCTCAAGGAAGCGGGCGCCATTCCCACCCCGTTGTTTGATACCCAGATCGCAGCAATGGTCTGCGGTTATGGTGACCAGATCGGCTATGAGGCGCTGGTTAACAAGATTGTCCGTCAGAGCATCGACAAGTCGAGCCGCTTTACCGACTGGGCACGACGCCCGCTCACTCAAAAACAGCTCGATTATGCAATCTCTGACGTAACGCATCTGCGGGTGATTTATGAGGAACTGGTCGATCAGCTGGAAAAGAATGGCCGACGAAGCTGGATTGATGAAGAACTGAACGTTCTGACCCAGCCTTCGACCTATATTGTCGAACCACAGGAAGCCTGGCGACGTATCAAGTCACGCAATCCGAAACCACGATTCCTTGCCATCCTTCGGGAACTGGCTGCCTGGCGGGAAAATGAGGCCCAGACCCGGGACGTGCCCCGAAACCGGATCATGAAAGATGACGGCTTGCTGGAAATTGCGGCCCAGAAACCGCGTGATGCCAACAGCCTAGGTGCCTGCCGAAGCGTGCCGCAGGGATTCGCCAATGGCCGTTCCGGCACCGATATTCTGGAAGCGGTAAAACGTGGCCTCGACCTGCCAAACAACCAGTGCCCGACACCGCCGGTACGTCAGGAAATTCCGCCGGAAGCCGGTCCTGTCGCTGAAATCCTGAAAGTTCTGCTGAAGTTACGCACCCAGAAATCCGGTGTTGCACAGAAGCTGATCGCCTCAATCGCCGATATCGAGATGCTCGCCGCCGATGACAATGCCAATATTCAGGCCACAAAGGGCTGGCGTCGGGAAATCTTCGGGGCAGAGGCACTGGAAATGAAGCATGGCAAACTTGCCATCACCATCAAGAACGGTGAACTGGCCGTGGTCAGGTCCGCCGACTGACCGCAGGGAGATCAGTTACGGAAAATCGCGTTCACCGGCTTCAGCTGTAATCGAAAGCCGGTGAGCGCCCCATGAGTGCTGCAAGCTTCTTCAACCGGGATGAAAAGGCCGTCTCGGAGTAAAGCGCGTCGTCGCGGGGAAGTGTCAGCGTCAGCGTATCCTTGCTGAGTGACAGACTGGTCCGCATGGCAGCGTCCGGCTGCCCCGCACCGATTCCATGTGCCAGACGCAATGCCAGCCCCAGAACCGCAGCGGATTTCTGCGCATCACCGGACAGCAGCTTGCGGGCAATACCCGCGCCGCCCTCGCCTTCGTAACGTGTGTAAATCGCGATGGCCAGGAAGGCGCGATCAAAATGCCGGAGCCCGATGAACGGCGCCTGGAGAATTTTCAGGTAGGACATGTCCGCCCGGTATTCCGGATGGTCCATCCAGCTGATATTCGACAGATACGCCGCCGCCTTGCGAAGTGCCGGTGTCGCCGGGTCGTCTTCCCGAAACAGCGGAGCCATCCAATCTGCCAGCTGTTCCTTGCCAACCACATCCCGTCCCGCCTTCGCCGCCAGGTCACGGCAGCTGTCCAGCAGCGGGTCATGGTCATCGTTCAACAGGTTGAGGTACTCATAGAGAGCCCCCTCCCGCATTGAAGCGGCGGAGAAAACAACCCGCTCCGGCCTGGCGGCTTTCAGCAGCCGGTCCAGAACCAGTGCAGCAAACGGCACAGTCTCAGAACGCCGTTTCGGAATGCTCGACATCGTTTTCAGGCTGGCCGCACTCTGGCTGCTCACCAGACGCGCAATATCCGTCGCATAGGCCCGATCAATGACATAGTTATCAATGATCTCAAGCGGATATGATGCCTGCACCATTGCTGTCCGGCCCAGTGCCCGCCAGGCACCACCAACCGGGTAAAAGCTTCTGCCCTGCAATTCACCCAGCCAGCTGACATCGCCAATCAGCTTGTCAGCCCGGGCGCGGGCCTTTTTCCGGTCGTAGCCGACATGCTCCGGCAACCGGATTGTCCCAAGCGGCAGGGTCGCGAACCGGCCGGCCTTGCCGTCTTTGAGTTCGATCACATCAAGGCTGCCACCACCGATATCGCCGACCAGACCATCCGCCTTCGGATTGGCCGCCAGAACCCCCATCGCCGACAACAGGGCTTCACGTTCGCCACTGATGATCTCGATACTGAAACCGCAGGTCTCCTCGATCTCCGTCACAAAGGCGGGGCCGTTACCCGCTTCCCTTACAGCTGCGGTCGCCAGAACCGAGACATGCTCAACCCCCAGCCGCTTGCAAAGCTGCGAGAAGCGCTTCATTGCCGCCATTGCCAGATCGACACCTTCGGGGCTGAGTTGCCCGGACTGTTCAATGCCCTGAGCCAGGCCGGCAATAACCTTCTCATTGAAAAACGGGACCGGATGCGGGGACGCGCAGTCATAGATTACCAGGCGAACGGAGTTCGATCCCAGATCGATGACAGCTACCAGCCTGCGTGAAACGGCAGAACCGGATGTCAGGAGGTCATTCTGATTTTGTTTAATCTTCATCCAACACGAGGTTTGGGGCAGCAATACTGTTTTCGATGGCACTGCCACGACCTGACAGGCTCGGGTTGGTCATACAATAGGTATGTACCGAGAAGCCATCACCTTCCGCCTGATCGCGGATATATTCTCCACCGGGCATCAATGTCCAGCTTTGCAGGTCATCTTTCAGATTGGCGATCATGATCTGATCGAGAACCTGCTGATGGACCGTTTCATTGACCAGCGGGACCAGCGTTTCAACACGCCGGTCCATGTTGCGTCCCATCCAGTCAGCAGATGAAATCATCACCTTGGCATGGCTGGATGGCAATTCGTGACCATTACCGAAACAGATGATCCGGGAATGCTCCAGAAAGCGTCCGACGATGCTCTTGACCCTGATCTTTTCGGAAAGCCCCGGAATTCCCGGCCGAAGGCAACAGATGCCCCGTACCACCAGTTCAATCTCCACCCCGTCCTGCGAGGCCCGGTAGAGCGCATCAATGATTTCCGGATCAACGACCGAGTTCATCTTGGCCCAGATACCGGAGGGCTTGCCAGCGCGGGCGTTTTCGGCCTCCGCTTCAATCAGGCCGATCAGATTGTCGCGCAGGGTCAGCGGAGAAATTGAAATCTGTTCCATTTCCTCCGGTTCCGCATATCCGGTCATGTAATTGAACAGACGCGCAGCATCCCGGCACAGGGCCGCATCACAGGTGAAATAGGACAGATCGGTATAAATCTTCGCCGTAATCGGGTGATAGTTGCCCGTGCCATAGTGCACATAAGACACCAGAGACCCCGCCTCACGACGCACAACAAGCGACATCTTGGCGTGAATTTTCTTGTCGATGAAACCATAGACAACCTGTGCGCCAGCCCGTTCCAGGTCACGTGCCCAGCGAATATTGGCTTCTTCATCGAAGCGCGCCTTGAGCTCCACCATTGCCGTCACCGACTTGCCGGATTCAGCGGCTTCAACAAGCGCCCGGACAATCGGACTGTCGTGACTGGTCCGGTAAAGTGTCTGCTTGATGGCGACAACAGCCGGGTCACGGGCAGCCTGACGAATGAACTGCACCACCACGTCAAAACTTTCATACGGGTGATGGACCAGAATGTCTTTCTTGCGAATGGCGGCAAAGCAGTCACCGCCAAAGTCGCGAATCCGTTCCGGGAAACGTGCATTATAGGGAGTGAACAACAGGTCCGGGCGGTCGTTGACGATGATCTGCTTGGTATCGACCAGACCGATAATCCCACGCACCTTGAACACGTCATCCGCTGACACGTCCATTTCATCACGGACGAACGCCAGCAGCCCTTCGGGCATATCCGCACTGACCTTCAGCCGGATAACGGTCCCGCGACGGCGACGCTTCAGTGCCGACTCAAAATGCCGGACGAGATCTTCTGCCTCTTCCTCAATTTCCATTTCACTGTCGCGGATAACCCGGAAGACGCCGCTTTCGATCACATTGAAGCCCGGAAACAGGTGATTGATAAACAGGCTGATCATTGTTTCCAGCGACACAAAGCTGGTCTTCTGCCCCGGCAGACGGACAAACCGGTCGACCTGACTTGGCATCGGCACCAGCGCCCGCAGCAGGTCATCCGGGTCTTTCTCACTCTGCAATTGCAGGGCCATCGCAAAACCAAGATTCGGCAGGAACGGGAACGGATGCGCCGGATCAATAGCCAGCGGCGTCAGGACCGGGAAAACCTGCTCCATGAACCAGGCTTCAAGCCATTCACGGTCACGTCTGGTCAGGTCATCCGCCGACTTGACGACGATACCTTCCTTGGCCAGCGCCCGGACAATCGTCAGCCAGGAACGCTGCTGATGTTCCATCAGTTCATTGGCCATCTCATTGATCGCCACAAGCTGCTGTACCGGGGTCAGACCATCGGCACTGACCGAACTTACACCAGCCTGCAACTGGCCTTTCAGACCCGCAACGCGGACCATGTAGAACTCATCAAGGTTGCCGGCAGATATCGACAGAAAGCGCAGGCGTTCCAGCAGGGGATGGGAGTTATTATCGGCTTCCTCAAGCACCCGGGTATTAAAACGCAGCCAGGAAAGCTCACGGTTGAAGAACCGCTCTCCGCTGGTCAGGTCAATGGCGTCCAGAGGTGTTGAAGCCGCGATATCCATCAAATTCTCCTAATGCCGGTCCGAAAAGAACGGTCGAGCATTACCGCCTATCATAACGATCAGACGGAAATATGACAGTTTCAGGTAATTTGTTACAGAAGCATATGATTTCACGAATCGACCCCTTATGCCGACCTGCCCGAAACGAATGGCAGAGGGCATAAGGGGCCGTTCAGATCACTGACCTTCGGAATCAGAAAGTGCCGGGGTAGGCGCCGCCGTCGAGCAGAATATTCTGGCCCGTAATAAAGCCTGCATGCGCACTCGCCAGAAATGCACAGGCTGCTCCGAATTCCTCTGCCGTGCCGAACCGGCCCGCAGGGTTTGCCGCCATAGCCGCAGCCCGGAACTCGTCAAAGGACTTGCCCGTGCTCTTGGCTTTCGCGTGGAAATTACTGTTCAGCCGGTCCGTATCATGCTGTCCCGGCAGCAGGCCGTTGATGGTCACGCCATTCACAACGGTCTTGCGGGCGATTCCGGCAACAAAGCCTGTCAGCCCGGAACGCGCACCGTTGGAAAGCCCCAGAATATCAATCGGAGCCTTCACCGCACTGGAGGTGATGTTGATAATCCGGCCAAACTTTCGCGCCATCATACCGTCAACGGTCGCCTTGATGAGTTCAATCGGTGTCAGCATGTTCGCATCCACCGCCTTGATCCATTCATCGCGGCCCCAGTCGCGGAAATCACCCGGCGGCGGGCCGCCAGCGTTGTTGATCAGGATATCCGGCTCCGGACAGGCCGCCAGAACTGCGGCCCGGCCTTCCGGCGTGGTGATATCGCAGGCAACGGCTGTTACCTTTGCGCCGGTTGCCTCGCGGATTTCTGCTGCCGTTTGTTCCAGTGTCGCTTCGGTCCGTGCATTGATGACCAGTTCGACCCCTTCACCGGCGAGGGCCATTGCACAGCCCTTGCCCAGCCCCTTGCTTGCCGCGCAGACAATCGCCTTGCGGCCGCTGATTCCCATATCCATTAAACAAATCCTCCAGTTTCAGGTTGGCGTCTGTTCGATGACACGCCGGACCAGAGGCAGAGTGATGTTCCGCCTTTCTGCCAGCGCCGCCCGATCCAGCTTTTCAACAATGTCGCGGGCAGCCTCGAACGAACGCTCTATACGTCTAACGATGAAGGTAACCACCTCAACCGGCACCCGCAATTGCCGGTCAGAGAATTGTTTCACCAGCAGCGCCGCCAGCAAACCATCATCCGGGCCGTCGATCCCCACGACATTCCCTGTCGCCAGTCGCGAGCGCAGATCCGGCAAAACAATCGGCCATGTGTTGGGCGGTGTCCGCCCCGTAACCAGCAAAGCCCCGCGTGCTGCAGTCACTGCATTGAAGATATGAAAGAACCGGCGCTCATGCTCTTCCCGTCCGGCAACGTGATCCGCCTCATCAATTACAACCGCAGCAGGCCGGTCGATGACTGATTCGATATCACGCTCGCTCAACTGGTCCCCGCGCAACATCAGCGCATCGCTGCGTGTCCGGAAGACGTGACAGAGATGCGTCTTGCCGCTGGCTGACGGCCCGAAAACTGCCAGCAGCGCTGTCGGCCATTCAGGCCAGAGGTCCAGCCAGCGGACAGCTTCTGCATTGCAGTCGGAAACAACGTAATCCGGTTCGCCAAACGCCGGGCGGGCGCTGAACCCAAGGGGTAACTGTTCGGGTTCGGTCATTCTGCCTCAGGTAACTCTGTCCGCTTTGTGTGACCGGAATACAGATTGGATTCAAGATACCGGCCAATGAAAAACCGGACGAGAACACCAATCACAGCAGCCGTAGGGACCGCAATCAGAACCCCAACAAACCCGATCAGATTACCGAATGCAAACAGTGCAAATACAATCCAGACCGCATGCAGTTTCACCCGGTCACCAACCAGTTTCGGGGTCAGAAAGTTCCCTTCGATGACCTGACCCGCCGCAAAGACACCCGCAACAGCCAGTATCGGACCGATTGTCGAGAACTGGGCGACCGCAATCGCAAATCCGATCACAAGTCCGACGGCGATACCGACATAGGGAACGAAGGACAGCAGACCGGCGATCAGCCCGACCAGGAATCCGAAATCCAGACCGACCAGCGTCAGCCCGATGCCAAAGAAACAGCCCTGAATGAAGCAGACTGTAAGCTGACCGCGGATAAAGCCGGCGATGGTTTCATCCATCAGGCGAAACTGTTCGCGAATGACTTCCACATGATCCCGCGGCAACCAGCTGTCGACCCGATCAACCATGACATCCCAGTCACGAAGCATGTACCAGGTAACCAGCGGCGTGACGAACAGGAGGGACAGCAGGTTGACCAGCGCCAGCCCTCCGGTCAGCAGGCTTTTCACCAGCTTGCCCAGCCACAGCATCGCATCACCGGCATATTGAGTAACACCGGATTGCAGGCTTTTCAGATCTTCCGGGCTGAGTACGGCGCGGAGTTGCTCAAACAATGGCGTTGCAACGTTATGCAGTCCTTCCACATAACCGGGGAAATTGTCTGCAAACCGGACGACCTGACCCTGAAGAACCGGCAGCAGCAGCAGAACTCCCAGAATGATGGCGAGGAAGAACAGCCCGGCAATAATGCTCGCCGAAAGCGTTCTCGACAGTCCTTTTTCTTCCAGCTTGTCCGCCAGCGGGTCGAGCAGGTAAGCAGAAAGCGCGCCGACCACAAACGGGAGCAGGATTTCGCGAAACAGGTAGAGCGACCCGATAAAAAGCGCGATGACGCTGATCCAGATTACCGCCTGCCGGGTACCACTGATATTCATGAGCTTTCGTCTTCCCAACTGACCGCCTTGCGGCTCCAGATCACAAGATAGGCCGAACCGGACAGAATCGTTGTTATGGCGACAGCATAGCAGAACAAATCAGACAAACCGAGGTCCGGCAGCCCAAGCCCGAGAACGGCGAGAATAAAAACTGCATAGACAATCTGCATCGCCGTATTGACCTTGCTGATCCAGAGCGGCTGCATCTTCAGTTCGTTCCCCAGGGACGTAAACAACAGCCCGCCGCCCACAATCGCAAAATCACGGGCGACCACCAGTATCACCAGCCAGTGCGGCAACAGATCCTGAACGCCAAGTGTGACATAGACACTGACCAGCAGAATTTTATCTGCCAGCGGGTCGAGAAAACCGCCGAGAATGGTGCGGGCATCAAACTGCCGGGCCAGAATGCCATCAATGGCATCACTGGCCCCCGCAATCATGAACAACCAGAATGCAATGCCGTACTCACCTTCAACCATCGCCATGACGGTAACCGGCGTCAGCAGCAGCCGCCCGACCGTGATCAGGTTAGGGAGATAGGTCAGTCTCAAAGCGGACGCAGCACCCATTGACCAAGCTCGGCCTCCAGCGCCAGGTCCTTCTGTGCCAGCGCAGTACGCAGCTGATCTGCATCACCGGTAAAATACAGATCCACCATTGCACGGTCCAGTGCCAGCGACAGCAGCTCCCGCTTATAGATGATCGCGATATCATCCAGGCGTCGGCGAATGTCATTCCAGTCGCTCAGCGAGCGGATCGGAACCCGGACAAGCACAACCGCTTCCTGACCGAATCTGATGAGGTTCCGGTCTTTCCACGCGTCATCAACCGCCATCCGCAACCAGTCGCGCGCCCGGTCCATGACAGCATCCGGTGTTTCACCCTCAGCAGGCCGGAAGGTCTCGCTGAAAACCGTATCCGTGGCACCACGCCCGAAAGCGGAAGCATAGATCTCGACGCTACCGGCCGGGTTATCTTTCACGGACGCGGTTGCTACCAGCGCACCATTGGCCGCATACCGTCCTGCGATCGTCGCTATCCGCTCCGCATCACCATTAACCGCCTGCGAGGCTGTCAGGGCTGAAAGGTCCGGCAGATCACCGAGCGGGTTGACCATCGGCGACAGGCCGTCACTGACCACAATACGCTGCCAGGCAGCACGCCAGGGATTCGACTCTTCCCACAGTTTCAGGTCACCACCCGCCTCATAAACCGGCAGAATAACAAGCGGCTTTGCCACAGTCTCGGCAAAGGGAATGCTGTAATTGCGCAGCAGGGAACGGACATCCGCTGACCGGAACCGCACATCCATCTGCGCAATATAGCGCACATCGGAACTTTTCTCGTCGACCGAGAAATCCCGCACATAATTCACGATCTGTCCGGCCGGGATGGTCGGCAGACGGCTGTGGTCTGCGCTCAGGGTCAGACGCCGCAGCAGGATATCGAACGCTTTCTTCTGTCCGTTCGCCAGCGCCGTCGTCCTCGCAGCCTGTGCAGAGGCCGCTGTCTCGTCCACCGGCACGCCATTTACGCTATAGGGATCCGGTGCAGTTTGTGCACCCGCAGGGAGTGCAAATGACATAATCGCGAAAAGAAGCAGGAAACCGGCATGGACCGGCTGGCAGACATTCGATATGTTGCGCCGCTTCATAACCTTGTTCCCTTCAACAACATCGGACACGCGAGATGGGCGATCCAGATCACAAACGTCCTCTCACATACAAGAGTGCTGGCGTCGATATAGAGGCGGGCGATGCTCTTGTCGAGGGTATCAAGCCACTTGCCAAGGCAACGTCACGCCCTGGTGTGATGCAGAACCTTGGCGGATTTGCGGCAGCCTTTGACCTGAAAGCCGCAGGATTCAGCGACCCCGTGCTGCTTTCAGGCACCGATGGTGTTGGCACAAAGCTGAAAGTAGCCGAACTGGTCGGCGACCATTCAACCATCGGAATTGATCTGGTGGCAATGTGTGTGAACGACCTTGTCGTCCATGGGGCATCACCCCTGTTCTTCCTCGATTACTTCGCAACCGGGCATCTTGATGTCGGCACCGCCCAGACCGTGATTGCCGGGATTGCGGATGGCTGCAAACAGGCAGGCTGTGCGCTCGTTGGCGGTGAGACCGCCGAAATGCCGGATATGTATGCGCCCGGCAGCTACGATCTTGCCGGATTCGCCGTCGGCGCAGCAGAGCGTGACCAGATGTTACCGAAGCCCGGTATCGCCGAGGGCGACACAGTGATCGGTATCGCGTCCAGCGGTTTCCATTCAAACGGCTACTCACTGGTCCGGAAGATCGTGGACCGCAGCGGGCTGACCTATGCCTCCCCTGCCCCGTTCGATGCCGAACAGACGCTGGGGCAGGCATTGCTGACCCCTACCCGGATTTATGTCGATGCCTGCATGGCCGCGATGAAGACCGACAATGTCAAAGCCTTCTGCCATATTACCGGCGGCGGCTTCAGCGAGAACATCCCGCGCATTCTGCCTGAGGGTATTGGCATCCATATTGATCTGGGCAGCTTTGAGTTACCGGCCATGTTCGGCTGGGCTGCGCAAATCGCCGAGTTACCCGCCCTTGAAATGCTGCGAACCTTCAACTGCGGAATCGGCATGATCGCCGTCTGTGACAGTGCACAGGCAGACAGCGTCGTCACTGCCATCCAAAGCAAGGGGGATACAGCATCGGTGATCGGCAGCGTGACCGCCCATGCGGAAGGTCCGAAAGTCACCTACACCATTCCGAAAGGCTGGCCGTGCTGAAAATCGGGGTTCTGATTTCAGGCCGGGGGTCGAACCTTCAGGCCCTGATTGACGCCTGCGCCGGCGATGGATTTCCGGCCAAGATCGCCGTCGTCATCTCCAACAAACCCGACGCTTACGGGCTGGAGCGGGCCAGGCTGGCAGGAATTTCGACGATAACCGTTCCGCACGACACCTTTTCCAGCCGGGAAGCCTTCGATCAGGAGGTCGATCGTCATCTGCGTGAGGCCGGGGTCAAGCTGGTATGCCTTGCCGGCTTCATGCGGCTGCTGTCAGAGCAGTTTGTCCGGGGCTGGAAAGACCGGATGATAAACATCCATCCGTCCCTGCTGCCCTCCTTCAAGGGGCTTAACACCCATGCCCGCACCCTTCAGGCCGGCGTGAAGATCGCAGGCTGCACAGTTCACTATGTACGCCCGGAGATGGATGAAGGGCCAATCATCATGCAGGCAGCCGTACCGGTCCTGGCCGGTGACAGCGAAGAGAACCTGGCTGACCGCATTCTGGTTCAGGAACATCTGATCTATCCCGCAGCCGTCCGTCTGATCGCGGAAGGCCGGGTACGTGTTGCCGGAGAAACCTGCATCATCACCGGCTCCGGCAAAAATTCCGGACTTTCCGAAGCGCTGATCTCCCCTAAATGACCCCAGCAACATTAATCACTTGGAAACGGCTCTGGTTCGTTTATTTTGGCGCAATCACAACCGATAAATGGCAACTGACCAACGAGGAGTTCGCATCGTGAGCGAAGCAGGCGGAAAAGTAGACATGGAAGTCCAGCAGCGGACTTGGATCGCGTTCAATAAATTCATGGTCAAGGTCGGTGTCGTTGGTGTCATCCTGACCATCGCCATTCCCTATATCGTCGCTTTCTGATCAACTTTCAGAAGCGAACAAAAGCCGGCCTCGTCAGAGTGTCGGCTTTTTTTGTGTCTTTTTTTTCAGTCGCGCAATTTCTCCGCCCCTGAACAGCACAAAGCCGCCCTGTCAGATTGACAGAACGGCTTTGCAACAACTCTCCCGAAGGCAGAACCTCCGGATTATCTTGAATCACCGGGAGCGAAGGCCCGGTAAAGTCTCCGGTATCAGCCGACGACTTCGGTCTGTGCGAAGAAATAAGCGATTTCAATCGCTGCATTCTCCGGGCTGTCCGATCCGTGAACAGAATTGGCTTCGATGCTTTCAGCGAAATCCTTGCGGATCGTGCCTTCATCAGCATTTGCCGGATTGGTGGCACCCATGATGTCACGGTTTGCTTTCACGGCATTTTCGCCTTCCAGCACCTGCACGACGACCGGTCCGGACGTCATGAAATCACAGAGTTCGCCAAAGAAAGCCCGCTCGCGATGTACGGCGTAAAAGCCTTCTGCCTGCTTGCGGGTCAGCCACAGACGCTTCTGGGCGATAATCCGCAGACCCTTTTCTTCAAACCGGGCAATGATCTTGCCGGTCAGGTTCCGGCGGGTTGCGTCCGGTTTAATGATGGATAATGTACGTTCGATTGCCATTGTAAAAAACTCACTTTGCCTCAGGTTACGGCGCGCGGGTTTATAGCGGCGCTGCATAGCGCAAGCAACCACGGCTTTGACCTCTTTTTTCGAGAATCCAAAAACATGCTGCATATCAACGACCTGACCTACCGGATTGCCGGACGATTACTGCTCGAACAGGCGACTGTTGCCGTCTCTGATTACCAGAGAATCGGTCTGGTCGGACGTAACGGGGCCGGTAAATCAACTCTTTTCCGGCTTATCCTGGGTGAGATCGCACCGGAATCAGGAACTATTTCCATGCAACCCGGCCGCCGGATGGCGACCGTTGCCCAGGAAGCACCGGATGGTGATATCAGCCTGATCGACACTGTTCTGGCCGCAGATACCGAACGGGCAGAGTTGATGGCGAAGCTGGATCAGGATCCCGGTCGCCCCGATGCCGCTGATATCCATGACCGCCTGACCCAGATTGACGCCCATTCTGCGCCAGCCAGAGCAGCGGGCATTCTGTCCGGTCTCGGTTTCTCAGATGAACAGCAAAGCGGCCCCTGCAATGCGCTGTCAGGCGGCTGGCGTATGCGTGTGGCACTGGGTGCAGCCCTGTTCTCCAACCCGGACCTGCTGCTGCTGGATGAGCCAACCAACCATCTGGACGTCGAAGCAACCATCTGGCTGACCAACTTCCTGAAAAACTGGCGCGGCACGCTTGTCGTCATCAGCCATGACCGCAATCTGCTCAACCGGGTCACCACCCGCACAGTTCTGGTACAGGGTGGCCGTCTGACCGCCTATGGCGGGAATTTCGACACTTTCCGCAAAACCCGCGCTGAACAGCAGCGGGTGCAGGCAAAGACGACAGAAAAGCAGATGGCCCAGCGCCGCCATATGCAGGAATTTGTTGATCGTTTCCGCTACAAGGCATCGAAAGCACGACAGGCACAAAGCCGCCTGAAGATGCTGGAGAAAATGGAAATCGCCGCCCCCGTGGTTGAGGAGGCGCTCCCCAGCTTCGACTTCCCGACACCAGACCCGTTGTCACCGCCACTGATTAATCTCGAGGACGTCAATGTCGGTTATGAGCCCGGCAAACCCGTCCTCCGCGGTCTCGACATGCGGATCGACATGGATGACCGTATCGCCCTGCTCGGCGCAAACGGCAATGGTAAGTCAACACTGGCAAAACTGTTCGCCGGCCGGCTGAAACCTGAAACCGGAACTCTCAGAAAGTCCTCGAAGCTTGTTGTCGGCTATTTCGCACAGCACCAGACCGATGAATTTGATCTGACCGGCAGTCCGCTGACTCATATGTCGAAGCTGATGCCAATGGCGACGGAAACAAAAGTCCGCGCCCATCTCGGCCGGTTCGGTTTCGGAGCGGACAAGGTTGAAACCAAAGTCGGCAGCCTGTCCGGCGGCGAGAAGGCACGTCTGTTGTTTGCCCTGATGAGCCGCGAAGCTCCGCATCTGATGATCCTCGATGAACCGACCAACCATCTGGACATCGACGCGCGTGAGGCTCTCGTCTCTGCCCTTAATGCATGGGAGGGGGCTGTCATCCTTATCAGTCATGATGCGCGCCTGATCGAGCTTTGCGCTGACCGGCTTCTGCTGATCAATGACGGCGAGGTCAAACCGTTCGACGGCGACATGGACGACTATGAAGCCTATGTAACCGGGAAAGGTCGCCCGTCTCCGGCAGACAAGTCTGCGGATTCCCCGTCAGCGGAAACCGGGAAAAGCCGGCGAAAGGCAAAAGCCGGAAACCGTGCTGACAAGGCCCCTCTCCGACGGAAAGCGACAGAAGCGGAAAAGGAAATGACCCGCCTGACCCGCAAGCGAAGCCTGATCGAATCCAAGATGGCTCAACCGGACTTCTACAACAGCCCGGCAATCCGGATCACCGCCTTCCAGAAAGAACTGGCCGACGTGAAAGCGGCAATCCTGGAAGCAGAAACCAGGTGGCTGGAGGCTGAAGAAGCACTGGAAGTCGCAGACTGAGACAGCCCGCCAGATCACGTAAAACTGAAATATTGTTCCGCGCGGGATGCGCTACCATGTGATGAACAGCAACTCATAGCCGGAGAGAACAAATGCTGACCCGAAGACTACTGGTCGCCGCTTTCATATCGCTCACAGGTCTGACGACAGTTGCCTATGCTCATCACGGATGGCGGTGGACTGCCGACGGTAATGTTGAAGTCATCGGTATCATCAAGTCGGCAACGCTCGGTAATCCGCACGGGGTTCTGATTCTTGATGTCGAGGGAGAGGAGTGGACCGCAGAAGTTGGACAGCCCTGGCGCAATGCCCGTGCCGGACTGAGCGACGATTTGATGGCCCCCGGAACCGAAATCACGATTATCGGTCAGCGATCTGCCGATCCGAAAGAAAAGCGGGTGAAGGCTGAACGAATCAGAATCAGCAACAAACTCTACGAACTTTATCCCGAACGCGACTGACAGGATAACCGGCAATGCTTGCAGACCTGCTGACAGCCCTGCAGGCATCGGACGCGGCGACCGCGCTCCGGAAGTCCTTCTGGGTCTATCCGCTCGTCAATGCCGGACATATTTTCGGGCTGGCCATGATCTTCGGAGCCATTCTGCCCATGGATCTTCGGCTGATCGGTTTCTGGCCCGGAGCCGACTACCGGCAACTGGCAAGAATACTTGTTCCGGTCGCTGTCAGCGGGGTTCTGCTGGCACTGGCGACCGGCATTGCCCTGTTCAGTGCCCGCCCGCTGGATTATGCCTATAAGCCATTGTTCCAGATAAAGATGATCATCATTGTCATCACCCTCGGCAATGCCCTGTTATTGCACCATACTCATATCTGGCATAGCTTTCCGGCAATTGGTCAGGGGGCTCTCCGGTTCCGAATTGCCGGGATTATCTCGATTGCCGGGTGGGTATCAGTCATCACTCTCGGTCGCTTTCTCGGGTATTATTAATCATCGTTGGTAGTGCGGCCTGTCCCTGGCAGACAACTGATCAGTCCGGTCAATTAAGGTGTAACAGGTTTGGTAAGCACGGATAAGACATCATCAGCCAAAAGCACTGTATTCTGGCTCCTCCTCACTGCGATTACCCTTGCTGTTTTCATTGCGATTCTGGAACTGGGAAGCTGGTACATCTGGACGCATGTATTGCGGGCAAATGATTACGTGAAACTTTACGGCGAGCGAATGGCCTCAATTGACCGCCTGCTGGTCAATCCGGAGACAGAAGCCATTGGATATGAAGCGGGAACCACTGTTGTCACCTATAATACCGGCGAGTTTGTAGACCGCTTTCCTGTCTGGTTTTCTCCGGAACTCGGTGTCGGTATTTTTGATGACGGTATTGATGACACGACACACCGCGCTCTTGTTATCGGTGATTCATTCGGACGCGGCGTCGGGGCTACCACTCTGGCAAAGAACTGGGTGGAAACCGCGGAGCGACAGGCCAACAATACAGATATACTCAATCTGTCATTTGTTGGTTCCGGCCTTGCCGGATATATCGACACTTACAAACGATATGCGCGGTATTTCCAGCACGACACCGTTATTCTGAGTTTTGATGCAGATTCCGATTTCATTGATTCTGCCTATTCAAAAAACCGCCTGGTTCTTTTCCAGTCTGCAGATGACCTGAAAAGACGCGCCATTGCACTGAACTATGATGAAGGCTGTAACCGACTGCAAAACAGATGGCTGAAAAGTTGGACATTGCATGCAGTTTCGGAAGTCCTGCGCAGACGATATGAATGGGCAAATGTCGCATTGCGGGATGTTTTTCCCCCTTGTCCAAGCTCAGCCGAACCACCTGTGGCCATCCTCCGTGAACGCGAAGCCGCCGCTGAAGAGGCAAAGTCACATATGCAGGCCGAAACAAATCTGCTCAACTTTGTCTCGGATGAACTGCGGGAAATTCTTGCTAACCGGGACCTCGGAGGAGAAAGCGCTGAAGTCAGGTATAACGGATTTCGGATCCTGGTCCGACCCTATCACAGGGACCGGCATCTCGCCGACCTTATGACAGACAGCATAGCCGAGAGGCTTCTGGCCTTTGCAGATGAAGTGGGAAAACTCGGGAAATGTCTCGTCATCGTGATGCATCCGACAAAAGCCGAAGTTTATGCGCCGAAGTCCGATGATATCGTAACGGGAGAGGTGACCGCAGCAGATATCAGATACCCGTTTGACCGCCTGAAGGGGCTCCTGTCCTCGGACATTACCGTCATTGATCCGACAACAGCCTTGCATGAGGCAGCACAGGCGACGCAGGACAGATTGTATTATGCTGTCGATATGCATTACACACCGGCAGGCTATGCCGTCGTCGGAAAGATCGCCGGAGAAGAACTTACCTCACATTACGCCCGTTCCGGCTGCTCTCCGGAATAAGTGAGGACAGCAAACCGGAACGACAGATATTCCCAGAATCAGGCCGCCTTGCGGCCATAGCCGTCAAACAGGTCGGACAGGCGCTCGCGCCAGGCACAGACCGGGTCTTCTGATTCCAGCAAGGCGACATCACTGGTAATTGAGGCCCACTGGAAGCTGCCAAACAGAATGTAGTCTGCATATCCGGCCTGCCCGCCAGACAGGAAGGGTTGTTCTTTCAGTGTCAGACGGGCCGGGGTCAGAGCTTTCCGGAATGTATCAAGCCGCTGCTCCAGGTCGCCACAGACATCTTCCAGACGACAGCCGAACCGCGCTTCCCTTGTGGACCGGAAATGGTCACTGTCACACTCCGCCACATCATCAAGAATATCCGCGACAATTATCGGCGCCAGTGCGGTATTGATCACCGTATCTGCCCAGTGGTTTACAAACCGGGCCAGCCCGCGAGCCTCAGGCCCGGCCATCAGTGCGGGACGATCAGCATAAGCTTCATCCAGATAAACCGCGATATTCCAGCTATCCGTGATCGTCTGATCACCATCACGAAGCACCGGCACCTTTTTATAATCAGTGAAATCCAGATTACTCTTGTCGGCAAAACCGACAGCAACATGTTCTGCCTCAAGTCCCTTGTGACGAAGGGCCATATCGGTGCGCCAGCAAAAAGGGCTGAAACGCCGCCCATCCCGTCCATCAAGTTCATAAAGAATCATTATACCTGTTCCAGTCGTTCAGTTTCTCTTCAGAGACCCCATTTTCTGCGGTCATCTGTCAGCCGACGAGCTTCACCTTCAGCCCGTCGAGTTCATCGGTAATCTCAATCTGGCAGCCCAGCCGTGAGTTCTTGTCGAGTTCAAAACAAAGATCGAGTGTGTCTTCCTCGTCTTCTGACTTTGGTGCCAGTTTGGCCGCCCAGGCTTCATCAACAATCACATGACAGGTGGCGCAGGCCATCGAGCCACCACATTCACATGGCAAATTCAGATCTTCATCATAGGCGACATCAAGAATTGTCTGCCCGGATTTGACATCGTAGCTGGTCTCGTTCCCATCCTGGTCGACCACTATCAGTTTTGGCATTGAGCCCTCCACGCATTAAAGACGGTTTGAAAGATAATTTCTTCGCACCTGCGAAACCAACGGTTTTTTCTGTGTTTTTCCGACAGATTGGTCCTGATAGGATCGATTTTTATGAATTCATATCGGACCCATTGCGGAATGGTGAAATCAAGCTTCGGCATTGTCCTCGGAAGTCTGAGTTTTGACCGGGATGCACCATCCCCTCTGCACCGGCAGCTCTACAACCAGCTTCGCGACATCATTCTGGCTGGCGGATTGCCCGCAGGCACCAGACTGCCGGCCAGCCGCACACTGGCAGCCGAGACCGGCCTCAGCCGGAATACGGTCGTTGAAGCATTTGAGCAGTTGATGGCAGAAGGTTATGTGGAAAGCCGGGTCGGCTCCGGCACCCGCGTCGCAGCCGTACTGCCTGATGATTATCTTCAGGCTGGTGATCGCAAGGCAGAGACAGCGACCTATCGGGCTGCCGGGGCGCTTTCAGAACGCGGGAAAGTACTGGCCAGTGCCCGCCCCCTGTTCCGCAGCAGCTTCGACGCCGTCACCAATGAAGGCCAGCCCTTCGCAGCCGGACTACCGGCGATGGACCGGTTTCCCTGGACGCTCTGGCGGCGGCTTATGTCACGGCGCATGCGAAATCCTGATCGCGGGTTACTGCATTACGGCGACCCTCAGGGCCATCCGCCATTACGACAGGCAATTGCAGGCTATGTTTCCACTGCCCGTGGCGTCAGGGTGAATCCCGGTCAGGTTATTGTTCTTTCAGGCTCGCAACAGGCTCTCGACCTGACTGCCCGCCTGCTGCTTGATCCCGGAGACCCGGTCTGGGTCGAAGACCCCTGCTATCCCGGCGCGCGTGGCGCCCTGGCCGGTGCCGGAGCCCGGATTGTCCCGGTCGGCATTGACGATGAAGGTCTGGATGTCAGCGAAGGCCGTCGCCTTGCGCCCGATGCGCGGCTGGCATTCGTCACACCATCACATCAGTACCCGCTGGGCGTCACCATGACACTTGCCCGCAGGTTAAGCCTGATGGAATGGGCAAAGGAATCCGGCGCCTGGATCGTTGAAGACGATTATGACAGCGAGTACAGGTTCGGCGGTCGTCCTGTCCCGGCAATGCAGGGACTCGATACAGACGGGCGGGTGATCTATCTCGGTTCGTTCTCCAAAGTCCTGTTTCCGTCGATCCGGATTGGCTACATGATCGCCCCGGATGATCTGATTGACTCCTTCGTCGCTGCACGCGCCCTGATTGACGGCCACAGCCCGACCCTGACACAGGCGGTCCTCGCCGATTTTATCGACGGCGGTCATTTCACCGGCCATCTCCGCCGTATGCGGGGTCTCTATGCCGAGCGTCAGACGAAGCTGCTGACAGCAGCACGCGAAATTCTCCCCGAAGACTGCCGGCTGGAGCCGACGGAAAGCGGCATGCATCTGATGTGCTGGCTGCCCCGGGGTGCGGACGACCGCGCAATATCTGCTGCGGCCCGAAAGCTCGGCATTACCGCAACGCCGCTGTCTGCACTCACCCTGACGCACGACTATGCCCCGGCCCTCGCCCTGGGCTTTGCCAGCATCGACGGTGTCATCATGCGGGACGGCCTGAAACGTCTGGCCTCGGTCATCCGGACAACACCGGAAGCATCAACAGATCTACAGGCCGATAACCAGCCAGGCGGTATATCCAACATATGACGCGAACAGCAGCGTTCCTTCAAAGCGATTGATCCTGCCGGTCCCTTTGAAACCAAAACAGACAACGAGGAGGCCTGCGGTCAGAAGACCGACAACGAGCAAGTCCCGATGCAGGACTTCCTGCGGCACCAGCGTTGGGTTTATGCCCCCTGCAATACCAACGACTGCAAGTGTGTTGAACAAATTCGAGCCAAGTATGTTACCCAGCGCCAGATCGGACTGCCCCTTTCTCGCCGCTGACACGGAAGCTGCAAATTCCGGAAGTGATGTACCAACGGCGACGATGGTCAGACCGATCAGAAGATCGGAAACTCCGAGACCGCTGGCAATTTCCACCGCACCCCAGACCAGCAGCCGTGAACTGGCGATCAGCAGGAGAAGACCGATAACAACCCATACCAGCGATTTTCTGAGAGAAGCGCTTTTTTCGTCGACCTTCTCCTGAACCTCTGCCCCCATTGGATCATCCCGGTTTTGCAGGCCTTCAAATATACTCCACGCCATTAACGCAGCGAAAACGCCCAGAAGCACCAGCGCATCAAAACGGGCCAGCTGACCATCAGCCAGCAGAACGGCAGACAGGGCCGTTATGCCGAGGAGTATCGGAATTTCCTTCCTGACCACGACAGACTGCACGACGATCGGACAAATCATCACTGTCACGCCGAGGATCAACCCAATATTCGCAATATTGGAACCATAGGCATTTCCCAGCGCGAGCCCGGAATTACCCTCGACCGCCGCAAATGCGGAAACCATCATCTCCGGGGCTGAAGTCCCGAAACCGATGATGACCATTCCGATCAGAAGCGGAGAAATAGAATAATGGGCCGCGACTGCTGCGGCACCTTCGACAAACCGGTCCGCGCTCCAGATCAGCAACAGCAATCCACCAACGACGGCAAGTGATGCCAGCAACATGTAACCTGATACTCCAGATAACCAACGAGCCCAATAACGGCTTATCGTACGGTGAAGATGACTGCTACCGGAAATTTTGGTTGCAGCTGTTCCATGCTGATAGTCTGGATTTTTGAGATCCGAAGCAAAACAGTCCGTGGGACGAGTCAATACTGACCCGTTAAATAGAAAGCTCCCCGGCTTTAGCAATATCCGACCAAATAAATTGTCGCACTGTTGAGGCGATCATGATTCTGCGGCAACAAAAGCCCGGGCAACAGAATAACTAAACCGGCAACGCCCCCGGATATTGCCCCACCAGCCATCAGGCCGTAACCGTAAATGATAAAGGCCAGAACCGGTTTTTCAGCTCCTGACCATCCGTTTCGCCGGCAGATTCACGGTCACCTCCGTACCCTTGCCCAATGTGCTGTCGATCCGGACTTTCCCGCCGTGCAGTTCGACAAGTTCCCGGGTCAGAGTTAACCCCAGGCCAGTGCCGGTCTGGGAGGTTACCCGCGGGTCGCTGCTCTGCCGGAACGGCAGGAAGGCACTTGCGCGATCATCTGCTGACATGCCGATACCGGTGTCACTGACCGTAAAGAACGGAGCTTCCCCGCCGTTCAGTCCATAACTCAGCACCACCCTGCCGCCCTGCGGGGTAAATTTAACCGCGTTGGTCAACAGGTTCAGGGCGATCTGTTTCAGCGCCCTGTCGTCAGCCATCAGGACAATTTGGCCGACATCATCATCCTGCAACAGCAGGGTCAGTCGTTTGTCACGTGCCTGTGGTTCCACAATGTTGAAACAAAACCCCAGAATTTGCCCCAGAGAAACCGGTCGTTCCTCCAGGTCATATTCCCCGGCTTCGATCTTTGAGAGGTCCAGCAGATCATTGACCAGTGATAACAGCAGCTCGCCACTTGCCAGAATATCCTTGGCATATGCCTCGTAGTGACTGTCCCCCATTGGTCCGAAGGTACGATTGTCCATCAGCTGACTGAACCCGATAATTGCATTCAGCGGAGACCGGAGTTCATGGCTCATATTTGCCAGAAATGCAGACTTCGCGAGGCTGGCGTCCAGTGCTTCCTGGCGGGACAGGCGCAGCCTTTCCTCAGTCTCCTGACGGATTTCCACCTCCCGCCGCAATTCCTGATTACGCTGCTCCAGTTCGGCCGTTCTCGCTTCAACCAGTTCTTCCAGATGATCCCGGTGCTGCTGCAGGATCGATTGCGTCTCAATCTGACTTCTCTGAATTCTGGACAGTGAAGAAAGCAGGCCATTGAGAACATTTGTGATGTCGCCGAGCTCACTTTTCTCCAGCCTTGAAGACACAGATATCCGGCGGTCGGGGTTTTCAGGGTCAATTTCAGAAATATCATGCGCCAGCTTGGTCAGTGGCTTCGTCAGCGTCACAAAGAACAAAGCCAGCAGACAGATGCTGAGCAGAATATTACGGACCAGTCCGCCGATCAGCGTCAGCGCTGAACGCTTGAAGAACTGGGACGCGACAAGACTGGCATCGACCTCGACATCGATCCGTCCGATCTTGGTGGTACTGTTTATCGCAAAAATATCGACAGACAGGGACAGTTCGTCTTCAAACAGCTTGTTGGCGAGTCGTCCCTGCACATCATCGCCGCCCGGGCGAGAGACCTTGGCCAGAGGCTGGCCGAGATCATCAATCAGGACCACCTCACGGATGACCTGATATCGATACAGCCCTTCGACAACCGTTCGTGCCAGCTGATTGTCGATATTGAAGACAGCCTGGGCTGCCGGCTCGCTGACTGAATCAATAACCTGAAGAATCTTCGAATTGAGGTCCTGACGCTCGGCACGAAGATCAATGATGATCGTGATCGCGCTGAGAAAAAGCCCGATCACAAGGCCCGCAGTGATTGCATAGGCCGTCTGGCGAAACCAGAGACTGTTTTTCAATCGCAGCCGGGAGGTCGCTGGTGAGGCGAAATCAGACATCCCTACAAACCGAAGTACCGGTTATATACCGCCCGATAACGAGTCACCGAATCCGTATCAAGAAAGCCTTCATAAAAAGAGCGGAACTCTTCCGTGCGAACGGCTGTTTCCAGAATATCGTTGATCCTGGCAACCACCTCCTCCCCCCACGGGGTTCGGGAGCAGCCAATATAACCGATTGTATAATCCTTGATTTCGGCCAGAGACAGCACAGCGATCTGGTCACTTATCCCCATCTCGCGACCATGAAACTGCGCTTCAACGGGCTGCGCAAACATCGCGTCAATATGACCCTTTACCAGCATAGAAAGTAACC
Organism: Alphaproteobacteria bacterium HT1-32; assembly: GCA_009649675.1. Classification (NCBI taxonomy): domain Bacteria; kingdom Pseudomonadati; phylum Pseudomonadota; class Alphaproteobacteria; species Alphaproteobacteria bacterium HT1-32. The sequence goes on along the minus strand of WJPL01000002.1, from coordinate 397,086 downwards.
CTTTAGGGCCTTCCTTGCCGTGTCGTTCGATCATGTTTACACGATTTCTGTGTTTCGCAATCAGGCTGTCCAGTGGCTTGGTATAGGAACGTCCGTCAGAATAACCCAGACGCAGTTTACCATCGGAAATCAATGCATCGACGGAGACCTTTCCAGACGCGTCCCTGTACGGTGCCAGACTGGGCTGTTCGTTTGCGCGGATGATCAGACTGTTCGGCAACAGCAGCCGCGCCGGCCGGGTAAAAGCGATAAAAGCTTCCCGTTCCTTGTTTTTGAGCAGAGTCACCGAACAGGCATTATCGCCTTTTTTCATGTCGCGGAGGGTGCGCTTGAAGGGTGCCACCGTAACCCTGTGCTGATAGCTATCAAGCTTGCGGATCAGATAGGCTTCAATACGGTCCGAATAGCCTTTCCCCGCATGAGGTCCGTTGACGATGCTCAGCGGCGGGAATTCAGGCTTATACCAGTTGATCGTGGTTTCAGACTGGGCAAACGCAGAGGTTAATGTCGCTATCATCAGACAAGCGAACATACCCGGCAATCGGAAGCCTGAAAGCAACCTGCTCCTGTGACCCGCTCCTGGCATCAAACCAACTCCTTCCCACACCGCCAAGCATTTCCTGTTCTTGCTGTTTCGTCCAGCCCCGGCTTCTGTTTTGTCGTATTTTGAAGATGTTAAGCCCGATAATTGAGGTGACCGTTTTGCTGACAAAACAAATACCGGGTGCAGGCTGTCAGCGCCCCTCTGCAAAGATATGGCCTAAGTACTTTTCAACCATCAGACCTGCCGTCTATGGTCGGAAAGTTTTAGCCCTACCAGCAACATGCACGGAAATCCGGAACGTCCTTATGGCAAAGATACTATTGGTTGATGACAATGAATTCACACGCCTCATCATCAAAGGGATATTAGAGAGCGATGGTCATACCCTGATCGTTGCAAAAAACGGTCAGGATGGTGTCGAGGCGCTCCGGAACACTGCCGGAATAGACCTTGTCATCATGGACATCGTCATGCCGGTGATGAACGGGTTCGAAGCCGTCAAACTGGTCAGGGCTGATCCCGCGATCACTCACATCCCAATTCTGGCCGTGACGGCCAGAGACACCAGCGGCGACTATGAAGATATTTACGACGCGGGCTGTGATGCCTATGTCTCCAAGCCTGTCGAAGCGCATCGGTTGCTTGACCGTGTTAATTCACTTCTGAACTGAAAAACATTCCCTCCCGACACTACAGAGCCGCACTAAGATCAGAGCAGCGGTATCAGAAGACGGGGTCAGCCCGCCTTTTCCCATCCGCCGCGGTCGGTCTGTTTCCAATAGGTCACTGAGTGGCCATCTGCCTTGTAGACCTTCCAGTGCTCACGGGCAGCCTGAACGGCTTCCGGATCATTTCCATCGAACATTTCCAGCACCCGGGCAAAGCTGCCGGTACGGGAGGATGTTGTGCCATCAGTCAGAACAAGAACGTCCGAACCGTTGGGATTTTCGTCTTCCGTGGTAATCCAGACCGGCTGATCGGCTGGCCGGCCATCGGCAGGGCTGCCGTGCGGCAGCCAGCTTTCCGGCTTGTAGGTCCAGAGCCGGGCAGAGATATGCTCCACCCGCTCGGTCGACCCCGCCATTATGACCGCCCGCATGCCGCTAGAGGAGACTTTCTCCAGCAGCTTGGGCAGAGCGTCCTCCAGCGGCCACTTCTGCAAGTGGTAAAAGCTGATTTCAGTCACCCTGCCCTCGCTTTACCCGGGTTATTCTCACTTCTCGTAATTGTCAGCCACGAAACGGTCAAGCAACCGCACACCAAAGGCTGTACCGCCTTTCGGTACAGTCGGCTCGTCGGATTTCGACCAGGTGACCCCGGCAATATCCAGATGCGCCCAGGGCGTATCCTTTACGAAGCGCTGAAGGAACTGGGCGGCTGTAATGCTGCCCCCGGCGCGGGTGCCGGTATGTTTCATATCAGCGATATCCGACTTCAGCTGACGGTCATAATCCTCTCCCATCGGCAGACGCCACAGACGTTCATGCACGGATTTTCCAGCCGCTGTCAGTTTCTCGGACAGATCATCGTCGTTTGAGAACAGACCGGCATGCTCATGCCCGAGGGAAATGATGATCGCCCCCGTCAGTGTGGCCAGATCGACCATGAACTGCGGTTTGAAGCGGTCATTCGTGTACCAGAGTGCGTCACAGAGAACGAGACGGCCTTCCGCATCCGTGTTGATGATCTCGACTGTCTGGCCGGACATGGTGTTGACCACATCCCCCGGACGCTGGGCATTCCCGTCCGGCATATTTTCAACCAGACCGACAACACCAACCGCATTGACCTTCGCCTTGCGCTTCGCCAGTGCTTTCATCAGACCGGAGACGACGGCAGAGCCGCCCATATCCCACTTCATGTCTTCCATGCCGGCAGCCGGCTTGATCGAAATGCCGCCGGTATCAAAGCAGACGCCCTTGCCGACGAAAGCCAGTGGCTTGTCTTTCTTGCCGCCACCATTCCATTTCATGATCACAAGCTTGCTCTCGCGGACAGACCCCTGACCAACGCCAAGCAGGGCGCCCATGCCGAGCTTTTCCATCTGCTTTTCGCCGAGCACCTCAACTTCAAGGCCATCATCTTTCAGGCCCTGCAGCAATTTGGCATAGCTTTCCGGATAGAGAACATTGGGCGGCTCGGAAACCAGATCACGTGTAAAGAAGACGCCCTCAACAACCGCTTCCAGAGTCGCATAGGCTTTCTTGGCCGCCGAGGCAGCATCTGTCGCAATCGACAGCTTGGTGATCTGCGGCTTGTCTTCTGCCTTCTCCTTGGTCCGGTATTTATCAAACCGGTAGGAACGCAATGCAGAACCATAAGCAACATTTGCGGCAAAATCGCCGGCAGAAAACTCACCTTCGGGGGTGACATCCGCAATGATGAGGGCTGACTTTGCCTTAACCCCGGCGACCTGAGCCCAGGCAATGCCTCCTGCTTTCTGTGCGCCCAGTTCGTCCAGCTTCCCGGGCTCTCCCAGTCCGACCAGAACCAGCCGATCAATCGGCAGACCCGCCGGTGTGATCAGTGTCAGCGACTTTCCGGCTTTACCCTCAAAGCGGGAAGCCTCCATTGCACGGGTAATACTGCCACCTGTCGCCTCGTCCAGGGTGGCCGCAAGGCCGGCAAGCTTCCGTCCGGCAAACGCAAAGGCAACGGCCACACCGGATTTCGGGGCGGCGGGCTTGGTGAACGTGATCTGCATAAAGACCTCCAACTCGGGGTGGATGGACGCATGACGGATGTCTGCGTCGAAAAGCTGACTGTAAATGTCGCCCGACAGCACGAAATTGCAAGTGAGTGCTTATGAATTCCTGACATACCACCTCTTGAGGTTGCCGTCTTGAAGGCGTATTCCGCTTGCAGGACCGCTGTGGATACGGAAATGACAGAAACCCTAGACCTGTTCACCCCGACGCTGTTACAGGCGCTCAATGCCTGTGCCGTATTGCTGACGGTGCTTGTACTCAGTGGACTTGGCGCCGTCGCAACGGGCCGCTGGCGCTTCAATGAAGCCGATCTGATGACCGGCATCGGGGTTGCCATCACCACCATGACCCTGATCGGAGCGCTGTCTTTCCTGCCTCTCAGCTGGATCGGCTATGTCATTCTTGCAGCCGGCCTTATCGGCCTGACCTGGCGTACATTCGCAGGCGAACTGGTCGGCGGCCCGGGATCAGGCAAGGCGATCATTCTGCTGCTGCCGCTGCTTTTGCTGCTTGCCGGCATGCAGGCGTCACAATGGGATGAATTTTCTCACTGGCTTCACAGTTCATTCTATTTGTTTGAACATGACAGCTTCCCGAGAGACGGGCTGCCGACCAGCAGGGCCAGCTATCCGGCCTATCCATATGGCCTTGCTGATCTGACGCTTCTCGTCAGTCTGATATCCCGGCAGTTTGGTGAAAATACGACAATCCTGCTGAACACATTTCTGCTCGGGGCTTTCGGTCTGGTTCTGTTGCGCATTGCCGAGCTTGCGGACCGGCCGACGCGTCCTGAAAGCCGTGGCTGGGGCGTCGCCGCAATTGCGCTGATTGCCGGCATGCTGACCTTTCCGGTCCAGAAAATCCTGTTCTCGTCCTATGCCGACGCGGCGACGGCGCTGTTACTGGGCACAGCCGCCGCCTGTGGCTGGCGGGCTATCGAGGCGCTGGAGCGCGGTGCCACCACCCGAGCCATCGCCCCGGCCATCCAGTACGGCTGGGTCATGGCAGCCGTCGTTGCCCTGAAACAGGCGAACTTCGTTCTGTTCGTCATCCTCACAATTGCCGTGATTGCAACGGGTGTCATCACCCCGAATCTTCGCATCAGGTCATTGCTGCGAATTCTTCTGTTCATGGTCATCCCCGCTCTCGCCGTGTTCATTACCTGGCGGGTTTATATCGACCTCTACCTGACCGGAGCTGCTGAATTCACGATCACGGATGAGGAACGGTGGGTGTTTCATCTGGCACCGGAAATTCTCGCCCGCATGTTTGATATCGCCCTGAAGAAGGGCGTTTATTTCGGCCTCATGCTGCTGATCCTGTTCCTTGGACTTCGGGGGCTGATCCGCCGTCAGTCGCCGCTTGACCGGCTGGCACTGATTTGTGGCCTGACTTTCCTTGGCTACAATTGCTTCCTGTTCATGATGTATCTCATGGCGTTTGGTGAGAACGAAGCCCGGAGCGCGGCCTCCTTCTGGCGCTATAACATGCATCTGTTCGGTCTTGCCGCCCTGCCTGTCGCCTGGCTGGCAGGCAGCTGGGCTGCAGACCGTTTTGCCGCGGCCGGGCGAACCATCGCAGCCATTGTCGCGACTGCGCTGATCATTGCCCTGCCGTTTGGCCTGAGTGGCAAGATCCGGTTCGATCATCATCCGGTAAAAGACTATATCCGGAGCATCACGCAGGAAATGCGCACCCTGCTTCCGGCCGGTGCCCGGCTGATGCCGGTCGACCCGGAGATGACCATCTTCTATGGTCTCGTTGTGAACTATGATCTGATCGGCGCTGCCGAGGTTGGTGGCTATATCCATGTCCGCAATGCACCGGCCAAATACATGACCCTGTATCAGGAACGTTTTCAGCCAACGCATCTTTTTGTCCATACCATCACCGATGACGTGGACAGCTTCACCGGACTGAAGCTTGACCGCAGGGCTTCACATCTTCTGAAGCGCAGCGATACGGGCTGGCAGATTCTCAAATCATGGCCCTACCCCGGCTATAACAGCCCGACGGAGTTCAAGCATTGAGCGACGCCGCAGCCCCTCCTGTTCTGGCTGTTATCATTCCGGCCTATCGGGTTGCCGCCAAGGTTGCTGCGGTCATTGCCGACATACCGCCAGAGGTTGCCCATATTGTTGTCGTCGATGACGCCTGCCCGGAAGGCTCCGGGAATATCGTTGCCGCGCTGGACAACAAGCGACTTCACCTTGTCCGCCACACGGAAAATCAGGGCGTTGGCGGGGCCGTTGTATCCGGGTACCGCAAGGCACTTGAACTGGGTGCGGATGTAATGGTCAAGATTGACGGGGACGGGCAGATGGACCCGGCCATCCTGCACAAGATCGCCGGACCCGTGATGAGTGGCGAAGCCGACTATGCCAAGGGCAACCGGTTTGCAGATTTCCGAACCTTGAAGCGGATGCCGACCGTCCGGCTGCTTGGAAATTCCGGTCTCTCGTTCCTGCTGAAGGCAGCCAGTGGCTACTGGACCATGCTGGACCCGACCAACGGATATACGGCAATCCATGCCCGGGCGCTGGAGAAACTGGAACTCGACAGGCTGGATCGCCGCTATTTCTTTGAATCCGACCTGCTGATCCGACTGGGAACCGTCAGTGCTGTTGTTGTCGATGTTCAGATGGAAGCGCGCTACGCAGATGAAAATTCATCACTGAACATCCCGAAAACGATGCTCGAATTTCCGGGCAAAATTCTGCGTGGTCTGTTGCGCCGGCTTTTCCTTCGTTATTTCATCTATGACTTCAACATGGCATCGGTCTATCTGATGGTCAGCGTGCCTCTGCTGCTGTTCAGCTTCCTGTTCGGGATCTATCAGTGGATTGATTCCAGCCAGACCGGAATTGCCCGCCCGCTTGGCACCATCATGGTGGTCATCATTCCGCTTATACTCGGGTTCCAGATGCTGCTGCAGGCCATAGCCTTTGACGTTGCCTCAACCCCCAAGCGACGGAATCCGGAATGACCGGCCTCGTTATTGATCAGGCGCTGCCGGACGACCTGCAGCAACTGGTTGATCTTGAAAACCGCTGCTTCCAGCTTGACCGGCTGTCACGCCGCAGCTTCCAGCATCTGCTGACACACGGCCATGCCTTTATTCTGAAAGCTGTTCTGGAAAACCGGATCGTGGGCAGTGCCGTGGTCCTGCTGCACCGCTCCACACCGCTGGCCCGCCTGTACTCCCTTGCCGTCGATGCAGAAGCCCGCGGACACCAGATCGGAAAGCGCCTGCTGCAACAGGCAGAAGCCCGCGCCCTTGATCAGGGCTGCTCCTTCATGCGGCTTGAAGTCCGGCCTGACTCAACGGCTGCGCTGAACCTCTATCGTAACAGCCACTACCGCGACCTCGGCACCGTCGCCGATTATTACGAGGATGGCGCCCCCGCATTCCGGATGGAAAAAGCCCTGTCCGGCGGGGCGAACTTCGCCCGCTCGAAAGCTCCCTATTACGCCCAGACCCTGCCTTTCACCTGCGGCCCGGCCAGCCTGATCATGGCCATGAAGGCACAGCAGCCGGATCTTGCCGCAGACCGCAGCACAGAACTGGATATCTGGCGGGAGTCGACAACAGTCTATATGACCGGCGGACATGGTGGCTGTAGCGCAGACGGACTGGCACTTGCTGCCCATGCCCGCGGTTTTGATGCTGAGATTCTCATCAATACAAAGGGGGATGACATCTTTACCTCCTCGGTTCGTGAGCCGGAAAAGAAAGAAGTTGTCCGGCTGGTCCAGCAGGATTTCCGTCGCAAGGTGAATGCCGCCCGGATACCGGTAAAAACCACCACCGCCACATCGTCCGACCTGCGCGCTGCACTGGACGACGGCAAGACACCGGTGGTACTGATCAGTCATTATCGCCTGACCGGCAGCCGTGCCCCCCACTGGGTCACGGTGACCGCAGCAGACGATCATTTCATCTATATTCACGACCCGGAACCGGACCCGCCGGAAAATCGATTTGAGACGGACTGCATGAACCTGCCGGTGGCAGATTCGGAACTCGACCGCATGGTGAACTATGGCAAGGACCGGCTCAGTGCCGCTGTCCTCATCTCTCGAAGGAAGTGATGCGTTATGCGTAATCAGGTCATTGTCATTGAGAAAAAAACCGACCTCGACTGGGCCAGAGACTTCGGCATGGTCCAGACCGCCGCCGACTTCATCGCAGCCGACGGTTCTGCCGGACCGATGCCCCAACGGGTCATCAACCTGGCGGATGACTGCTCCTATATGAGCATCGGCTATTATTGTTCGCTGCTGGCTGAAGCCCGTGGCGAACGGGTCATTCCGTCAGTCGAAACCATTCTCGATCTGTCCCGCAAGTCGCTCTATGAAATGGTCCTGCCGGAACTGGATGCTATCCTGAACAAGGATATCGCCCGTATCGCCAATCCGCCGAAAGCCAGCTTCACCCTGACACTCTGCTTCGGCAGCGTCTCGGCCACCGGGTTCCGCAATCTCGCCCGCCTGATCTATGACCGGTTCCGCTGCCCTCTGCTGCGTGTCTCGGTACAGAAAGAAACCATCTGGCGCATCAAGTCACTGGAGATGATTGCGCCGAAACAGCTGTCGCCGGAAGAGTTCGACTTTTTCCAGAAGGCGCTGGAAAGCCATTCCCGGGTCAGTTGGCAAACACCGAAACGAAAACGGGCCCTGCGCTACAGCCTCGCCATTCTGGTCAACCATGAAGAACAGATGCCACCGTCGAATGCGGGTGCCCTGAAATTGTTCGAGAAAGTGGGCGCGGCCAACAATATCGATGTTGATCTGATCACCCGGAAGGATTTCCTGAAACTCGCTGAATATGACGCGCTGTTCATTCGCGAGACCACGTCGATCAAGGACCACACCTTCCGTTTTGCCAAGAAGGCCGAGGCCGAGGGCATGCCGGTGATTGATGATCCGACCTCAATCCTGCGCTGCACCAACAAGGTTTATCTGGCTGAACTGCTGTCAAAGAACAACATCCCTGCTCCGAAAACGATGATCGTGGACCGTGAACATCTGAACAAGGTGGTGGATGGTCTGGGCTTTCCGATGGTCCTGAAAATTCCCGATGGGTCGTTCTCACGCGGCGTCCACAAGGCCGAGAACAAGGAAGAGCTGCAAAGCTATTCCCGCAAGCTGTTCAAAAGCTCTGATGTCATCCTGGCGCAGGAATTCATGTATACGGAATTCGACTGGCGCATCGGCATCCTGAACCGCAAGCCGATCTATGCCGCGCAATATTTCATGTCGCGCAGTCACTGGCAGATCTACAAACATGCGGAAGGCGGCAAGACATCCTCGGGCGATTCCCGCACCGTGCCGATTGAGGAAGCGCCAGCCGACGTGGTGGATGCCGCGTTACGCGCCGCCAACCTGATCGGCGACGGCCTCTATGGTGTCGACATGAAACAGAACAGCCGCGGTGCCTTCGTCATTGAAGTGAATGACAACCCGAACATCGACCGGGGCATCGAAGACGCCATTCTGAAGGAAAGCCTTTATGAAATGCTGATGCTGGACTTCAAGCGCCGGATTGAGGATCGCTGACCGGCGCAGACGGCAGTTCCTTGATATTGCGGTCATTGCTCAACAGAAAAATCAGCCCGCCGGGCAGGCTGGAGACAACCACCGCAACCCCGAAGATCAGTGACAGCGAGAAGGCATCTGCATCAGCTACGCCAATGAAGGCGAAGGCGGCAACCATCGCCGCTTCCCGAACCCCCCATCCCGCAACTGAAATCGGGATGGTGGTCAGCAGCAGCACCGGCGGGAACAGGGCAATGCAATCCGCCAGTCCGATCCCGTGCAGTCCCATTGCCTTTGCAAAGAAATAAACGGCGGCAGAGACGTTGATATGCCCGATGACGGAGACCACCAGCAACGGCAATGCATAGCGTGGGGTCAGAAACAGCCGTCTTGTATCGGTCGCCAGTTGCCCCAGCCCCCGCACAACACGCCATTTCTGCAAGGCGGCGGGCAGTCGGTCGAGCAGCATCAGCAGGCACAGCCCGGCGACACCACCGAGAGCAATGGCCAGAAACGGCAGCACCAGCGCCATATCACCGGTCCGGTTCCAGATGAAGGGGGTCATCACCGCCACCAGAAAGGCCAGCGCCAGCACCGTCGCCACCCGGTCCAGCATCACCCCGTTGATGGACTGTGACAGGGTCAGCCCGCGCCTGTAGCCCTTGTACATGCGCACCGCATCGCCACCGACCGAAGATGGCAGGGTCTGACTGAAGAAAATCCCCATATAGATGTAACGAAAAGCATCGCTGTGGTTCAGCCAGCCATCAATGCCGCGCAGGGCAACCTGCCAGCGGACCATCGTGACCCCGACCTGAACGATGAGCAGCGCCAGGCCGACTGCGGCGATGCCCATATCCATCCCCTGCACACGCTCCAGCACCGCGTCCGCGTCCACGCTGTCGAGCAGAAACCAGATCAGCAGGCCGGACAGGCCAAGTTTCAATATCCAGAGGATCGTGTTTTTCATCGTGCGTTCAACGCGCCACCGTCTGAGGAATTCCGGGCGCTTCTAGCATATCCCCGGCACAAGACAATCTCAGGCCGCGTATTCGCGCATCACCACACGCTGCCGCTTGCGGCCCCAGTCACCGGGTTCACCATCAAACACACCCGCGCAGGCCGTGCCACAGGTCCGGCAATGGCCATCATGGGTCAGGTTCCAGATCGACAGCTCGTACCAGTCCCGGCCGATCAGCGGCGTGCCGCAACCGTGGCAGTAGGTGGTGCCGGAATTGTAGTCATGCACATTGCCGCAATAGGCATAGCGGATGCCATTCTTCTGGGCGATCCGCCGTGCCCGGAACAGAGTCTCCGGCGGCGTGCGCGGCTTATCCAGCATCTTCCAGTCCGGATGGAAGGCTGAGAAATGGACCGGCACATCAACACCCAGCGCCTCGACCACCCATTGCGTCAGTTCCTCGATCTCGGCTTCGCTGTCATTCTCATCCGGGATCAGCAGTGTCGTGATCTCAAACCAGACATTGGTTTCGTGCTTCAAATAGATCAGCGATTCCTTCACCGGCTCCAGCTGGCTGGAGCAGATATCCCGGTAGAACCGTTCGGTGAAGGCTTTCAGATCGACATTCGCCGCATCCAGATTAGAGTAAAACTCAGCCCGCGCCGCATCACCGATATAGCCCGCCGTCACCGCCACCGACTTGACCCCCTGCTCGCGGCAGGCCTGCGCAACGTCGATGGCATATTCCATGAAGATCGTCGGATCATTGTAGGTATAGGCGACCGACCGGCAGCCCTTGGAGACCGCCGCCATGGCAATTGCCTCCGGCGACGCCTGATCCTGCAACTTGTCCAATTCCCGCGATTTCGAGATGTCGTAATTCTGGCAGAACTTGCAGGTCAGGTTGCAGCCTGCTGTGCCGAAAGACAGCACCGGCGTTCCCGGCAGGAAATGGTTCAGCGGTTTCTTCTCAATCGGATCGACACAGAACCCGGACGACCGCCCCTGCGTCGTCAGCACAATGCGCCCGCCATCATTCGCCCGCACAAAACACAGCCCCCGCTGCCCGTCCCGCAATTTGCAGAACCGCGGGCAGACATCACACTGCACCCGCCCGTCTTCCAGGGCATGCCAGTGACGGCCCGGCGCCGCATTTGGGAAGCTTTCTCTCTCCATCCCCGCAGTTTGCGACAAAGCACCGGCGAGCGACAGGAAAACCGGAGGGCAGAGGATATCAGGTCATTCTCCGCCATCATCCCAGGCCTCCTTTCCCGCCGAAGCCATCGGCAGGGATCCTGAAACAGCTTCAGAATGTGAAAGTCGGAGGAAACCGGCCTGTCCGCTGGTCAGATATTCAGGCTGTCCATCAGCTTGTAATAGAGCAGCGACGGGGCAAGGAACCAGGGTTTGCCGGTGTAGAAGGGGCGGGTCTGGAAGGGGAGGTTGTCGAAGGCCGTCCTGCCTTCTTTCAGGCCCAGCACCTGCTGGCCGACACGCATGCCGAGATAGCCGGACATGCCAACCCCGGAGCCGCAATAGCCCATGGCATAATGCAGGCCGTCATCTTCACCGATATGCATCAGTTCATCAAAGCTGTAGGCGACGAATCCCATCCAGGAATGGCTGATCCTGACCGCCGACAGTTCCGGGAAGATCGCCGTGAGAGACTTGTGCAGCCGGGGTGCGCTGAGACGGGGGTTGGTTTCGCCGATGGAGACACGACCGCCGAAGATGATGCGGCGGCGGTCCGGGCTGGGACGGTAATAATAGACCACCTTGCGGGTATCGCTGATGACCCGGTTCGTCGGCATCAGACGATCCATCACCGCCTTGTCGAGCGGTTCAGTGGCGATGATGTAGCTGCCGATCGGGATGACGCGACGGCGATGCCAGGGGGTAAGGGCACCGGTATAACCGTTGGTCGCGATAACCACCCGGTTCGCCTGAATAAGCCCCCTCGCCGTTTTCACGGTAAAGCCTGACGCTTCCCGCCGGATATCCAGCGCCGGACAGTGAGAGATAACCTTCACCCCTGCGGCCAGCGCCGTGGTCAGAACACCCCGATGATAGGCTGCCGGGTCAAGACAGGCATTGTTGGGCGAAACCGCGCCGCCAAAATAAAGATCGGTGCCGAGTTCCGAATGCTGTTCCGACTTTGGAATGATGTAGGACCCGTCCTCAAGGCCGGGCACCGGTTTCTCCACCCGCTGTACCAGCCTGCGAAACCGGGCCGGGTTATGTGCGGCATGGAACCGTCCGACCCGGCCGAAATCGCAGGAGATCCCTTCCCTGCCGATAAAATCCTCAGTGTAATCTATGGAATTCTCGCCTTCCCGATGAATGGCGAAGGCCGTCTCCCGGCCGTGTTTGCGGCTCAGACTCTCAAAATCCGGTTTTACGCTGCGGCTGATCTGCCCGCCATTGCGGGAACTCGCGCCCCAGCCCGCATGTTCCGCATCCACAACCACCGTATGGCGGCCACCACGTGCTGTCTGAATGGCGGCATGCAACCCGGTATAGCCTGCCCCGATAACAAGAACATCCGCCCGTTCCGACAGTGTCTGCTCAGTCCGGACTGGCGGGGGTGTCCGGTCCCACCACCAGGGCTGTTCCTTATAATCGCTTGTGAACATGGCTTGTTTCTCTTTCTGAACGCCACAATCTCTGACCTAATGGTAACAAATCAACCACTTATTCCGGAAGGAACTCAGAATGGAAATTTCACTTAAAGGGCGCAATGCGCTGATTACCGGCGCCAGTCAGGGACTGGGCCGCGCGATGGCCGAACGATTTGCCTCCAGCGGTGCACGGGTCGCACTGGTTGCCCGGTCGAAGGAGAACCTTGATGAGGCCGCAGCCGCCATCGGTGATGCCGCCATGGCCTTCCCCTGCGACATCACGGACACAGACCAGCTGACACAGCTGTACAAGGATGTTGAGCAGAAATTCGGCAATGTCGATATCCTGATCAACAATGCCGGATCGTCACGACGCGGCTCGTTCCTCGAAGTTACCGACCAGGACTGGCAGGAAGACCTCGACCTCAAGCTGTTCGCCGCCATCCGGTTCGGACGTCACTACATGCCCGGCATGATGGAGCGGAAATGGGGCCGGGTGATCAACGTGGTCTCGACCGCCGCCAAGGCCCAGCCCGGAGGCAGCGTGCCGACCTCCGTCACCCGCGCCGCCGGCATGGCGCTGGCCAAGGTCATGTCAAAGGAAGGCGCGCCGCATAACGTGCTCGTCAATGCCCTGCTGGTCGGCAAGATCGACAGCGAACAATGGGCAAAACGCTGGCGGGCCCAGAATGACGGCACCAGCTATCAGTCGTTCCTTGACGCCATGGCGAAAGAATCCGGTGTCCCTCTCGGGCGCATTGGCGAGTCGGATGAATTCGCCCGCATGGCCTGTTTCCTCGTGTCGGATGCAGCCAGCTACATCACGGGCTGCGCCGTCAATGTCGACGGCGGCATGTCGCCGGTCGTCTGATGATCTGACAGGTCTGAGAAAATCGGCCCTTCTCCCGGTCAGCAGAACGCCGGCCGGGAGAAGGCCCTTGTCAGAAATCAGCTTTCACGAATCCAGCGACCCCGGTCGTCAAGACAGGCAATCCCCGAGATCGTGTCCGGTGATCCGTCAATAACGGCGGTCGCCGTATAGCTGCGGCATGTCCGGTTCCCGCGCTCAAAGGTATCAAGTGGCCGGATGACCGTTTCATGGCCACGTTTATTGATAAATCCGGCGCTGCGACCATCGGGCACGGTTGCCAGCAGACGCCCTGCACAGGACTGGTCCTGCTGCTCCATTGTCTGGCCGATGCTGCCACCCAGTAGGACACCGACCACAACACCGCCGATTGTCGCCGCGATATTGCCGTCGCCCTTACCGATGGTCGACCCCAGCACACCTCCGGCGACACCACCAAGGACCGCACCGATTTCAGTCTGGGCGCAATGGCCCGCATCATAATCAATCGGCGCCGGATAATGCTTCGGCTGCTTATGCTTGTGACGCTGTCCGTCATGCTTTGCACGCCAGCCATGTGCCGGGGCGTGAGCAGGCGGATCCGCCATGACCGGTGTCGTCAGGGCAATGAGACTTACCGCCGTCACCGCCGTTCTGAATAATTTCGTAAACATGATCGCTCTCCGTTTTCATGTTGGTACGCATATACGTTACTGAACATCGTTCAGTTCCACAATATATTTTTTGAACAATGTTTATTTTATAGCAAAACCCTACAAACATCTCAGTCACCCTGGACACACCGACACATAAACCGGCCTTTCCTGCCCCTGAAAAAGATTCATTTGACGGGGAGTGGTCTCCCGCATATTGCTCTCAGCGGGCCACGCCTCCCCACCGGGGCGAGACTCATCTGTAATGGTGAGAGGAAAACTTATGACCACAGATCCTGCTGTGCAGCCATCGCTGCATCAGGATGCACTCGTGCATCCGACAACGACCCCGAATAACCCGAATTTCTCTTCAGGTCCCTGCGCAAAGCGCCCGGGCTGGACCCTTGCTGCGCTCGGCGATGCCGTGCTTGGCCGGTCACACCGCGCCAAACCCGGCAAGGCGAAGCTGAAACAGGTTATCGACCTTTCTCATGAACTGCTCGGCCTGCCCGACGATTACCGTATCGGCATCGTTCCGGCATCTGACACCGGCGCTGTTGAACTGGCGCTCTGGTCCCTGCTTGGGGCCCGTGGCGTTGACATGGTTGCCTGGGAAAGCTTCGGCTCCGCCTGGGTGAGCGACGTCGTCAAACAGCTCAAGCTGAAAGACGTCCGCACCATCGAAGCCGGTTATGGCGAACTGCCGGACCTCACACAGGTTGATACCAACCGTGATGTCGTCTTCACCTGGAATGGCACCACCTCCGGTGTACGCGTTCCGAACGCCGACTGGATTGCCGATGACCGTGAAGGTCTGACCATCTGCGACGCGACATCAGCCGCCTTCGCCATGGACCTGCCCTGGCAGAAGCTCGATGTTGTCACCTATTCCTGGCAGAAAGTGCTGGGTGGTGAAGCAGCCCACGGCATGCTGATCCTCAGCCCGCGGGCTGTTGAACGGCTCGAAACTTTCGCACCGGACCGTCCGATGCCAAAGATCTTCCGCCTGACCAAGAGTGGCAAGCTGATCGAAGGTGTCTTCAAGGGTGAGACCATCAACACACCTTCCATGCTCTGTGTCGAAGACGCACTGGACTCGCTGAAATGGGCTGAGGAAATCGGTGGTGCTGAAGCCCTGATCGCCCGTTCGGAAGCCAACCTGGCAGCTGTCTCCGCCTGGGTTGAAAAGACAGACTGGGTTGATTTTCTGGCTGTTGATCCGGCCACCCGTTCCTGCACCTCGATCTGCCTCAAGATCGTGGCAGACTGGTTCACCAGCCTGCCGTCCGAAGCACAGGCTGCGGCTGCCAAGCGCATTGCCGCCATGCTGGACGACAAGGGGGTCGCCTATGACATCGGCGCCTACCGTGATGCCCCTCCGGGTCTTCGGATCTGGGGTGGCGCGACCGTTGAGTCGACAGACATGGAAGCCCTGCTTCCCTGGCTCGACTGGGCGGCAGCAACGGTAGCCAATGATGTAAACAAGACGGCCTGAGGAATTAGAAAAATGGTAAAAGTACTCGTCTCCGACAAACTGAGCCCGCGCGCCGTCGACATCTTCCGCGAGCGTGGCATCGAAGTGGATTTCAAGCCCGGCATGACCCCGGCAGAAATTCGCGAAATCATCGGTCAGTATGATGGCCTAGCCATCCGCTCCGCCACCAAGGCAACAGCAGAACTGATCGAAGCCGCCGACAATCTGAAGGTTATCGGCCGTGCCGGTATCGGCGTTGATAACGTCGACCTGAAAGCGGCCACCGCCAAGGGTGTGGTGGTCATGAATACCCCGTTCGGCAATGCCATCACCACGGCGGAACATGCGATTGCGATGATGTTCGCAGTCGCCCGCCAGATCCCGCAGGCCAACGAATCCACCCATGCCGGCAAATGGGAAAAGTCGAAATTCATGGGTGTCGAGCTGACCGGCAAGACACTCGGCGTCATCGGCTGTGGCAATATCGGCTCGATCGCGGCTGACCGTGCGGTTGGCCTGAAGATGAAGGTGCTGGCCTATGACCCGTTCCTGTCGGCAGAGCGTGCCGTCGAGATCGGTGTCCAGAAAGTCACGCTGGAGCAGCTGCTGGAACAGGCTGATTTCATCACCCTGCATACCCCGCTGACCGACCAGACCCGCAACATCATTAATGCTGATGCCATCGCCCGCATGAAACCGGGTGTGCGTATCATCAACTGTGCCCGTGGCGGCCTGGTCGACGAGGCAGCCCTGAAAGCCGCTCTCGAATCCGGTCATGTCGCAGGCGCTGCCTTCGATGTGTTTGTTGAAGAGCCGGCAAAAGAAAACGCCCTCTTCGGTCTGCCCAACTTCATCGCCACCCCGCATCTCGGTGCGGCGACGACCGAAGCACAGGAAAACGTGGCCCTGCAGGTGGCCGAGCAGATGTCTGACTATCTGCTGACCGGTGCGGTTACCAACGCGCTGAACATGCCGTCCGTCACCGCAGAAGAAGCTCCGCGCCTGAAACCCTACATGAAGCTGGCTGAATTGCTCGGCAGCTTCGCCGGGCAGCTGACGGAATCGGCTCTGCGCAGCGTGCAGATCGAATATGCCGGCCATGTTGCGGAACTGAATACCAAGCCGCTGACCGCCCTCGCCCTGCAGGGACTGCTGGCCCCGCTGATGAGCTCGGTCAACATGGTCAACGCACCGATCATCGCCAAGGAACGCGACATCGCCTGTTCCGAGACCCGCACCCTGCAGGCCCCGGACTATCAGACGCTGATCCGCATCACGGTAACAACCGAGAAGCAGACCCGGTCAGTCGCCGGTACCCTGCTCGGTGCCAGCCCGCGGATTGTGGAGATCAAGGAAATCGACATCGAGGCACATCTGGCCCCGTCGATGCTCTACATCACCAATCACGACAAGCCCGGCCTGATCGGCGAACTTGGCAAGGTGCTGGGCGATAACGGCGTCAACATCGCCACCTTCCATCTCGGTCGTGTGGAAGTCGGCAGCAATGCCATCGCCCTGCTGGAAATCGACGGTGAAATCTCCGAGGACGTACTCAAGAAAGTCCGCGCCATCGAACATGTCGTTCAGGCAAAGCCTCTGAAGTTCGATATCTGAGCGAACTTTGAATTGAAGACTTAAACTGGGGCCTCAGTAACTGTATTGAGGTCCCAGTTTCAATCACATTTACTGCTTTTAGTTGATCGCACCAAAAACTTGATCTAAAAATTTACGATTGTAAAAATTATTTTAGGTCGACTCTATGAGCGATTTTCTAAAAAACATTGGAACGCATTCGAAGACACCTTTAGGAATTATATCTATCTTCGTGACCCTAGTATACGCTATGGCGGCATTAGTAATCGGGTCAAATTCATTGCTAGACAATGAAAGAATAATTCTCGTTATTTTTCTGTGCACGTTTCCTATAATTATATTATTTACTTTCTGTTGGTTACTCACCAAGCATCATACAAAATTATTGTTTCCGAAAGATTTCAATAATGACGAAACATACATGAAAGTAGCTCGGATCACGAGCAGCGTCCAACATGCAGCTGCCAAAACATCTTCTGAAATGTCAGATTTAGATATATCTAATATTGTAAAACACGCCAATACTATAATAAAAAACAAATCAACTACCGGAACATCAAGGAAAACAATACTTTGGGTTGACGATAGACCTGAAAACAATACATACGAACGAGATGCTTTTCAGGAGATTGGGCTGCACATAGACTTATCACTCAATACTGACGACGCCATCGATAAACTAGAAAAGAACGAATATATCATTATTATATCAGATATGGGAAGAAAAGAAGGGCCACGAGAAGGTTACAAGCTTCTTGATATCATTAGATCTAACAATATTAATACACCTTTTTATTTTTATACAGTATCGAACTTGCCTGAACACAAAAAGGAAACCCTCGACCATGGAGGTCAAGGCTGTACAAACAACCCGTCAGAACTCTTTGAAATGGTAGTAAAAACAGTTATTGCATCAACGTAGTAAACCACTCGATAGGAATGAGACAGCTTTTCGTCGCCGATAGATGCATCTATAAATCGTGATCGATTAATTATACAGCGCTGCAGGGTTATCCGATGTCTGTCTCGCCGCTTCCTTCCTTCGAAGATTTCTGCGCTCTGCCGCATGCCTTTACGCTGCTGGGCATGTCCGGTGTCGGCAAGACCATGCTGTCGTCGCGGCTGCGGAAGATTTCCAACTGGTATCATTTTTCGGCAGATTACCGGATCGGAACGCGCTATCTGTCAGAGGAGATCCTCGACAATATCAAGCAGAAGATCATGGCGATGGAAGACCGGTTTGTCGCCGACCTGCTGCGCTCGGATTCGATCTATATCAACCACAACATCACCTTCGAGAACCTCGATCCGGTATCGACGTTCCTCGGGATGTTCGGTGACCCCGCCCTGAAAGGGCTGGCGAAGGACGAGTTTCTGCGACGGCAGGATCTGTATCGCCGTGCCGAAGTGGCGTCGATGCTGGATGTCTCAGGCTTCATCCGCAAGGCCTGGACCCTGTATGGCTGTGACAGCTTTATCAATGATGCCTCGGGCAGCCTGTGCGAAATCGTTGATATCGACAACCCGCAGGACCCGGTTATTGCCAGTCTCGGCGCAGAAACACTGACCATTTATCTGCGCTCGAATGACTATTACGAAGCAAAGCTGATTGAACGCGCACAGGCCTCACCAAAGCCGCTGTTCTACAATCCCGCTTTCATTACGCCACGGCTGGCGACCATGCCGGACAGTGGTGCCGGCATCAATCCGGTACAGTTTGCCGGCCCCCTGTTCCCGGACCTGATCGAGTTCCGTCGCCCCCGTTATCAGGCCTATGCCGACCGCTATGGCTTTTCTCTGGAGGCTGACGACCTATTTAAAGGCATGCCCGCAGAGAATGGCGGTCCGGGACCGGAGTCATTCCTGAGGATGATTTACGACATCATGGCTGCTGACCTTGCTGCCGGACGTCCGGGTGCTGCCTTGCTGGTCGAGACCTATCTCGCCGCCTGCGCCACCCGTCGCGAGACACGCAAGATCCGATAGAAGAGAGTACAACAGAACATGCCGATCAAAATTCCAAGAGACCTTCCCGCCCGTCAGGTACTGGAAGATGAAGGCGTTCTTCTCATCGGGGAAGACGACGCTATCCGTCAGGATATCCGCCCCATACGGGTGGCGCTGCTGAACCTGATGCCGGAAAAGATCAAGACAGAGAACCAGATCGCCCGTGTTCTGGGCTCCACGCCGCTGCAGGTCGAACTGACCCTGCTGACACCGGGCAGCCATACCTCGAAGAATACGCCGCAATCACATCTGCGCGACTTTTACCGGAACTGGGACACCATCCGGGACGAGAAATTCGACGGCTTCATCGTCACCGGCGCACCGATTGAAAAGCTGCCGTTTGAGGAAGTGACCTACTGGGACGAACTGAAACAGATCTTTGACTGGTCACGCACCAACGTCCACAGCCTGTTTTCCCTCTGCTGGGGCGCACAGGCCGCGCTCTATCACTTCCACGGTATTCCGAAATATACCCTGCCGGAGAAGCGTTTCGGTGTGTACTGGCACAAGGTGAAAGATCATCGCTCGCTGCTGATGCGCGGCATGAATGACCAGATTCCTGTGCCGGTCTCGCGTCATACGGAAAATCATGCCGAGGATTTCGCGAATTTCAGTAACCTCGACATCGTTGTTGAATCCGATGAGGCCGGTCCCTGTCTGGTCCGTGACCGGGCGCGGCGTGATGTCTTCATGTTCAACCATCTGGAATATGATTCGACAACGCTGGGTGACGAATATGCCCGCGATGCCGAAAAGGGTGAGGCCATCAACCTGCCCCGGAATTATTTCCCCGGCGACGACCCGGCAGCCACACCGATCAACTTCTGGCGGGCAAGTGCGCATCTGTTCTATGGCAACTGGCTGAACTCGATCTACCAGTCGACCCCTTACGATCTGGAGCAGATCGGCAAAGACAAGAGCTGACAAAACCTTCCGGCGGCTGAAATCTGTGACAACAGCCGCCGGACTGCGCCCTGCGCGGTTGTTCCATCCCGCCGCTTCGGCTATCAAACCTCCGGTTTTCACCTACGGATTATCCGTCCATGAATGACAGTGCACGTATGGCCCTTCTGCCGAACGGGCTCCGAGACATTCTGCCGCCGCATGCCGAGCATGAAGCCGGTGTTCTGGCTGCACTCTGTGCCTGCTTTGCCAGCCGTGGCTATGACCGGGTCGAACCGCCGATGGTCGAGTTCGAGGATGCGCTGTTGCAGGGCGGAGGCGATATCGCCTCTCAGACCTTCCGGCTGATGGATCCGGTCAGCCAGCGCATGATGGGCCTGCGCGCCGACATGACCCCGCAGATCGCCCGTATCGCAACCACACGGCTGCACAAGGCACCACGTCCGCTGCGCCTGAGCTATGCAGGCAGCGTTCTGCGGGTTAAGGGCGCACAGCTGCGCCCCGAGCGACAGTTTGCCCAGGCCGGCATCGAGATCATCGGCGCGGATGAGGACGCAGCCGATGCCGAAGTGATCGCGCTGTGTGACGAGGCGCTGGCCGCAGTTGGCATCGACGAGGTGACGGTTGATCTGTTCACCCCGAATCTGGTCGACCGGGCAACCGAATCTGTCAGTATTGACCGGACAGCCCTGCGTGAAGCCCTTGATCACAAGGATGAAGCCCTTGTCCGCAATATAGCCGGTGATGCGGCTCCCCTGCTCGGCAAGCTGATGCGGGCCTCCGGGGCCGCCGACCAGGCGCTGGAGCGGCTGGATGCACTCGACCTCGGCACAAGCGGTCGTCAGGAACTGCAACGGCTGCGCAACGTCATCAACACCCTGCGCGCCATTCGTCCGGATATCCGGCTGACCGTTGATCCGGTCGAAAATCGCGGCTTCGAATATCATACCGGGGTCAGCTTCGCGCTGTTCGGACGTGGTGTCCGGGGCGAGCTTGGCCGGGGCGGACGATATGTCGCCGATGGTGGCGAACCCGCAACCGGTGCCACACTCTATCTCGACAGTCTTTTGCGGGCGCTGCCAAAGCCGTCACGCCGTGACCGGCTCTATCTGCCTGCCGGCCCCTCAACCGGGGCCTCCCAACGGGCTGATGGCTGGACCACAGTCGCCGCCCTGAACGAAACGACAGATGCGGAAGGCGAGGCACGGCGCCTTGGCTGTTCGCATTGGCTGGATGGCGGGACGATCCGTCCCGTCACCGCCGCCTGACCACTTTCAAACGGAGATCAGTTATGTCCAATGTCGCAGTTGTCGGCTCCCAGTGGGGTGACGAAGGCAAGGGTAAGATTGTCGATTGGCTGTCAAACCGCGCCGACGTCGTTGTACGCTTTCAGGGCGGGCATAATGCCGGACATACCCTCGTCATCGACGGTACGACCTACAAGCTGAGCCTGCTGCCGTCCGGCGTCGTGCGCAGCAACACCATTTCGGTGATCGGTAATGGTGTCGTGGTCGACCCCTGGGCATTGCTCGGTGAAATCGAGAAGATCGGCAAGCAGGGTGTGGAAATCACACCGGACCGGCTCCAGATCGCTGAAAACGCGGCGCTTATCCTGCCCTTGCACAGCAATCTCGACCGGGTTCGCGAAGAAGCACTCGGCAGCGCCCGGATTGGCACCACCGGGCGCGGTATCGGCCCGGCCTATGAAGACAAGGTTGCCCGCCGCGCCATCCGTGTCTGTGATCTGGCCGATCCCGATCGCCTGCGGGCCCGGGTGGATGCTCTGCTGATCCACCATAATGCATTGCTGCGTGGTCTTGGTGAGGCCGAAATCAGCGCCGGTGACATCGTCACCGCCCTGCTGGATGTCGCGCCGAAGGTTCTGCCTTTTGCAAAGCCCGTCTGGAAAACCCTCGACCGGGCGCGACGCGACGGCAAGCGCATCCTGTTTGAAGGCGCGCAGGGCACCATGCTGGATATCGATCACGGCACCTACCCCTATGTCACCTCGTCCAATGTTGTCGCCGGTCAGGCGGCAACCGGCTCTGGCATGGGCGTCTCCGGCATTGGCTATGTCCTCGGTATCACCAAGGCCTACACCACCCGCGTCGGCTCCGGCCCCTTCCCGACGGAACTGGAAGACGCAACCGGCCAGCGACTGGGTGAACGTGGTCATGAATTTGGCACCGTTACCGGACGCAAACGCCGCTGCGGCTGGTTCGATGCGGTGATGGTCCGTCAGGCCGTCAAGGTTGGTGGTATCTCCGGCATCGCGCTGACCAAACTTGATGTGCTGGACGGCATGGATGAACTGAAAGTCTGCGTCGGCTATCGCCTGAACGGTGAAGAAGTCGATTACCTTCCCGCCGGCGCTGAACAGCAGGCGGCGGTCGAACCAATTTACGAAACGCTCGAAGGCTGGTCCGAAAGCACCTTTGGCGCCCGGTCCTGGAAGCAGCTTCCGGCAACAGCAATCAAGTATATCCGGCGTATTGAGGAACTGATTGAAGCCCCGGTTGCCCTGCTGTCGACCAGTCCGGAACGCGACGACACCATCCTGGTCCACGACCCCTTCGCTGACTGAGCCGTCTGGCACAGATGAGCCGGTAACAAATCCGGAAGATGCTTGCAGGCTTCTTCCGGATTTTTGTTGCGGACAGGCTCAGGTAATTGCGTGGGCGGCAGTCACAACCGGCCGGTCATCCCGTGGCCGTACATTGTGATACAGGTAATCCCTGCCCTTCTCGGTAATGCGGACCGCGATCTGACCGCTTTCCAGCCGGTGACGGCTGACCAGTCCCTGATCCCAGGCATCTTCCCAGACCGTCAGTCGCGGGCAGGATGTACGCCAGGCAGACATAACCTCGTCATAGCTGCGCGGTTCAGCCTCCAGCCATTCCAGCATATCGCAAATCAGGGATTCCATATCTGTCGTCCTTATCACCTGTTCGAGAGGGTAGACCCATCCTGTATGGGACGGAAACAATCAGGACGACCGTCAGGTGCCTCGTCCTAAACAAACGCTACCCGGTATGTTTTTATGAATCCAATATATGTTTACCGCATTTTTCATATGATCTAGATATGAGAAATGGATCTTCGTCATTTCAGATATTTCCTCGCTGTAGCCGAGGAGGGCCATATTACCCGAGCAGCAGAGCGACTTGGCATTCAGCAGCCGCCGCTCAGTCAGCAGATCAAGGCCATGGAAACGGAACTGAATGTTCAGCTGTTTCGCCGCCTGCCCCGTGGTGTTGAACTGACAGAGGCAGGCCGTGCCCTGCTGCCGGAAGCCCGGGCCATTATCAGTGGAGTTGAAGAAGCCATCGCCAAAACCAAACGCACGGCACGCGGAGAGGAAGGCGCCCTGTCGGTCGGCTTTACCAGTTCCTCACCCTTTCACCCCTTCGTGCCACAGATCATCCGGCGCTATCGTGAGCGTTTTCCAAAAGTGGAACTGATACTGGAAGAAGCCGGCACGGCAGAAATGGCTGAAGCACTGAAGGCAGAACGACTGGATATCGCCTTTGTACGTTCACCCATCGCTGACCGGACCGGGCTTGTGCTACACCTTCTGGTACAGGAACCGATGTTGCTGGCCATCCCGCAGGATCACAGGCTGGCTGGGCAACGCACCCCGGTCGGGTTGCATGAACTGGCAGATGAGCCCCTCATTCTGTACCGCCGGGCGGCAGGTCAGGGCCTGTATGACGCTATCATGGAAGCCTGTAGCTCAGCCGGATTCGAGCCGGTGATTGCACAACAGGCACCCCGTATCGTCTCTACTCTGAATCTGGTTGCGGCCGGTCTTGGCGTCACCATAGCCCCCGCCTCGCTGCGGCAGCTTGGCATGGATGGGGTGGTCTTTTGTGAACTGGCCCCGGACATCAGTCTGAAAGCCCCGATCTGGATCGCCGTCCGCACAACAGATCATTCAGTCGCAGCACAGGAGTTCGTTGCACTGGCCAGAAAGTTGACGACCTGTTAGCCGCTAATTCCCGTCTTTCGCCGGGACGCCATGAGGAAGAGACGGAAGCCCGCCCGGGCCAGCTAGTCAGTCGGACCACTGGCCCGGCGGGAGGGAAACGGGTTACCCGCCCGCAATCGTTCCAGCACCCGTAACGGCGAGGGGAAACGGGCGGCAGCCTTCTTGAACGGCGCCGTCAGTTTCGGGATGCGCATGACATCACCAATCCGCCGGTCGAGGAAAGCCCAGGTAGCTGCATCCCCCTCTGACCGGTCGTTCAGCCAGTACAACAATGTTGATGTCCAGACGCCGGACAACAGGCCCCGCTTGGTATAGTAATTATAATCATGGCTGCGGTCGCCACAGGCCCGCCAGATCGCATCAACCGTCGCCCAGGTCAGCTTTGCCGCGACCGGCGCGTTCTGCGGCTGCGCAAGCAGCGTCACGCCACGACGCACGGCCTCCTTGTCCGGCTCATTCTCCAGCCGGATCCGGACTGCCGTCGTGATGCGGTCGCGGATACGCATCTCGTCCAGTGGCATTTTCGCCAGCTGTTCCAGCATCCGGCTATCTGCCCGGCGAATGCTGTATAG
The DNA here is from genome assembly GCA_009649675.1 of Alphaproteobacteria bacterium HT1-32. Taxonomy (NCBI): domain Bacteria; kingdom Pseudomonadati; phylum Pseudomonadota; class Alphaproteobacteria; species Alphaproteobacteria bacterium HT1-32. The sequence continues at coordinate 372,680 of WJPL01000002.1, read as the reverse complement.
CAGGGCATCCATTGCACCGTTGGGGAAAGCCAACAGCAATTCATGATCGCTGACGCCGGCATCTGTCGCCGCATGGCGTAACGCCGTCATCGTCCAGCCATCGAAGGCCACATTTGGCAACAAAGCAGCCATCAGCCGCTCACGGGTATCATCGTGCAAAGTATCAGTCATCATTCTGATATGGCATCAATTACCGTTTCCGCCAAGGGTGAATGCCCCTCAGTCCGGACGCAATGACGGCGGATCGCGCCGGATTTCCTCGGCAAACCCGAACAGCGACGGATCATTCAGCCGCTGCGGATAGAGCACCCCGTCAAGATGATCATATTCATGCTGGAACACCCTCGCATGGAAGCCACTGGCGCGCCGCTCAATCCGTGAGCCGTCAAGACCGGTCCCCCAATACCGGATACGGGTATAGCGGGGAACGGCCCCCGTCAGTCCCGGCACCGACAGGCAGGCCTCCCAGCCCAGCGAGGTCTCCTCAGATAATGGTTCATATCCCGGATTCACCAGAACGGTCATATCCTGCGCGCTGTCATCCGGATCTTCCGGCAGTTCGACCCGCGTTTCCGGAACAAAGAAAATCATCAGCCGCAGCGGTATATGGACCTGCGGGGCAGCCAGCCCGACACCTCCGGCATCTGCCAGTGTCTCAAGCATATCCGCGACCAGCCCCCGAATGCTGGTGGCGGTCGGGTCTTCCACAGGATCTGCGGCTTTACGCAGGACAGCATGTCCCATACGTGCGATTTTAAGAATTGCCATAAATTGTCAGCCGTAGCCGTCCCTTTTCTGCTGAAAAACTCTTGCGCTATGGGCGAAAACGCCTATACACGCAGCTTGATCAAGACGGCGGATATGTTTTTCGCCGTCTTTTAGTATTCGCAAGCTTGGAAGGAGCTGTCTGCACGTGCAAGTCTCTGTTCGCGACAATAATGTCGATCAAGCCCTGAAGGCGCTGAAAAAGAAAATGCAGCGCGAGGGTGTTTTCCGGGAAATGAAACTCCGCCGTTCCTACGAAAAGCCGTCTGAAAAGCGTGCCCGTGAGCGTGCTGAGGCCGTTCGCCGCGCCCGTAAGCTCGAGCGCAAGCGCCTGGAACGCGAAGGCTTCTAGTCTTCCGAAGACCTGCACGAGGGAGACTCCATCTCCGCTCGCATCAAACCCGCCCGGGTGTTCCCTGAGGCGGGTTTTGTTGTTTGCTGATTCTGTACAGCCCGGCTTTTCATCTGAACCAGTCATCCATAAAAAAACAGGGCACGGAATAAACCGCGTCCTGTTTTATTTTACAGATCACCGTGGCCGGATATCACACCCGGCCACGGATCATATCAGTCTGAGGCTTAGCTGGCCTTGCTGTCGTCTTCTTCAACAGCGTCAGCAGCTTCTGCTTCAATCTCTTCGAGTTCAGCCTGAACGTCATCGGTTTCAGCCAGCAGATCGGCTTCTGCAGCCTGTTCCGAAGCAATCTTCTGCGCTTCGGCATCTTCTGCCGAACGGGCGACATTGATCAGGATGGTCGCATCGACTTCCGGATGCAGGATGATCCGGATGTTATAGCGGCCCAGTTCCTTGATCGGCTGGTTCAGATCGACCTGGCTGCGGCCAACCATGAAACCGGTTTCCCGGGCACTGTCAGCAATATCACGGGCCGATACCGAACCGTAGAGCTGACCGCTTTCACCAGCCTGGCGAACCATCACGATCTCGCGGCCGTCAACCTGTGCGGCAACGGCTTCCGCTTCCTTGCGACGCTCAAGGTTGACAGCTTCAAGCTGTACCCGCTGGCTTTCGAAATAGGCCAGGTTTGCCTTGTTGGCGCGCAGCGCCTTGTTCTGCGGCAGCAGAAAGTTACGGGCAAAGCCCGGCTTTACCGTTACCACATCGCCCATCTGGCCGAGTTTCTCGACCCTCTCCAAAAGCACGACTTCCATAGTACTACTCCTCGTCAGACGGCCGGGAAGCGCTTGCTCGCGCCCTCAGACCCGTCAGGTGATCAACAACTCCAAGTGCTGTTACCAGCACAACCGAAACGCCGGTGATTAGCACCAGCAAAAGATAGAAAAGAAACAGCCACAGTCCCCGCCCCGGAAGCCCCCGGGTCAGCACATGCATCACCGCCAGCCCCTGCAGAAAAAACGGAAGAGCCAGCGCCGCTGTCACGGTCAGCAGGATAAACCCTGCGGTTCCGTCCAGCAGAAGCCATCCCGCCAGTGACGCCCCGAACGCGATCAGCAACCATGACGGCAGCCAGAATGTCCGGTAGACGGGTGTTGGCCGGATCGCCAGATTTCGCTTCGCCAGAATGCTCTGCGCAAATACCGCGTTCACCAGATACATCAGTGACGTGTAGACGATGGCTGCGGCCGGCAAAGTCGCTGCCAGCGTTTCGGACATCTTCGCCACATCTTCCGGCTGCATGGTTGCGCCCTGCGTGTCCAGTGCCTGCCCGAAAGCAGACATGAAACCGTCGGTGAAGCTTCGCAGAAAATCCAGAATGGCCTGTGGCCCGCCTGAAAACACTACCGCTGCCAGAAACCCGGCGACACAATAAATCGCCAGTGACGACACGACATGACCAGGAGGCGCAAAGCTCACCTGTCCATCCGCATCGGCTTTCTGCTGCAATGCCAGCCAGACCACCAGCAGGGCCGGTAATCCGTAAATGGCGACGAGCGGAAGAACCGACGCCGCCGGGCTGAGTACCGCCATTGCAAGACCGAAGACGCAGAGCGCTATTGCACCGGTCGTGGCGCCGCGCGCCAGACCGCACAACAGAAGCGGAAGCGGAAAAAACGGAGCGAGCAGTGCAAACGGAACGGCATAGGCCGGCAGCACCATAATCATGGCGCTGGCCAACCCTGCGGCGATCGCTATGCCGATTTCCCTGTGCATCACTCACATGCCTTCTCCACCGCCACCTGTCCGGTGCCGGAACCGACTGCTTACTTAACCACGTAAGGCAGCAGACCGATATAGCGGGCGCGCTTGATGGCGCGGGCCAGTTCACGCTGCTTCTTACCGGAAACAGCAGTAATGCGGCTCGGTACAATCTTGCCACGTTCGGAAATGTAGCGGCTCAGCAGCTTCACATCCTTGTAATCGATCTTCGGTGCATTATCACCGGTGAACGGGCAGGATTTGCGGCGACGAAAAAACGGACGACGAGGTGAGGTGCTCATGCCTTATCTCCTTCGCTGGCTTTTGCCGGCGCATCGTTGTTTTCCCGACGCGGGCGGTCTTCACTGTTGTCACGGCGCGGGCGATCATCGTTATCGCGGCGCGGACGGTCATCACGGCTACCGCGAGACTTCATCATCGCTGACGGCTCTGTTTCATGTTCTTCAACACGGATTGTCAGATAACGCAGCACGTCTTCATTCAGACGCATCTGGCGCTCCATCTCGGCAATAGCCGGGGCCGGTGCGTCGATATTCATCAGCGCGTAATGACCCTTACGGTTCTTGTCCATGCGGTAAGCGAGGGATTTCAGGCCCCAGTATTCATTCTTGGTGACACTGCCACCCTGTTCGCCGATGAGGGTCGAGAAGGTCTCGATAAGGCCCTCGGCCTGAGCGCCGGAAATATCCTGGCGCGCAATCATAACGGTTTCGTATAAAGGCATTCGTAAACTCCCTTACGGATTTTCTCAGGCAACGCAGCACGCGCCATAGCCGACACAGCGCCGGCAAGGGTTATTGAAGCCGCGCAATATACAGATAGGCGACCCCGGTGCAAGCGCTTGCGCCATCGCAGCCGCAAGGGTAATCAGGCTGAATCAAAAAAGACTTTGAAGGAAGGACACGCCATATGTCCCGTGCTTTTGTATTTCCGGGTCAGGGTTCGCAGGCTGTCGGCATGGGCAAGGTGCTCGCCGAAGCTTCACCGGTCGCCCGGGAAGTATTTGAAGAAGTCGATGACGCCCTGTCGCAGAAGCTCTCAAAGCTGATGTTTGAAGGGCCGGAAGATGAACTGACACTGACCGAAAATGCCCAGCCCGCCCTGATGGCTGTTTCCATGGCCCTGATCCGGGTGCTGGAGAAAGATGGCGGTATCGTCATCGCTGACAAGGCGGACTTTGTCGCCGGTCATTCCCTCGGTGAATATTCCGCCCTTGCCGCCGCCGGTGCATTTGGTGTGGCTGACGCAGCGCGTCTTCTGAAGACACGTGGCAAGGCCATGCAGGAAGCTGTCCCGGTTGGCGAAGGTGCCATGGCCGCCCTGCTGGGCCTTGATATCGACAAGGTCGCCGAGATCGCCCGCGAGGCGGCCGGAGACGAGGTCTGCGATATCGCCAACGACAATTCAGATGGTCAGGTCGTCGTCAGTGGCTCGCGTGCTGCTGTCGAACGCGCAGTTGTCCTCGCCGGAGAAGCCGGCGCAAAACGCAGCGTCCTGCTGCCTGTCAGCGCACCGTTCCATTGCGCATTGATGGCCCCCGCCGCCGATGTCATGCAGGCAGCCCTGGCCGAGACATCGATCACCCCGCCGAATCCGCGACTTATCGCAAATGTTACGGCTGACGAAGTCACCGACCCCGATGAAATCCGCGCCCTGTTGTTCAAGCAGGTAACCGGCATGGTAAGATGGCGCGAATCAGTCCTCGCCATGAAGGCAAAAGGCGTGGACACGTTGATTGAAGTCGGGTCTGGAAAAGTGCTGACCGGCCTTGTTCGCCGGATTGACCGTGAGCTGACGGGCATCTCCGTTCAGGGGCCTGATGATATTGAGACATTGCTGGCAACTCTCTGACCAGCAGCGATAACAGGGCCGGGGGTTTGCAGTCTCCCGGCAGAAATAACGGCTTCGGAGATCACCGTTGCAGCCGAGAAGGATAAAGAAGATATGTTTGATCTGACTGGAAAATGCGCACTGGTTACCGGCGCATCCGGCGGTATCGGCGGTGCCATTGCTTCTGCACTGCATGCAGCCGGGGCCACTGTCGCCCTGTCCGGCACCCGGCGCGAAGCCCTGGAAACACTGGCTGGTGAACTGGGTGAGCGATGCCATATCACGCCCTGTAACCTGTCGGACATGGAAGCGGTATCCGCTCTCCCCGGCCAGGCTGAGGCTGCCATGGGTGGCCTCCACATTCTCGTCAACAATGCCGGACTGACCCGTGACGGGCTTGCCATGCGCATGAAACCCGAAGACTGGGAACAGGTCCTCACCGTCAACCTCACCGCCGCCTTCCGCCTGTCGCAGGCCAGCCTGCGCACGCTCATGAAGCAGCGATTCGGCCGGATTGTGAATATTACCTCCGTTGTTGGCGTGACCGGCAACCCCGGCCAGACCAATTATGCCGCCTCAAAAGCCGGCATGATCGGTATGTCAAAATCCCTCGCGGCAGAGGTTGCATCGCGGGGCATTACCGTTAACTGCATCGCACCGGGTTTCATTGAAACCGCCATGACCGATGCGCTGAATGATGAGCAGAAGTCCCGCATGCAGGGCGTCATTCCGGCAGGCCGATTCGGCTCGATTGATGATATTGCTGCCGGTGCGCTCTATCTTGCATCCGACGAAGCCGGATATGTGACTGGCCAAACCCTTCATATAAATGGTGGAATGGCCATGATCTGATGTTTGGCCGTGGCGCTGGCCAAGCTAGAAGACATATGATACCTAACCGCCCGCTTTCCGGGCGGCGGGCGCATATAGCGAACAATGCTGCTAATATAACAGTTCAGGAACAAGGAAATCTGACATGAGTGATGTAGGTGATCGGGTAAAGAAGATTGTTGTCGAGCATCTCGGCGTTGAAGAAGCAAAGGTGACCGAGAACGCCAGCTTCATCGATGACCTGGGCGCCGATAGCCTGGATACAGTCGAACTCGTTATGGCTTTCGAAGAAGAGTTCGGTTGCGAAATCCCTGATGACGCGGCGGAAAAAATTCTGACGGTCAAGGATGCGATTTCCTACATCGAGAGCAACTCCTGATCCGGGACTGGCGCGGCGGAATCACTGCCGCGCCGTTTTCCGATCGACAGACCGGAAGAAACAATGCGTAGAGTCGTAGTTACGGGAATGGGCGCCGTGACGCCGCTTGGTGCAGGCGTGAAAACGACCTGGCAGCGGATGCTCAATGGTGAGTCCGGGATTACCTCCATCACAAAATTCGACACGGAACGGCTTCCTTCCAAGGTAGCCGGTGATGTGCCACTGGGTGATGGTGAAGGCAATTTCAACGCAGACAACTTCATCCTGCCGAAAGAGCAGCGGAAGATGGATGCATTCGTGATCTTTGCGATGGCCGCTGCACAGGAAGCCGTCGAAGATTCCGGATGGATGCCCGAAGACGAGGAATCCCTGTTGCGAACCGGCGTCATGATCGGTTCCGGGATCGGCGGATTGCCGGAGATTGAACGTACTTCCGTTGATTTTCATAACGGCAAACGTGTCAGTCCCTTCTTCATTCCGGCAGCGCTGATCAATCTTGCGTCCGGTAATGTTTCCATTCGGTACGGATTCAAGGGACCGAACCATTCAGTCGTTACCGCCTGTTCGACCGGAGCGCATGCCATTGGTGACGCCATGCGGCTGATCCGCTATGGCGATGCAGATGTCATGGTCGCTGGCGGCGCAGAAGCGGCAATTTGCCCCGTAGGTATCGCCGGGTTCTCGTCACTAAAGGCGCTCTCCACGAAATATAATGATACACCGGAACAGGCATCCCGCCCCTATGACAAGGGCCGTGACGGCTTCGTCATGGGTGAAGGGGCCGGCGTACTGGTTCTTGAGGAACTGGAACACGCAAAGGCCCGTGGTGCGAAAATTTATGCTGAAGTCGTCGGTTACGGGCTGTCAGGTGATGCCTATCACATCACCGCTCCGGCGGCTGACGGCAATGGCGGTTTCCGCTCCATGCAGGCAGCTCTCCGCAGTGCCGAGCTGAACACCACGGATATTGATTACATCAATGCCCACGGCACATCGACGCCGCTGGGGGATGAAATCGAGCTCGGGGCTGTTACCCGGCTGTTTGATGGTGCGATGTCAGACATCTCGATGTCATCAACAAAATCAGCCATCGGGCATTTGCTGGGTGCTGCCGGTGCCGTTGAGGGAATTTTCTCAATTCTTGCCATTCGCGACCAGGTTGCGCCGCCGACACTCAATCTTGATGATCCGTCTGATGGTTGTGTCGGGGTTGATCTGGTGCCCAAACAAGCCAAGGAACGCCGGATCCGTGCCGTATTGTCGAACTCGTTCGGCTTCGGCGGTACCAATGCAACGGTGATCTTCAAGGAATTTGCGTGATCGGTTTCCTGCGCATTGTCTTTCTCCTGATATGCGTCGCAGCCATTCTGGCTGGCGGCGCATTTTTTTGGGTACAAGGTGAGTTCAACAAATCCGGCCCGCTGTCCACCGACAAGAACCTCGTTATCCCGCGCGGCACCGGTGTTGAAGGAATCGCCAATCTGCTTCATCGCGAAGGCGTCATCACCAATCCCCTTGTTTTCCGAATCGGTGTCCGGCTGGAAGACGCACAGCGCGGGCTTCGCGCCGGCGAGTTCATGTTCCCTGCCGGTGCCAGCGCCCACACCGTCATGTCGGTACTGCTGAACGCCCAGCCGGTACGCCGCCGCATCACCATTCCGGAAGGCCTGACCACGCAGCAGGTGCTGAACATCATCGACATAACCGACGGACTGACCGGCCAGACACCGGCGTCGGTCGATGAAGGCATGCTGATGCCGGAAACCTACTATTTCACCTATGGTGACGACCGGGGCGCGCTGGTCCAGCGAATGAAGTCGGCTTCAAATAGCGCACTCGACGAACTGTGGCCCACCCGTGTCGAAGGATTACCGATCAGGACACCGGAAGAGGCGCTGATACTGGCCTCCATCATCGAAAAGGAAACCGGCGTCGCACAGGAACGTGCGCTGGTCGCATCGGTATTCATCAATCGCCTCAACAGGGGAATGCGCCTGCAATCGGATCCGACGGTCGTCTATGCCGTCACCAACGGCTCCGGCCCGCTTGGCCGCAGCATTTCAAAAGCCGACCTGGCCATTGATTCGCCCTATAACACCTACCGCAATGCCGGACTGCCGCCGGGGCCAATCGCCAACCCCGGACGCGCCGCCATTGAGGCCGTCCTCAACCCGGCGGAAAGCAATTACCTGTACTTTGTTGCCGACGGTCAAGGTGGCCATGCTTTCGCAACGTCGCTGGCAGACCATAACCGGAATGTCGCAAAATGGCGACGACTGCGCAGCCAGCAACAGGGCAATAACTGACATCATCCGAACGACAGAAGGGCGGTCCAGTCTCTGGAATTACGTCCCTTTCAGCAGGGCTGACAATGTCAGGATCCGCCCGCCCGCCTGGTTGCCAGATAGGAAACACCCTCGGCACTGACCCGTTCAGTATGCGGAACATTTCCCGCAACCATAATGCTGTCCCCCGGGCCACAGACACGCCGTTCACCCTCCAGTTCGATCACGATCTCGCCGCCGGTTATCAACAGGAAAACGTCATCATCGTGGGTATGCGTGTCATTAAACACCCCTGCGGCCTTGGACTTGGCGACAGGTACCTCAAAGCCCCCCTGCTCCGCAGCGGACCGAAATTCTGATTCATTCATATGCCGAAACCTCCGATGGCGATATCTCCGGACATCATTCTCCAGACCGGGGCAAGGAGCAAGCCGGAGTGTTTTTCCGGCTCCTGGTCCTGCATTGCGAATGTCCTGTTACTGTGCAGCGGCCTCTGCCGGAGGCAGGGTTTCCCGTGCCGACCGGCGTTCACTGAATCTGATCATCCATTCATTGATCCCGGGGTGCTTCTCAATCAGCTTTCGGCCATCCGGTTCCAGCCAGAGATACCGGATCATCGGATAGCTGTGGATATCTGCCAGCGTCACATTATCGGCGGCAAGCCAGTCCCGTCCGGCCCTGCCTTCAGTCAGACGGCGCAGGTACTTGTCGGCAATATCAAGTGATGCCCCGACCACGGACTCATCACAGGCCTGTCCCCGCGCCGGTTTGCTGATCCGCTCGACATAAACCCCTTTGATGAGAGCCGAAAACCCGTAAGCATCATTCATGGCAACAACGCAGTCACACCAGGCCGCCGCCACAGGATCCGATGGTTGCAGGCTCGGGCCATCCAGTGCCCGGTCCACATAGCGGGTGATAGCCTGTGTTTCATGAAGGCCCACGCCACCATGCTGCAATGCCGGAATTTTCCGGAACGGATGCAGATCCGTATAACCGTCCGGGAATGTCCCGGGGTCGTAGATATCGAAGGCGACGAACTCGAACGGGACAGACTTCTCCAGTAATGCCAGCCGGGCAATCCGTGTATAAACACTGTAGGTTGCTCCGAATAACCGGAGACTGGTTGACGAATTCAAGCTTGTCTCTCCCCTGAGCGGTAATCAAATCTGTAGTGGAAAATACGACAAATCATAATCGAGCCGAAAGAGCGGATATAATGACCAGCGAGACTGCATCCGGCAACGCATCCCGGGTCGCTGCCACCAACATATACGAAATCCTGACCGGGGACGAAGATGCCCGCGTCTGCAAAGATATTCCGGACAGTGCCTGTGATGCACAGCCCGTCAGCTTCACGCTTCAGCTGATCGCTCAGGTTCTGACCAAAATCGGCGACGGGCTGATGGATGTGAAGGTGGTTCTGGCCTGGCTGATGTCAGCAGTTGGCGCACCCGGTGCCGCTATTTCTCTGATTGCCCCGCTTCGCGAATCCCTCTCTATGGCGCCACAGCTCATCGTCGCAGCCTTCATCCGGCGAAGACCTGTGCGCAAATGGTTCTGGGTCGTTGGTGCCGTTCTGCAGGGAATTGCGGTTTTCGCAACAGCTACGGTGTTTCTGACGCTGGAAGGTGCCACCGCCGGATGGTCCGTCGTCGGGCTGGTGATTCTGTTCAGCCTGTCACGAGGCATCTGCTCAATTGCCGCCAAGGATGTGCTCGGGAAAACCGTATCCAGAGGACGCAGGGGAACCCTGAGCGGCTATGCAACCAGTGCATCCGCTTTTGTCATTCTGGCCTTTGGTATCTGGCTTAATCTGACAGGTGACGGACGTTCCGTGACCATACTGTCACAGGCCCTGATCATCTCCGCTGCCCTCTGGCTGGCCGGGGCCGTGGTTTACGCCCTGCTGCCGGAAGCCCCCGGATCAACGGGTGGCGGCGGAAATGCCGCTGCCGTTGCCATTGAGAGCCTGAAACTGGTGTTTGATGATCCGGACTTCGGCAAATTCGTCCTGTCCCGCGCCCTGCTGCTGGGGACCGCCCTGTCCGGCCCGTATTTTGCCGTACTGGCCCAGTCGTCCGGTGTTGACGGTCTTCAGGGTCTGGGAGGGCTGATGGTTGGTTCTGCCCTTGCCGGGGCTCTCAGTGCCCCTGTATGGGGGAGATTATCTGATGTCTCCAGCCGCCTGGTCATGGTTGCCGGCGGAATGATGGCCGGGCTTACCGGTATCGCAATCGGATTGCTTGATCTCAGCAACTCAGTGCTTCTTACATCGCCCTACAGTTTCGCCGTCGCAGTCTTCATTCTGGGACTTGGGCATGCCGGTGTCCGACTGGGCCGGAAAACCTATGTTGTCGATATAGCCACCAGTGACACCCGGTCATCCTATGTTGCCGTCAGCAACACGATCATTGGTCTGGTGCTGCTGGCCATCGGCGGTATCAGCGCCCTCGTCGCCTCGCTGTCGATTGCCTATGCCCTGCTGATGTTGTCTGCGATGGCCATAGCCGGTGCCGCCCTCAGCCTCAGTCTGAAAGAGGTTGAAGAGTGAAGACCTAGCCGCAGTCCGGTGATTTTGCCGGCATGCGTCTCAGCAAGGGGGCTGCAGCCCAGCCCGGCAAAGCCCCCAGCAGCCAGCCCGAGAACGCCATTGGCCAGGGGAATGCAATCGTCGCCTGATTACGCCCCAGTCCGGACCGGATGATCTTTGCCGCCTTGTCCGCCGGCATCAGCATCGGCATGGGAAAACTGTTGCTGTCGGTAATCCGGCTTACAACAAATCCCGGGCAGATGACATTCACACGAACATTCCGTGTGGCATAAACCGGCCTCAGACCGCCCCCCAGAGCCCGTACAGCCGCCTTGGAAGCTGAATAGGCCGGGGCACTGGGCAATCCCCGATATCCCGCCAGAGAGGCCACCAGCGCGATCTGGCCGTGCCCTCTCTCCGCCATCCGGCGCAGCGGAAGGTCGATTGTGTTCAGGACACCACCTACATTGACGTCCATAATCCGGCGCATGATGGCTGTTGTCTCTGTCCCGCTGCCTGACCCGCCGGAAATACCGGCATTGGCAATAACCAGATCAAGCGGGCGGACATCATCCGACGCAGATATCCACCGGTCCATTGCCTCACGATCTGTCACATCTATGACAGCGGCATCGACCATGCTGCCCAATTCCCGGCAACGATTTGCGACCTGTTCCAGTCTTTCCGGGTCACGCCCGGACAGGAACAGGCTCACGTCAGGGGCTGCATAAGCACAGGCCAGTGCCTCACCGATACCGCTGGAGGCCCCTGTAATCAGGATGGATGCAGGTTTGCCACTCAAAACCATGGCCCGATGAACAGACTCTGTGTTGTCATCCGGCTGTCCTTTGCCAGTGCCAGCCGTAACCGCGCCTCTGACAGCAATCTGGCTGTTGCCGGATCCCTCTCGATGATCTTGCCGAGCCAGTCGCGGTCCTCAGCCGACAATGACAGCATTCTGACTGTGATTCCCTTGCTGTCAGTCAGGCTGCTGGCCTCATAGGGGCGTCCTGTTACAGACCAGGCAGCCAGTAATATCCAGGCCGCATTCAGTTCGTCAGTATGCAGGTAACCGTCATTATTCGCATCATGTGACGCCAGCCAGTCGAGAACCGGGCCAAGATCCTTGCGTGCGATAATACCCTCCGGCGTTCCCCGTCCCGCGGACTCGCCGATAGTTGCCGCCCTGAATATCCCGGTGACAGGAATCAACTCGCCATCAGCCTGTCGCAACCGTAAATCCTGCAGGGCCATTTCCGGCGCCTGCGGGATAACGGCACAGGCAACAAGCGTGGCACAAAGAATGAGCATGGAGAGCGTTCTGATCAGCATGGGGCAAGAATTGCGGTGCTTTGCCGATCAACGCAATCCTTTTCCGGACCGGAATGTCATCCTATAGAAGAGCCTCACGATGCGAGGAAGATATGGCGAAGGTGCTGAGCATGACCGGGTTTGCCCGGTCCGAGACGGAAATCGACGGAACCCGGTTTGTCTGGGAACTGAAAAGCGTCAACGGCAAAGGCCTCGACATCCGCTTCCGTATGCCCGGCGGCTTTGAAGCGACTGAACTGAAATGCCGCAAGCTGGCGGACCAGCAGCTCGGGCGGGGGAATCTCACCGCGAACCTGACGGTGCAGAAAGAGGCCGCCGCCCCCACCTGTCAGATCAATCGTGAACTGCTGCGTGAACTGTTCGACACCTGCGCAGAGATGGCCCGCGAGACCGGCAGCGCCCCTCCACGTCTTGATGTGCTTGCTTCGGTTCGTGGTGTTCTGGATATGTCAGACGCCCCTTCAGACGGTCCGAGATGGCGCGAAGAGGATATTACCGCAGCAGGTGATCTGTTCAGTGAAGCACTGAGAGCACTGGTCGACATGCGGCAGGTTGAAGGCAGCGCCCTGCAACAACTCCTCACCTCCTTCCTTGCCGACATACGCTCACTGACAGAGGCCGCAAAAGCCCGGTCAGAGGAAAGACCCGAAATTTTCCTCCAGCGATTGCGCGAGTCAATCGAACGACTGACCAGAAACGATGACCGGTTTGATAGTGAGAAACTTGGCCAGGAAGCCTTGCTGCTCGCCGCAAAAGCCGACATTCGCGAAGAACTCGACCGGCTGAAAGCTCATTGTGATGCCGCCGGCCAGCTACTGAAGGACGGGGGCCAGATTGGCCGGAAACTTGATTTTCTCTGTCAGGAACTGAACCGGGAAGCCAACACCCTCTGCTCCAAGGCCAACGATGTGGAACTGACCGGGATCGGGATGAACCTGAAATCCGTGATCGAGCAATTCCGCGAACAGGTCCAGAATGTCGAATAAGGAAATATGATGATGCAGATAAGACGTCGTGGCCTGATGCTGGTGCTTTCGTCGCCTTCCGGTGCCGGTAAGAGCACGATTTCCCGCTCTCTGCTGGATAACGACGACAACCTGACGATGTCGGTTTCCGTAACAACCCGCACACCGAGAGCCTCTGAAGTTGACGGGATGCATTATCACTTCATCGAGAAACCCGAATTCCACAATCTGGTTGCCAATGACGGGCTGCTGGAACATGCGAAGGTGTTCGACAACTACTATGGCACCCCTCGGCTTCAGGTTGAGGAAGCCCTGAAAAAAGGCCGCGACGTTCTGTTCGACATCGACTGGCAGGGAACACAGCAGCTTTCCGAGAAAGCACCGAGGGATCTGGTTCGTGTCTTCATCATGCCGCCTTCCGTCGCGGAACTGGAACGCAGGTTGCGCAGCCGGGCGCAGGACAGCGACGAGGTCGTCAGGGGACGGATGGCGAAGGCGCTCGACGAAATGTCACACTGGTCGGAATATGACTATGTCATCGTGAATGACGACCTTAACCGCAGCATTTCCAGCGCCCGCTCCATTCTTGCAGCAGAGCGCCTGAAACGTGAACGGCAGATCGGGCTGGCTGATTTCACCAACGATATGCGCGACAGCTAGGGTCTCAGTCAGAGGCCCTGCTCAGCCGCAGGAAATCATCTACGGATAATTGTTCTGCCCGGACTGTCGGGTCGATACCCGCCGCCTCGAAATCATAGCCTTTGAGGCTGGAACGAACCATCTTGCGGCGCTGATTGAAGGCCCGGGCGACGGTTTGTTCCATTCTCGCAAAGGTCGCTGCATCCGGCGGGTTCTCTTTCGGATGCAACTGGATGATTGCGCTGTCCACTTTCGGTGGCGGGGTGAAGGCACGGGCTGGCACATCAAACAGAATTTCAGCATGACAAAGCCACTGGGTCATGACGGACAGGCGCCCGTAATTGCTGCTGCCCGGTGCGGCGGCAATACGTTGTGCAACTTCCTTCTGGAACATCAGCGTCAGGCTCTCGAAATCCGCGATATGGCGGAGCCAGCCGATCAGCAGAGGTGTCGAGATATTGTAAGGCAGATTGGCAATGACCCGGCGCGGGGCAGTTCCCAGTTCATGTGTCTGCGTCTTCAGCGCATCGGCTTCGATGATCTCCAGACGCCCGGGACAACAGGCTCCGATCTCATCCAGAACAGGCCGAAACCTCAGATCCTTTTCGACGACGATCACCTCGGCCGCTCCGGCGGCAAGCAAGGCCCGGGTCAGACCGCCCGGTCCCGGACCAATTTCAACACAACTGCCCCGGCTCAGATCACCTGCGGCGCGGGCGATCCGTCCTGTCAGATTCAGATCCAGCAGAAAATGCTGCCCGAACGACTTCTTCGCCAGCAGCCCATACCGGGCCAGTTGCTCGCGGATCGGCGGCAAATCATCCAGATGAGAACTCATCTTCGCAGTTGCGTCCGGTTAGCGGCAATATCGGACGCCAGCCTGATTGCAGCAATCAGGCTTTCAGGATTAGCCTTGCCTGTACCCGCAATATCGAAGGCGGTCCCGTGATCGGGGCTGGTCCGGACAAACGGCAACCCGAGGGTCACATTCACACCGCCGTCAAAGTCGATGGTTTTCAGAGGGATCAGTGCCTGATCGTGATACATGCAGATCGCCACGTCATAACCGCGCCGGGCTGCGGCATGGAACATCGTATCCGGTGGCATTGGTCCGATTGCGTTGACGCCTTCGGATCGCAGAATATCAATCGCCGGCCCTACGATAGTCTGTTCTTCGGTGCCCATCGCCCCGCCCTCGCCCGCATGCGGGTTCAGCCCTGCAACTGCCAGCCTGGGTTCAGCGATGCCAAAGTCCTCTCTCAAGGCACGGTCCGTAATACGCGCTTTGCGAACAATCGCATCAATTGACAGGTTCATCACCGCATTCCGCAGCGATTCGTGAATGGAGACAGGGACCACACGCAGTTCGCTGTTCGCCAGCATCATCAGCGGGGTCTCGACACCGGCCAGTGCTGTCAGAAATTCGGTATGACCGGGATAGGTAAAACCGGCACCGTAAAGTACCGCCTTGTTGATCGGGTTGGTCACCAGCCCCCCGATCTGTCCTGCTGTCGCCATCTGGACTGCGGTCTCTATGGCATCGATGACAACCCTGCCATTACGGCTGTCACCCTGTCCGGGCACCACCGGATGAGGCAGTCGCCGCACAAAAACGGGCAAAGCATCCGGAAAAACAGCGGCAGTATCCTGCGGGCCGGAGATTTCAGCTATCTCGATATCCCATCCCAGATGGCTGGCGAGCTTCCGAAGCCGTTCAGGGTCATCGATTGCAAAAAAGCTGCTGTCGCTTCCGCGCAACGCCTTCCAGGCAGCCAACAGTATTTCACCGCCAATGCCTGCCGGATCTCCCATGGTAACGGCAAGCGGTAACCGGATATGTGACAGATCACTCAGAGACGGATTTCCACAAATGCCGCGCGACGCAAATCCTGCAGATAGCGTTCAGCACGAAGTTGCAGGCGCTGAAGGCGCATACGATCCCGGACCTGTTCCTCCGATATCTCGTTTTTTTCTTCCGTGCGGTCACAAACCCTGTAGACGGCAATCCCCGCATCGGTTCTGACCGGGCGGCTGCTTTGCCCTGTAGCAAGCTGGCCGACAACACTGGCAATAGCCTGCGGCATTTCCTGAAGCTGCAATTTACCCAACGGACCCGACAGCGATGAGCCAAGCTGCTGCCCCAGCTGTCCGAACTGTTCGCAGGTAACAGCCTGCGCCGCGATCTGACTGGCGGTACCTCTGGCCTTGTCGATATCGGCCTGACTGGCATTTGCCGGCAATTCAACGATGGCCTGGCTCAGGTCGATGGTAACCGAAGGGGTACCACCGATCATTCTCCGGTCATTCAGACGCAGAATGGCCAGTCCTCCGATTGTCTCGACCGGGCCAGCGACCTCTCCCGGTTCCAGGCGATTCAGGGCCGCCTCAATTTCCGGCTCTGTATCTCCCGGAGCGACCCAGCCCACGACACCGCCTTCAGAAGCATAAGCCGACTGAGAAAATTGCCGTGCTGCCTCGACAAAGGGCGCACCATCCCGGATCTGATTGATCAGGCGATCAGCCAGTTGCTCAACGGCTGAGCGATCAGCCGGCGGGGAAGTGGACAGAAAAATTTCACTGTAATTATTCTCGGGCTTGCCCATGACTGACTTGAAACGCTCGGTTGCTTCCCGAACCTCAACATCATCCAGAGTGATCTGGCTGGCGATCCTGCGACCGACAATCTTGTTCCAGGCAATATCGGCGCGGATCTGATCCATCACTGATTCGAAGGGAACGCCATTGGACTCCATTGCCTGCTGGAACTGTCCCGCCGGTATCCGGTTCCGCTTTTCAATAACTTCAACGGCAGTGCTGATATCAGTCGGTGTAATTGTGATATCCAGCCGCTTCGCTTCCTGGAACTTCAGTTGTTCATCAATCAGGGTTCGCAGCACCTGTGGCGCGATACGCTGACGCACTTCATTGGTCCGAGGCAGGGAGCTGGAGGCCACAATCATCTCAACCCTGGCACCGAGGTCGAGTGTCGAGATGATGTCATCATTCACGACAGCGGCAACACGAAAGTCCTGTGCCTGCGCGCTATCTCCCGGTACAACAAGAAACGGCAGACAGACCAGGGCAAAAGACGCTGCTATACTTCTCCGGCTGATGTTCCTGATGATCCCCCGCATTACCCCACCGGGCTCCCGACTTCGCCAAGATTCTTGAAAAGAAAGCGTAACATGAATGTATCGTCTGCGTTCACATCGCGGTCCCGGGTAAAGCTCCGGACATAGTCTAGCGAAAAGCCGAAGCATTCATCTTCATAGCTCAGACCGGCACCGATTCTCAGCCATCCACCGTCAGATGTCAGATCGCGCCGGCCATCCGCACGTGCAATCCAGTGTTTCGAAAGCTGGCTCTGCCCATTCAGAGAGATTTCTTCACGTGCGTCGAACTCGTCACCGGATCCCTGTCGTTCAACCTGAATATAGTTCAGACCGATGGATAAAGCACGTTCACCGCCGGAAAATCCGATTTCCTGACGCTGCGGCTCCAGGTTTTCCTTGGAAAGACGGAACCTGTAGAGGAAGGACAATGAATTGGTCGGGGCAACTTCAACCCGTCCGACAAGGTCAGAGAAGTGCTGCTGCAAGCCACTTTCCTGCGTAAAGGTATCATCCTCCTTAACCCGGAAACTCTGGCCGACCAGCACTTCCGTACGACCGCCGCCATTACCATACCAGCCCCAGTTCATGCCGTAATTCAGCCGGGGCCCGCCTTCAACGCGGTCATAGCCGGTAAACCGGTTGGCACTGAACAGATTGGTATCATCAAACTCGAAATTCTGACTGTCTTCATTCGGTATGTCAGAAGGGTTCCCCCCATAAGGGGCAACAACGGCAGAAACCATTGGCTTGACGATCTGATGTGCGCCCTGCTGATCCCGTACCAGCGGCCAGGACCAGTTCACAGATGCCTGGGGGAAGACGCGACCGGTAAAGCCGTTTTCGGTCCGCCCATTGCCGACATTGACATCATTCACATGATAAAGGTCAGACTGAACTGTCGCACTGACAACGACCTCGTCACCCATTGGGCCGGTGTAGGGCATGTTCCAGCCACCCTTGAGTGACATACGCCGGCTATCCGTACCATCGCTGCGCTGCAGGACCTGTGTATTGGCATTAAAAGTAAAATACCGGCCACTGCCTTCTGTCGGCTCGCCAACAAAATCATACTGGGCAAAAGGCAAAACCAGAGGTGCCTCACCCGGATCATCATCCTCACGCAATCCCTGATACGCATAGGCAGAAGCCGAAGCATATCGCCGACCGCTGAACCCTTCGACATAGGCGCGTGACGTCAGGTCATCTTCGCCAGACAACTGATAACGGTCGAGATAGGTGTCATCGGTTGATCGCTGAACATCCAGTCCCCAGCGCCAGGTATCATCAATATCAAAGCGGCTTTCTGAAAAAATATGGCCACGGACATCATCATTGCTGTCTTCCGTGATACTGGTCTCGATATCGAACCGCCCCTTCATGCCCCGCCAGCGATATTCCGCCAGCCCGGCAGCGCCTTCCTGAGACGTTATGATCGGGGTAAAGGTTGCATCTTCATGCTCGTTGATATTCCAGAAATACGGCGTCTGCGTAAAAAACCCGAGGTCAGAATTATTCCCGAATGTCGGTGCCAGAAAGCCGCTTCTGCGTTTAACGGTCGGGTCCGGATGCTGAAAATAGGGAAGATACAAGAACGGGATACCGTAGAACTCCATCACGGCATCGTAATACTCGATGGTCTGCTCTTTCTGGTCATGGTTCACCTCAGCGGCACGAATCTGCCACAGCGGTGCCCCTTCCGGGTCATTCTTGCACAGTTCGCAGGGTGAATAGACGGCCCGTTTGAGTTCCGTCAGATTGCCATCGGTTCTGCGTCCGCCACGAGCGGCAAAGCGTGAGTTATCCTCCATCAGAATCCGGATTTCAGTCACCACCCCGGTTTTCAGATCGCCACTCAGTTCAACCTTCTCGGCAAAGATGACATCACCGGACGGCTCCAGCAGAGAAATATTCCCGAAGGCAGTCACAATGTCCTGCTTGCGATCATAGGAAATCAGATCGGCGAGGAGTGTACGTCCCCCCTGCACGATTTCCACATTGCCGCGGGCGGTGACGATCTCAAGCTGGTCATCATACAGCACTTCGTCCGCAGAAAAGACCGCAGGGTCCGTCGTGGAAGACGGTTGGTTCTGCGCATGGGCAGCGGTTCCCGTGAGAGAAACAAGAAACGCTGCAAGCGTTAACCATAACAAGGACTTACCTATCATCCCTAACCATCTTCCAGATGAAACAAGAGAGCAAGCCCCAGCAAACTGCTGACACCCGCCGGAGACCACGCGGCCAGTAAGATCGGGATGCTTTCAGACAACCCGAGCGCGCGGGTTATATCCGAGAAAACGAATAACAGAAAGCCGGCACTGACACCTCCGACAACAAGAAAGCCGGCTGAAGTCCGCAAAGTCAGCCGCAGAGAGAACGCAGCCGCAATCAGGACCATGGCACAGAGCAGCAATGGCGTCGACAGCAGTGACTGAAGATGCAGTCTGTGTCGCAGTGCCGAGAAGCCCGCTGTTTCAAGCACTTCGATGAATCCCGGCAGTGACCAGAATGACATTGTTTCCGGGGTGGCAAAGCTGTCCTGAATCTTGCCGAGTGTCAGGTCTGTATCGATGAAATGCTCATCCAGAAAAACCGACCGTTTGTCCTGGGTCGGATCCCGGGTCCAGACATCCTGCAAATACCAGAACCCGTCTCCCAGCTGTGCAAACTTTGCATCCAGTCGCAGGGTGAATTCATCAGCCGTGTTGAAACGATAAATCGTCACATCCGTCAGTTCGACATCAACGCCCTGCTGATAAACTTTCTTTGCATGGATCACATCCTGCCCGAGATCACTGCCCTGACGCAGCCAGAAGCCGGAGCCGGATATATCCAGTGCATTGCTGATCCCCCGGAAAAACCGGTTTTCCAGCTGTTCGTAATGCGACAGCATAAGTGATGAAAGCGGATTAAGGACGGCTGTCTGCAGCATTCCGATGGCCACGGCCCCAATCAGTGGTGGCAGGATCAGCTGCCAGACCGAAACCCCTGCCGCACGCGCGACGATCAGTTCATGATACCGCGTCAGCCGCCAGAAACAGGCCATCCCACCGAACAGGATCGCAAACGGTACGATTCGCATGCCGAGATGGGGCAGCTTCATCAGGGTCATCTGCGCCACCAGACCGATGGTGACATCGGGACGGGATGACGCCCGCCGCATCAGCTCGATGAAATCGAACAGGAAAATAATCCCGAGCAGGATCAGGAGAACACTGAAAACATGGAACAGAAACTGCCAGCCGATATAGACCGACAAAACCGCCGACAATTTTCTCGATGAGGGTGATGCCATCAGTCACGACCCTCCGAGAATGACCCGCACCAGGCGGGGCGGCGACAATCGTGAACTGGAACTTTGAATCAGCAGAACGGCGAGGATGATTGGAATCACGGCCGCAACATAGAGCAACGGCACCAGAGCCAGATTCTTAGCCGCAAGGGTCGACAATCCGAGGTCACCCGACATCAGGAAGATGACAATACCAACAGCCAGCAGGACCCGTTCGATATGTCCGCGCCGGCTGAACTGTCCCGTCAGCAAAAGAGCCAGACCGATCAGCGTATAAGCGAAAACGGACAAAGGCGTATATATTCGCCGGTGCCCCTCAACGCGCATCCGCCCGAAATCCCGTTCGCCAACACTTTCCGGAGTGACTGAAAACAATTCGCCGATACTGCGCTCTCTGGGTTCCCGGTAGCGTTCTCCCGCTTCCTTACCGTCACCACCGCTCCCGAACTCCAGTGTATAGCTGTCAAAACTACCGAAATTATAGCGATTGCTGGGTTGCTCAACCCGCTGAATACTGCCTTTTCCCAGGACAACCCGGGGGCCTGTCGTTGTCTGTACCAACGCACCCCGTGACGCGATATAGGTTGTTGGCCGGGTCTCATCCCGGCTGTCATGTACCATGATGCCGATCAGCTCACCGGAAGCTGAGCGTTCCTGAACGAAGACCATGACACCGCTGCGAATTTCATTAAACACGCCCTCGCGCAGGAATATCTGTGCTTCATCCTGCCGGATATCCCACTGCATCACCCGGAACTGTTTATAGGCCTGCGGAGTGATGTACATGTTCAGCGCATAGGAAACGAAACAGGTCAGCAGGGCCACAAGAAGTGCCGCTGAAGAAATCGACCAGTTCGACAGCCCCGCCGTCCGCATGATGACCAGTTCACGGTCAACAATCAGCTTGTTGTAGGTAAACAGAACCACCGCAAACAAAGAGATCGGCAGGATGATGACCAGAAAGTTGGGCAGCAACAGCACGGTCATCGTCAGGAAGGTTGTCAGCGACAGCCCCCGCGTCACGATCAGTTCGATAATCCGCAGACTCTGGATCAGCCAGATGACGCCGGTCAGGCCGGCGGCAACCATAAATGTTCCCGCAACCAGCTGTCGCGTGATATATCGGTCGAGGCTTTTCATTTCCGAAACAGTCGCGCGAACAAATTTCTGCCGTGTTTGGAACCTATAGCCGGATTCAGGCGTTCTTGTCACAATACATCCGGCGTTTCGAAGATTGTAACCAACCAGTCCTAGCGATGCACGCCACATATCGATTTTGAAGGAACAGACAACATGACATCCCCTCTGCGACAGACCGGACTTCTCCGCCTTGGTGCCGCGCTTGCTGCGACCCTGCTGGTTGCTGCCTGCCAGACAACCTCGCTGAGCGGAGCCTCTTCTGTCATCGAATACCGCACAAACGCTGAAGTTCTCGACGATAAATCTGTCGAGGCAAAAATCAGCAAGGGCGTCGAAGATCTCTCCACGCAGTATGTCATGGATGTGACCGCCGATGCCTATAACGGGCGCGTTCTGCTGACCGGCACAGCCGGCGCGGCAAATGCCAAGGAAAGTGTCGAACGGGTCGCCCGCTCAACACCGGAAGTCAAAACCGTCCATAACGAAATTCAGATTGCCGGTGAGGAAAGCGCCACCCGTGACCTGACCATTGCAGGCAAACTGAAAACAAAACTTCTGGCGACCAAGGGTGTCAGTTCAAACAACTACACCATCCGCGTTGTCAATGCGGTGGTCTATATCATCGGCATCGCCGAATCCGATGCTGAGTTCAACACCGTCCTGAACGTCGCCCGCAACATTGCCGACGTGAAGCGTGTGGTGAATTACATCAACATCGATTCATCCCGGGCAAGCTAACGCCACTATCCGGGCGCCGGAGTCCCCTCCGGCGCCCGGCTTAATTTCTTCCTGCACCTGACGTTGAAACGCAGCGCCCTGCCTCAGAAATCTGCTGCGGTCAGAGCCATCATGTCCTCAGCACCACCACAGGCAATCTGACGCAGTACGTCGGCACGACGGCAAAACCGGCTGATGAAATGTCGCGCTGCCGCCTGTCGGCGTGCCTCGCCACCTTCGCCCCCTCCAGCTTCCGCAAGTGACCGCGCCATCATCCAGCCGCCAATGGCCATCGCCGCCAGTTCCAGATAGGCAGAGGCCCCTGCACCCAGCCAGTTCTGATCGCTGCCATGTGCAACAATCTCTGTTGTTGCCATCTCCAGCGCCCTCACGGCCTCCTTCACCTGCCCGGCTTCCGCTGTTCCCAGCTTCTCCAGATCAGCCGAAATCTCTGCTGTAAAAGCCATCATCGCCGCCCCGCCATCGCGGGAGACCTTGCGTCCGACCAGATCAAGCGCCTGAATACCGTTGGTGCCTTCATAGATCGGCAGAATGCGGGCATCGCGATAATGCTGCGCCGCCCCGGTTTCCTCGATGAATCCCATTCCGCCGTGAATCTGCACACCGATATCAGCAACCCGGACGCCGATATCCGTGCACCATGACTTCACGATCGGGGTCAGCAATTCCACATTGCGCGCCGCCCGGGCTTTTCGATCAGCATCCGTGTGACGGTGAGAGCGATCAAACTCAGCCGCGGCAAAATAGGTAATGGCCCGGGCTGCATCGATCATCGCCCGCGCATCAAGCAGCATCCGCCGGACCTCGGCATGATGAATGATCCCGCCGGTCTCGCCACTGGCCGATTTTCCCTGCACCCGTTCCGTCGCGTAATCACGCGCCTGCTGATAGGCCCGTTCTGCAATCGCCACACCCTGCAATCCGACAGACAGCCGGGCGTTGTTCATCATCGTGAACATGCAGGCAAGGCCTCTGTTTTCCTCCCCCACCATCCAGCCCAGCGCCCCGCCATCATCACCATAAGACATCACGGCTGTCGGGCTGGCCTTGATGCCCAGCTTATGCTCCAGCGACACACAACGCAGATCATTGCGCTGACCGGGATTGCCATCAGCGTCCGGGATGAATTTTGGCACCACAAACAGCGAGATGCCACGAGACCCCGGCGGCGCATCAGGTGTGCGCGCCAGCACCAGATGC
Organism: Alphaproteobacteria bacterium HT1-32; assembly: GCA_009649675.1. Taxonomy (NCBI): domain Bacteria; kingdom Pseudomonadati; phylum Pseudomonadota; class Alphaproteobacteria; species Alphaproteobacteria bacterium HT1-32. The sequence goes on along the minus strand of WJPL01000002.1, from coordinate 349,504 downwards.
ACGATATTCTCCGACATATCGTGCTCGCCATAGGTGATATAGATTTTCTGACCGGTGATCCGCCAGGCGTCACCCTCCGGCACGGCACGGGTCTTGACCTGTGACAGGTCCGATCCGGCCTGCGGCTCGGTCAGGTTCATAGTGCCCGACCAGCGACCGTCGATCATGCCCGGCAGATAAGTCTCCTGCTGCGCCTTCGTGCCATGTTCCAGCAGCGCCTCGATGGCTCCCTGATTGAGCAGCGGGCAAAGACCGAAAGACAGGTTCGATGCCTGCCAGACTTCCGACACGGCGAAGGCCAGCGCCCAGGGCAGTCCCTGTCCGCCCTGCGCTTCCGGAAACGGCACCGCATTCCAGCCGCCTTCACAGAACTGGCGATAGGCTTCCCGAAAACCTTCCGGCGTACGAACCACGCCATTCTCGGCAACACTGCCCGTCTGATCGCCGGAGAAGTTCAGCGGCGCAAGAACCTCAGAACCAAACCGGCCGGCTTCTTCCAGCACCGCCCGTGCCAGGTCCTCTGTCACTTCCTCCCAGCCGGGCAGCGACGACAACTCCCCAAATCCCGCCAGTTTCTCCAGCGTAAACCACATATCCTCGACCGGTGCGGTATAGGGAATCATCTTCATATCCTCATTCTGTCTGCTTCATTGTTGTTACCGCCGTTTTCCGGGGATGTCATGTTCTGCAAAAGGAAGGGGGGCGATGACACAGATGAACACAGATAAACACGGATGGCTCCGGTATCCCGGGTATAACTGATGAATGAGTCCGGACGCCTGTCTGGAAAGATATATCGGCCCTTCGGGCGCAGAAATTCCAACCCCTTCACACACCACAGATATTACACCATGCCCTCATTTCCCAGAGACGATCCCTGTTTATCTGTGTTCATCTGTGTCAAAAAACTGCGTCACAAACCCGCTTCCACAGCTTCAAACTGCAGAACTGCGTCGATGCGCCCCAGATCAGATCAGGGGTGATACAGATCAAGCCCCTTCAAAGCACCTTGCCGGGGTTCATGATACCGGCCGGATCCAGGGCTTTCTTGACGGCACGCATCATGTCCATCTCGACCCCATGCTTCCGCTCGGCCACTTCTGCCCGTTTCAGGACACCGACACCATGTTCGGCAGAGATCGAGCCATCCATCGACACCGTAATATCGTGGACGATTTTGTTCAGCACCGGATAGTAGCTGAGGAAATCCGGGTGGCCGACCGGCTCGGAGACATTGAAATGCATGTTGCCATCACCGGCATGCCCGAAGGCGCAGACGCGGACATCCGGAATCTCTGCCTCACAAGCCTTGGTCGCCACTTCAAGAAATTCTGCAATCCGCGAGACGGGCACGGAGATATCATGCTTGATGCTGACACCTTCCAGCTTCTGAACCAGCGGAATGGTCTCGCGAATGGCCCAGAGTGACTTGGCCTGCGCCTCGTTCTGAGAGATCACCGCATCGAGCACCAGTTCCTGTTCAAAGGCTTCCCCCAGGGCGGCCTCCACCTCATCCTGAACCGGGCGACCGGAGGCAATGTTAGTCACCACATACCAGGGATAGCTCTCCGCAAACGGATCCTTGATCGAGGATTCATGTTTCACGACATAATCGACACAGCGACGCTCCATCAGCTCAAAAGCCGAGACCGCATCGCCCGTGCAGTCGCGCAGGATGCCCAGCAGTTCAATCGCCTTCGCCGGGCTTTCCACCGCGATCAGGGCAGTCTGTGTATGGCGTGGCAGGGTGAACAGCTTGAGACTGGCCGCCGTGATGATCCCCAGCGTCCCCTCTGCCCCGATAAACAGATGTTTCAGGTCATAGCCGGTATTGTCCTTGCGAAGCTTCCGCAGGCCATTCCAGATTTCGCCCGTCGCCGTGACCACTTCCAGCCCCAGCACCATCTCCCGCGCATTGCCATAACGCAGCGTCGTATTGCCCCCTGCATTGGTCGCCAGATTACCACCGATGGTACAGGTCCCTTCTGCCGCCAGGCTCAGCGGAAACAGCCGGTTCACATCCCGCGCCGCATTTTGCAGTTCCAGCAGGGTGCAGCCGGCTTCCGCCACCATCGTGTAATCCGCCGGATCAATCTGGCGCACCTTGTTCATACGCTTCAGTGAAATCGCGACCGCATTGGAATCATCAGGAATTGCCCCGCCAACCAGACCGGTCATTCCCCCCTGCGGCACGACTGGCGTACCAGACTCCGCACAGGCCCGCACCGCCTTCGCGACTTCCTCGGTGGAACGCGGCCAGACAACCATCTGGCACTTCCCGTGCCACAGCCCCCGCGGCTCTTCCAGATGCGCTGCAATGCGCTCGGGGTCTGCACTCCATGAGTCAGAGCCAAGCGTCGAGGTCAGGGTTTCGCTGAGGGACATGGGAGATGCCTGTAGAATGGGGAAACGTGATGCCCGGATTTTGGCAGATGGGCTGCGGAGCGGCAAGCTAACGGATAGATATCAAACGTATTTTTAAAACTCATCCTCCATCACCTCATGCTACAGGATCACAGACAGAGCCGTTCACCATCTCATCCCAGAACCAGATCCGCCCCTTTCTCGGCAATCGCGATGACGCCGGCATTCAGATTGGCCGACGGCATGTTGGGCATGATGGAGGCGTCGATGACGCGCAGGCCTTGCAGCCCGTGTACGCGCAGATGGTCATCAACGACGGTCGTCGGGTTATCGGCGGGGCCCATGCGGCAGGTGCCCATGGGGTGAAAGGTGGTGGTCCCCCGTTGTTTGAGGGCTTCCATCAGGTCTTCATCACTGCGGACCGCTTCACCCGGGAAATCCTCACCGTCGAAAAAAGGTGCCATGGCCGGGCTGTTCAGGATGGCACGGGCCATCTTCATACCCGCCAGCACAACCTGACGGTCGGTTTCATGCGACAGATAGTTTGGCTGAATCAAGGGCTTGTCGAACGGGTCACCGGTCAGAGCCTTCACATATCCGGTGCTTTCGGGACGCTGCTGCCAGCAGGCGACGGACATGCCCGGAAACTTGTCGAGGACCGCCTGACGACCGGAGGTGTAGCTGGCGGGCATGAAGGATATCTGGAGGTCTGAATTGGCGATGGCCGGGTTGGAACGCCAGAAGGCATAGACCAGGGTTGCCGGCAGCGACAGGACACTGGGCCGTCCCAGCAGCCATTTCGCCACCTCCGGCACCAGACCCAGCCCCTGTGCCCGCTGGTTGATACTGTCGCTGTTCTTCACTCTCGCCGTAAAGCGTGGGGCATAATGGTCGCGCAGGTTCTGGCCGACCGCTGGCAGGGCATGACGAACGGGAATGCCAAGGCCCGCCAGATGCACCGGATCGCCGATACCGGAGAGTTGGAGCAGTTGGGGTGAATTGATGACTCCACCGGACAGAATGACCTCTCGGCTGGCCCGCAGGCTATGATTATCGCCGTCACGCCCGCCGACGCGATAGTTGACACCCGTGACCCTGCGCCCCTCCAGTATCAGGGACGTAGCCTGTGCCGAGGTGATGACGGTAAGGTTGGGTCGTGACCGGACGGGTGTCAGGAAAGCGCGGGCCGAACTCATGCGGCGGCGGCGATAGATCGTGCGCTGGGTGTAGCTGATCCCCTCCTGCTCGGCGCCATTATAATCGGCATTCCGGGGGATACCGAGGCTTTCGGCCCCGGCGATGAAGGCCTCTGCCAGCTGATGTGTCCAGTCGGTATCCGTGACATGCAGATTACCGTCGCGTCCCCGATAGACGTCATCACCGCCACCAACCTTCGTCTCCGCCCGACGGAAATAGGGCAGCAGGTCATCGTAGCCCCAGCCGCGGTTCCCCATCTGTGCCCAGCTGTTGAAATCCTCGCGGTTGCCGCGGGAATAGATATTGCCGTTGATCGAACTGGAACCGCCCAGCGTTTTGCCGCGCGGCACAGGAATTGACCTTCCCCCCGTCCATTCCGACGGCTCGGTCTGGTAACACCAGTTGAAGACCGGATCATCCATCAGCTTCATGAAGCCTGCGGGAATATGAATGAATGGATGCCAGTCCTTTGGACCCGCCTCCAGCAGACAAACTTTGTGCTGTCCGCTCTCGGTCAGCCGGTTGGCCAGCACGCAGCCCGCCGATCCCGCACCGATAATGATGAAGTCAAATGTCTGCATAACCCCGGAGGCCTCCCATCCCCCTGCGAAGCTACTGTCCCCGGCGTTTCCTGTACAGAGGGCGGTGTCAGGTTATGACCGTTTTTGGGATGACACAGATGAACACAGATAAACACGGATGGCTCTGGGAACCGGGGTCTTGGTGTAAGTCCGTGTGGTGTGCAGAGACACCGGAACTTCTGCGCCCAAAGGGCGCGATACATCTTTCCAGACAGGCGCCCGGCCTCATTCGTCAATCATACCCGGGTTACCGGGGCCATCCGTGTTTATCTGTGTTTATCTGTGTCATCATCCCACTTCCCCCGTTCCGGTGCCATGCCTGAAAGCACCCGTCACCCGCGAGGGGCGGCAGCACGGGTCAGGCGATCGTTGATGGCACGGCCGAGGCCGGTATCGGGAATCGGGGCGATGGTCATTATCCGGGCCGGTCGCCGGTCAAGCTGATGCATCATGGCAAACAGATTGGCTGCGGCTTCCACCAGGTCGCCGGTGGGGCTGAGATTCAGGTCGCCGTCACTGTCACCAAAGCCAAGATGAACGCCGCCCGGTTGCGAAGAAACCTGATCAAGCATAACCGGAAGCGAGGGTGCATAATGGCTGGTCAGCTGGCCGGGGGATTTCGGTGCTGTGTCATCGCTGGCCGCCAGCCTGACCGGGCCTGTCAGTTTCTCGATCTCCTCCTGCGTCACGCCGCCGGGGCGGAGCAGAACAGGCTGGTCCCCGGTCAGATCAAGCACCGTCGATTCCAGACCGATCTGGCATGGCCCGCCATCGAGAATGAGATCGGGTCCGTCACCGAGAGAGCTCGCCACATGCTGCGCGCTGGTGGAGGTAATGCCCCCGGACCGGTTGGCACTGGGGGCAGCCACGGGGCGCCCGACCTGCTCCAGCAGACGCCGGGCAATGGGGTGGGCCGGAATGCGAATGGCAAGGCTTGGCAAGCCTGCACTGGCCAGCAGCGAAACCCGGCAGTCCGGCCGGCGCATCAGCACCAGCGTCAGGGCACCGGGCAAAAACCGTTCCGCAAGAACGTGAGCCATGTCATGCAGCACAACATGTTCTGCCGCGGCTTCGAAGGACGGGAGATGACAGATCAGCGGATTGAAGCTTGGCCGACCCTTGGCTTCGAAAATACGCGCAACGGCCCGGTCATCTGTGGCATCTGCCCCCAGCCCGTAAACCGTCTCCGTCGGGAAGGCGACCAGCCCCCCGGTAAGCAGCAGTCCCGCCGCCCGGTCGATACCGGTGGAGGACGCCTCGACAATACTGGTCATTGCCTGCGTTTCTCCGTTCGTCAGTCCTGCTGTCCACGGGCAATGAAGTGGGGGTTTTCGAATCCCGGCTTGCCGTAAATCATCGGCCCGCCCTCGAACAGTTCCACATCACCGCTGGCACCCAGCAGCACCGCATGAGCGGCAGCAACATCCCATTCCATTGTCCGGCCAAACCGGGGATAGAGATCAGCCTTGCCCTCTGCAATCATGCAGAATTTCAGTGAAGAACCCGCCGTCATCCGCTGCTTCACCTTAACCCCGGTCAGGAAGTTCGACAGAGCCTCGTTATTGGCATGACTGCGGCTGGAAACGACCGTAAGCCCGCCGCGCGGCGGCATACGTGCTTCAATCACTTCCGGCAGGCCACCGTCACGCTCTACTGTGGAAGGCGCCGGAAAGGCTGCCTGATAGGTGACATCCAGTGCCGGGGCGTGAACCACACCGAGAACCGGGCGACGGTCTGCAATCAGGGCAATATTGACTGTGAATTCCCCGTTACGGCGGATGAACTCCTTGGTGCCGTCCAGCGGGTCAACCAGCCAGAACACGCCACCGGAAATATCCGGAATATTACCCGCATCGACCTGTTCTTCGGTGACAATCGGAATGCGCGGGGTCAGTGCCTGCAATGACTTCAGGATGACGATATCGGCCGCATGGTCGGCATCTGTCACCGGGGAATGGTCATCTTTCGAGCGAACATCGAATTCGCTTTCATAGACCTCCATGATCCGGTCACCGGCTTCAATGGCAATGGCACGGATATCGGCAAGAATATCAACGGGCTGAAACGGAAGCGTCGTCATTCGGCAGCCGCCTTGCCAGCCTGATTGATCGCAGTCCAGACCGCTTCCGGTGTCGCCGGCATATCAACCGTGCGGACACCAACCGGCGCCAGCGCATCGCAGATTGCATTGATAACCGCAGCACAGGCACCGATAGCCCCGGCCTCGCCCGCGCCCTTGACGCCAAGCGGATTGTTGAGACAGGGCACAACATTGGTCGAAAAGTCGATGGGCGGAATATCCGTGGCCCGTGGCAGGCAATAATCCATGAATGAACCGGTCAGCAACTGACCGTCACCATCAAACACGGTACGTTCGTAAAGCGCCTGACCAATGCCCTGAACCGTTCCGCCATGCACCTGACCTTCCAGCATGATCGGATTCAGGATATTGCCGAAATCATCAACGATGACGTAATTGACCAGTTCGGTCATGCCGGTTTCCGGATCAATCTCCAGTTCACAGATATGCGACCCGTTCGGATAGGTTCCCCCATCCGGCTTGAAGGTCTCCATACTGTTCAGGCCCGGCTCTGCGCCTTCCGGCAGATTTGCCGGGTCTTTCGCAGCTTCAGCCACATCATAGAGGCTCATCTGCCGGTCGGTACCGGCGACCGTGAAGACACCCTCGGAAAATTCCAGATCGGCTTCAGCCGTCTCCATGGCGTTGGCTGCGACCTTGCGGGCCTTGTCCAGCACCACCACAGCCGCCGCATCCAGCGCCGCGCCACCGACCGGGATCGAGCGTGATCCGCCGGTGCCAGCCCCGGTGGCAATACGGTCGGTATCACCCTGTTCGATATGAATACTGTCGAACGGCACACCAAGACGTTCCGCGACCAGCTGGGCATAGGCCGTTTCATGCCCCTGCCCGTTGCTCTGTGTACCAATCAGCACTGTGATCTGTTCCGGCTTCTCAAACAGAATCTGGGCGCTTTCCGGGCCACCACGTCCGCAGATTTCGATGTAACTGGCCATCCCGATGCCGCGTAATTTGCCGCGGGTCCGGGCTTCTACCCGACGCTCCTCGAAACCTTCCCAGTCACTGCCCGACATGGCGTCATCCATGTTCCTGGCAAAGTCGCCGCTGTCATAGGTATGTTCCAGTGGCGTTGCGAACGGCATTTCCTCGGCCCTGATGAAATTCCGGCGCCGGAATTCACCCTGGCTCATCCCCAGTTCGCGGGCACAGACATCAACCATACGCTCAATCGCATAGGCGGCTTCCGGACGACCGGCACCGCGATAGGCATCAATCGGCTGGGAATGCGTATAAACACCGAATACTTCCGCATGAATGGCCTGCATCCGGTAACAGCCGGGCAGCATCGGATGTCCCAGTGAGGCCGCCACCATTGGCGCGAAGTAGGACAGATAAGCCCCGAGATTGGCAAGTGTCTGGCATCGCAGTCCGACAATCACGCCCTTCTCGTCACAGGCCGCCTCAAGATGCGACACATGATCGCGGCCATGAACGTCGGACAGGAACAGCTCCGAGCGGTCACAGGTCCATTTGACGGCGCATTTCAGTCGACGCGCGGCCCATGAAACCGCGGCATCTTCCGGATACAGGAAGATCTTGATGCCGAAGCCGCCGCCAACATCCCCGGTCACAATGCGGATATCTTCGCGGTCCATTCCCAGCAGCTTGGCGATTTCCCGCTTCCAGAAATGCGACCCCTGGGTTGAGCCATGTACGGTCAGCCGGTTGGTCGTGGTATCCCAGCGCGCCAGAACCGAGCGTGGTTCCATCGGATTGGCAACGACCCGGTTATTGATAATCGTGACCTTGTGGGTCGAGGCTGCCGAGGCAAAAGCCGCATCGACCTTGTCTTTGTCACCCGTGGCCCAGTGGAAGGCTGTGTTATTTTTCACATGTTCCGGCCAGACTTCCGGCTGTCCGCTGTCCATTGCGGATGCCAGGTCAGTGACCGACGGCAGCATTTCATAATCGACCTGAACGGCCTCGGCTGCGTCCTGCGCAGCGTCCACGGATGTTGCGACCACCATCGCGACCATATCACCGACAAAGCGCACCCGGTCAGCCGCCATGATCTGCCGTGGCGGTGTCGCCTGCGGCGTTCCATCAATATTTTCCATCGGCGCGAGGCAACGAAGCGTCCCGACCTTATCCTCAGCCAGTTCCTTCGCCGTCAGAATGGCGACGACACCCGGTATTCCGGAAGCATCTGCCGTTTCCAGCTTCCTGATCCGGGCATGCGCATAGGGACTGCGCACCATCACGGCATAATGCTGGCCGTCATATCTGACGTCATCAGCATAGTTGCCGCTACCTGTTACGAGACGCTGATCTTCCTTGCGGCGCACTGGCTGGCCGACACCAAACTTTATCATGCCGTCTGTCTGTCCTTGAACTCGGGTTATGTCTGCAATTGCGTGTAATTATGATCCTAGAAAATCAGATCAGCCAACACCACAGGCGATATGGTGTCCGGAGGGAAATGTTTCACTTCCAGCAGACACCTCTGTCTGCAAGGGAAACTCTGGCTTCAAAGACCGAAACGGACATCCCGGTTCCAGATGGCATAGGGATTTTCGAGGTCCGTGTCTTTCAGCTGGCGCGCAAGAAAACGCTGAATGCGAATATCCGGCGACCAGTAATTTTCCGGCAGACCTGCCTTGCGCTTCAGATTATTCAGGAATGACCGGGGGTCGGGCAACCCTTCCCATACCATCGGCAGGAACAGCCCCCGTTTCTGCCCCTCAATCATGATCAGTCCGTCTTCACCCGGTGTGATCTTGCGCAGCAAATCCTCTTCATCCTCGAAGGACATCTCTTCGGGCTTCGTCAGAACAGAGATTGAAAGCGCGATGTCCGACACTTCGCCTTTATCCAGCGGCCTGAAGCGGCGATCCTTGAAAGCTGCCTTATAGGCGTTTTCCGATACGTCCCGGGCCAGCGCCTGATGAGCCAGCGGTGAGCCGATACAGCCCCGCAGATTGCCGCTGCGTTTCAGGGTGATAAAGCTGGCTCCCGGCTCCCGGCATTCCTGTGGCCAGTCTTCCAGATCAACATGCACAGGTGCCCCGTTGATAATTCCGTTCTCAATAGAACTCGCCGCCAGCCTCAGCAGGGCTTCTCCGTGGCGCTTCAGCAAACCGTCGGCATGGGCTGCTTCGGCGGAGCCTTCACTGCTCTCCGTTTCATCAAATACCCAGCTGCCATATCCGACGACCCGGTCTTTCGACCCGGCGGTGTCGCCGCTGTTACGCATATCCACAGTCTTTGCCGACAGTCCCCGCGCCTTCGCAAGTGCCAGCAGGCCACTAACCGGCACACGTCCGCAGGCATGTTCACCATCCAGAGGTCCTGAATCGAGGGACTCGATAGCCGCACAGGATTCTGCATCCAGCTTTTTCGCCTCATCATATCCATGATAGTGGCTGAGATCGGACGAGATGACGATCAGGGTTTCGGGACCGCCCCACAGCATTTCAAGAAGCTTCGCCATCTGCGCGGCTGACGCCCGTCCGGCAGCAATCGGCACAAGCGTGAATTTCGTCAGGATACGCTGAAGAAAGGGCAGGTGAACTTCCAGACTATGTTCCTGCGCATGCGCCTCGTCTGATTTCTGGGCAAACGGCAGGTCGAGCACTTTCTCGATCACTGCCTTGTCGAGCGGGATGTCGCCCAGCGGGGTGCGAAAGGCATCTACCGTCGGCAGGGCAACACCGTCGATCGCGACGCGATGGCAGGGGCCAATCAGAATGACGCGGCGAATACGGTCCTGCGCCGGACGAATGCGGGCATAGGCGCTGGCAGCAACCGGACCGGAATATACAAACCCGGCATGCGGCGCGATGATGGCCTTGGGTACCGCGGCAATACCTTCGACCTGCGAAAGATAAAACTGCACTGCCGCATCAAGTTCCGCCGGACGGGACGGATAGAAGGTTCCGGCGACAGCGGGGGGGCGAACGGTTGGCATGGCATGAACCCTGAGTGACTGTGTCCCCGCAGGGTAACCGAAACCGGGGTGCGGGGAAAGAAAGCGACGCAGATTCGACTCTGTCCCGCATGGCCGGCTTCCGGCCTGTATCTGCCCCTCTTCAATCCGGTGATTTCTGAACAATTCACATCTTATCCACATTAATAACGGGGACAGAATGGAACCGATAGTGAACCTTTCCCGGGTCAACAGAGTTTTCTGACGGATTGATGAAAACTTGATGCTGCATTCTACCCGCAACAGGGAGTAGGTTGCTGCATGGCAAATGCACTGATGGAAACTGATGACGCCGTCGATGACGGGCGTCTTTTAAGAACCCCCCCGCACAATTTTGAAGCCGAGCAGGCCTTGCTGGGGGCTATCCTTGGCAACCAGCGTGCCTATGAGCGGGTTTCCGAATTTCTGCGCCCCGAACATTTCGCCGATCCCGTGCATGGCCGCATCTATGATGCCTGTGGCCGCCTGATCGAACGTGGCCAGATTGCCAACCCGATTACGCTGGCCCCTTATCTGGAAAATGATGAGGTTGTCCGGGAAGTCGGCGGGCAGCGCTATCTGGCGAAGCTGGTGGCCTCGATGGTCACCATCGTCAATGCGGAAGACTATGCCCGGCAGGTTTATGACCTTCATATTCGCCGTGAACTGATTGATCTCGGCGAAGGCATGGTCAACGAGGCCTATCTGCCGAAGATCGACGAACCGGCAATGAACCAGATCGAGGCAGCGGAGCAGAAACTGTTCAACCTCGCAGCCTCCGGCGAATCAGAGCGTGGGTTCGTCTCTTTCCATGACGCCGCGACAAAAGCCGTCGAACTGGCAGAAGCCGCCTACAAACGGGACGGCCATCTCAGTGGTATTTCGACAGGTCTGCGGGATGTCGATAACAAGCTTGGTGGCTTGCATCCTTCCGATTTGCTGATTCTTGCGGCACGCCCTGCCATGGGGAAGACATCATGGGCCACCAACGTCGCCTTCTATGCAGCCCAGGCCCGGCGTAATGCGCTGGACCGGGGAGAGGAAGGTCCGGAACTGGATGGCGGCGTTGTCGCATTCTTCTCGCTCGAAATGTCGGCTGACCAGCTGGCCACACGTATCATGGCAGAAGCCACCGGCGTTTCCGGTGATCGCTTCCGGCGTGGTGATATTGACGATGACGACTTCGACCGCCTGACACAGGCAATGACCGTTCTCAGTCAGATCCCGCTGTTCATCGATGATACACCTGCACTATCGGTCAGTGCCCTGCGGACACGTTCCCGCCGGCTGCAACGTATTCACGGCCTTGACCTGATCGTCGTCGATTATCTTCAGCTGATGCGCGCCAGCCCCGGCACGCGAGTGGAAAACCGGGTGCAGGAAGTTTCGGAAATCACGCGGGGACTGAAGGCACTCGCCAAGGAACTCAGCGTTCCCGTCATCGCCCTGTCCCAGCTCAGCCGTCAGGTGGAAAACCGCGACGACAAGCGCCCGCAGCTTTCTGACCTTCGTGAATCAGGCTCGATCGAGCAGGATGCCGACGTTGTCATGTTCATCTATCGTGATGAATATTACATGTCCGACGAGCCGCCAGAGCGACGCGACAGTGAAACGGATGAACACCATAATTCACGTGTCGAACGCTGGCAGCAGCGCCGGGAAGAATCGCGAAACATCGCCGAACTGATCATTGCCAAGCAACGTCACGGGCCGACAGGTACGGTTCGTATGTACTTTGAAGGCGAAATCACGCAGTTTCGTGATCTGGATGAGTTTCACGATCAGGGCAATTTCAGCGAATGATTACTTCCGGTCCCGCAAATGACATCGCCGGGGCGTTTCTTACCATCGACCTGGACGCCATTGCGGCGAACTGGCGCCAGCTTCAGGGCCGGACAGCACCGGCGGAATGTGGTGCCGTGGTCAAGGCGAACGCCTATGGCCTCGGGATCGAACATGTTGCCCCCGTATTGTGGGATGCCGGCTGCCGGACCTTCTTTGTGGCGCATATTCACGAAGGCATACAGTTGCGGGAAATTCTGCCGGAGGCCGGTATCACCGTCCTGAATGGACTGATACCCGGCACGGCACCGGTTTTTCTTGAGCATAAACTGACACCAACCCTGAACAGTCTGGATGAAATCTCAAACTGGGCCCGCCTTGGCCGGATGCGCAGCGGGCTGGCCGGATGGATACATGTCGATACCGGCATGTCCCGGCTGGGGCTTGATGAGCAGGAAGCAAAAACCCTGATTGCTGAGCCTGACCGCCTGACCGGCCTCTCTCCGGTCGGACTGATGACCCATCTGGCCTGCGCCGACATGCCTGACCATCCGACGAATGAACTCCAGCGGCAGGCGTTCAACAGCTACCGGCAGGCATTGCCGATGTGCAGAACCAGCTTTGCCAATTCCTCCGGCCTGTTTCTGGGCAATGAATTCACCAGCGATGTCTCCCGGCCCGGGGTTGCCCTCTACGGCGTCAACCCGACAGCGGAAAAGACCAACCCGATGCGGCAAGTTGTTGAACTTCATGGGAAAATACTTCAGGTCCGTCAAATTGACACCCCCCGGCCCGTTGGATATGGTTCCGCCTTCGAAGCGCCGGAAGGCTCTGTACTTGCAACCGTTGCGGTTGGCTATGCAGATGGTTTCCTCCGTGCGCTGAGCGGTGCGGCGGTTGGGTTCATTGATGGTATGGAAGTGCCAATGGTTGGTCGTGTATCCATGGATACCATCATCTTTGACATTACCGCAGTTCCCGAACGCCACAGGAAAGTCGGACAGCTGATCGAACTGATCGGCCCGAACCAGCCTCTCGACGCCATTGCCGGACGTGCCGGCACTATCGGCTACGAAATACTGACATCCCTCGGCGAACGATATCATCGCCATTACCGGACATCTGATTCTCAATGAACCCGCTGGCGCCAATTGGCCGAATTTTCATCGCCTTTCTGGCCGCAATCGGCCGGATTTCGGTTTTCACCATCATTGCCCTTTCGCACTGCGTCCGGCCGCCGTTCTATTTCCGGCATATCGGCCGGCAGATGCTGGATATCGGCTATTTCTCACTGCCTGTCGTCGGGTTGACGGCACTGTTCTCCGGCATGGTTCTGGCGCTGCAAAGCTATACAGGTTTTGGCAGCATCGCCTCCGAAGCTTCCGTCTCCAGAATTGTTGTGCTGTCTGTCACCCGTGAACTTGCCCCGGTGCTGGCCGGTCTGATGGTTGCGGGCCGCATCGGCGCTGCCATGGCGGCAGAGATTGGCACCATGCGGGTTACCGAACAGATCGACGCACTGACCACGCTTTCAACTCAGCCCATGAAATATCTCGTTGCGCCGAGAATTATAGCCGGGCTGACCATGATGCCCTTCCTGATCCTGATCGCCGATATCATCGGAGTGTTCGGCGGGTATGTCGTGGCCGTCTATAAACTGGGCTTCAACCCTGCCGTCTATATCTCCGGCACATGGGATGCCCTTGAAGGTATCGGCGTTATTTCCGGACTGGTGAAGGCTGCCGCTTTCGGCTTTCTGGTCGCCCTGATGGGCTGTTACCACGGCTATTACTCCAAAGGTGGCGCCCAGGGTGTCGGTGCGGCGACTACATCCGCCGTGGTTTCCGCATCTATCCTGATTCTGGTGTTCAACTACATCATCACCGAACTCTTCTTCGGCGCCTGATATGACTGATCAGCCCAAAATAGACATCCGGGGGCTGCACAAGTCATTCGGCAAAAAGAAGGTCCTGCGTGGTGTCGACCTGTCCATCGGGAATGGCGAATCGGTCGCCATCATCGGTGGCTCCGGCTCTGGCAAATCGGTCACCCTGAAATGCCTGCTGGGGCTGTTACAGGCTGATGAAGGTGAAATCCTGATTGATGGTGAGGATATCACCGCCGCAACCGGCACCGCACATGACGCCATGATGTCTCGGATCGGCGTGCTGTTTCAGGGGGCCGCTTTGTTTGATTCACTGCCGGTCTGGGAGAATGTCGGGTTTGGCCTGATCGCGGAAAAGGGGATGCGCCGCAAGGATGCCCGTGAAGTGGCTATTGAAAAGATGGCGCTTGTCGGACTGGCTCCGGATCTTGCAGACAGATCGCCTGCTGATCTGTCTGGCGGTATGCAGAAACGCGCCGGGCTGGCGCGGGCCATTGCAACCGAACCTGAAATCGTTCTGTTCGATGAACCAACGACCGGTCTTGATCCGCTGATGGCTGACGTCATCAACGATCTGATTGCAGACTGCGTTGTGGATCTCGGCATTACCGCGCTGACCATTACTCATGACATGCGCAGTGCTGCTGCCATCGCAGACCGGGTGGCCATGCTTTATGAGGGCCAGATCACCTGGAGTGGCCCGGTCAAGGATCTCCGCGACAGCGGTAATCCGGTTATGGACCAGTTCATCCGCGGCGATGTGGATGGTCCGATCCGGGTTCTGGGGCATTCATGAAAAAATCCGCCTCCCGTTATGTCTGTCAGGAGTGCGGTGCCAGCACGACCCGGTGGGCAGGTCGCTGTGACGGATGTGGTGCCTGGAACAGTATCGTTGAAGAAGCTGTGCCGGAGACCGTCCCGAAAGGACTGGGCAAGACAAAGGGACGCCGGATCAACCTGGTGCCATTGAGTGGGGCCTCTGCCACAGAACCACGACGACCGACCGGCATTTCAGAGCTGGACCGCGTCAGCGGCGGCGGACTTGTCCCCGGATCAGCCATTCTGATCGGAGGCGATCCCGGCATCGGCAAATCAACCCTGCTGCTGCAGGCGGCTGCACAGGCTTCAAGAAACTCCCGTGCCATCTATATTTCCGGTGAGGAAGCGATAGACCAGATCCGGATGCGGGCCTTTCGTCTGGGGCTTTCCGATGCACCGCTCGAACTGGCTGCCGCAACGAATGTCCGCGACATCATTGCAACCCTGCAGGAAGGCCCTGCCCCATCGGTTGTCATCATCGATTCCATCCAGACCATGTTCCTCGACAATCTCGACTCTGCGCCCGGCACGGTTGCCCAGGTACGGTCGTCAGCCGCTGAACTGGTCCGCATTGCCAAGCGCGTGGGTTTCGCCCTGTTTCTGGTTGGTCATGTCACCAAAGACGGCGGCATTGCCGGCCCCCGGGTACTGGAACATATGGTCGATACCGTCATGTATTTTGAAGGCGACCGGTCGCACCAGTTTCGTATCCTCCGGGCCGTAAAAAACCGATTCGGCCCGACAGACGAGATCGGCGTTTTCGAAATGTCCGAAGGCGGGCTTGGCGAAGTCGCCAATCCATCCGAAATATTTCTCGGCGACCGGGATTCGAAAGTCAGCGGAGCCTGCGTCTTTGCCGGTATGGAAGGCAGCCGCCCTGTCCTTGTGGAAATTCAGGCACTTGTGGCCTCATCTTCCCTCGGAACACCGCGCCGGGCCGTTGTCGGATGGGATTCCGGACGACTGGCCATGATCCTGGCGGTGCTTGAAGCCCGCTGCGGCCTTGCCCTTGGCGGGTGTGACGTATATCTGAACGTCGCCGGTGGCTATCGCATCAGCGAACCTGCTGCAGATCTTGCCGTTGCTGCGGCTCTGGTCAGTGCACAGGCTGATTGCGCGATGCCGGAACGGACCGTCGTTTTCGGTGAAATCGGCCTCGGCGGCGAAGTCCGTGCTGTCGGACGCGCCGACGCAAGATTACGGGAAGCGGCGAAACTCGGCTTTGAAAGGGCAGTCACGCCGGATATGAAGAAAAACAAAGTCAAATCCACGGACGGAATTGCCCTGGAAACCGTCAGCCATGTTGCCGATCTGGTCGCCAGCATAGCCCAGCGCGCCGGTGGCCTGCGACAGAGTGAATCCGATTATGAGTAACTGGCCCGACCATATCGTCGATATCGCCGTTCTGGTGCTGATCGTCTTATCCGGCGGTCTGGCCTTTTTTCGCGGTTTCGTGCACGAAGTTCTGGCTGTCGCCGGCTGGGTTGGTGCCATATTCGCTGCCTGGTATGGCTATGGCGAACTTTCCCCCTATCTACAGGAACTGATTGCCAACAAGAAGACGGCAGACATTGCAGCCGGGATCATCCTTTTTGTTGTGACTCTGGCGCTGTTATCGCTGTTCACCCGTGCGGTTTCACGCCGGGTGCAGGAAAGCGCCCTGAATGCAGTCGACCGGTCACTGGGCTTTCTGTTCGGTATTGTCCGCGGCGGCGTCATTGTCTGTCTCGGCTGGATGCTCATCAGCTGGACCATTCCGCCTGAGGATCAGCCGGGCTGGCTGACCAACACCCGCACGGCCCCCCTGGCGGAAAAAGGCGCTAAAATCCTGCGCGGGCTGGCACCGAACAGCGAACGTGCGGGCGCCAAAGCGGCAGATGACGCGAAGAGCAAGCTGAAGGGCGCACTTGATGGCGGCAGGCTGTTTGAACAGCTCGTCGTACCACCTCCCGCCAAAGGCAAGGACGAAGCACAGGGCGGATACAGTTCAGACGACCGCAAAAAAGCCGACGAACTGATGAAGCAAACGCAGTAATGCACAACGCATCCCGGAGCGTGACATGACAGGCCATACCAACCCCTTCGACGATGACAAGCTGCATGAAGAATGCGGCGTGTTCGGCATTTTAGGCCATGTCGATGCCTCTGCGCTGACCGCTCTTGGTCTGCACGCCCTGCAGCACCGGGGACAGGAAGCTTCCGGCATTGTCTCCTACAATCACGAAAATGGTCAGTATTACACCCACCGGGGCCTAGGCCATGTCGCAGACAACTTCGGTCGCGACGATGTCATCAAGCAACTCCCCGGGGCCTGTTCAATCGGCCATAACCGGTATGCCACAACCGGCGATACGATCCTGCGGAATGTCCAGCCGCTGTTTGCCGAACTCAGCTTCGGCGGTTTCGCGGTCTGCCATAACGGCAACCTCACCAATTCCATCGATCTGCGTAAACGTCTTGTGAAACGCGGCTGCATCTTCCAGTCGACAATGGATACGGAGACCATCATTCACCTGGTCGCCATCAGCGAACAGACGAGCGTCGTCGACCGTATCATTGACGCAACCCGCCAGATTGAAGGTGCCTATTCCTTTCTTGCCATGACCGATACGGCTCTGGTCGGGGTACGTGATCCGCACGGTGTCCGCCCGCTGATTCTCGGACAGCTGGATGGCGCTTACCTGCTGACATCCGAGACCTGTGCGCTCGACATCATCGGCGCCGACTATATCCGCGATATTGATCCCGGCGAAATGGTGGTCATCACCGAAACCGGCATTCAGTCCATCAAGCCCTTTCCGAAACAGAAGCACCGTTTCTGCATATTCGAATATATCTACTTTGCCCGACCCGACAGCGTCCTTGAGGGAAAGTCTGTCTATGATGCACGCACGCATATCGGTGCCGAACTTTCCCGCGAAAGCAGTGTCGAGGCTGATGTTGTCATCCCCGTCCCCGATTCAGGCGTCCCTGCGGCAATCGGCTATGCCCATGAATCCGGTATCCCCTTCGAACTTGGCATCATCCGTAATCATTATGTCGGACGAACCTTCATCGAACCGACAGACAATATCCGTCATCTTGGTGTGAAGCTGAAACATAACGCCAACCGGGCGATCATCGAAGGCAAGCGGGTCATTCTGGTTGATGATTCAATCGTTCGCGGCACCACCTCCCGCAAGATTGTCGAGATGGTACGTCGCGCCGGAGCGGCAGAAGTACATATGCGTATTTCCAGCCCGCCAACCGCGCATCCCTGCTATTACGGAATCGACACACCGGAGAAAGAGGAACTGATGGCCTCTCGCTTTGATCTGGCCGGCATGGCACGCGAAATCGGCGTCGACAGCCTCGCCTATATCTCCATGGACGGACTGTATCGTGCCATGGGCGAGGCCGGTCGAAACAATGAAAGCCCGCAATTCTGTGATGCCTGCTTCAGCGGCGAATATCCGATCACGGTTTTTGACCGCAAGTCCGGCAAGGCACCGGCCCAATTGTCCCTGCTGTCGGAGCGATCCTGAACATGTCTCTCGACGGCCGGATTGCCCTGATCACCGGGGCCTCTCGTGGTATTGGTGCCGCAACCGCCAGGCGGCTGGCCCGTGACGGTGCGCATGTCATCCTTGTAGCCCGTACCGTCGGCGCACTGGAAGAAGTCGACGATGATATTCAGTCCGCCGGCGGATCAGCAACGCTCGTCCCGCTCGACCTGCGCGAGCATGACAAGATCGACCATATGGCCGCATCAATCTACGAGCGCTGGAAGAAACTTGATATTCTGGTCGGCAATGCCGGTATTCTGGGTGAACTGACCCCGGTTTCCCATCTCGCACCAAAGATCTGGGACTCTATCCTGCAGGTTAATGTCACCGCGAACTGGCGGCTTTTGCGAGTCTTCCATCCCCTGCTTCTGCAATCCGATGCCGGTCGTGCTGTCTTCATGACCTCTGGCTACAGCGGTGGCTCCCAGCCCTTCTTCGGGGCCTATGCGGCAGGACAGGCGGCGCTCGAAAGCCTGGTCAGAACCCATGCTATGGAAACAGCGGAAACCAGCGTCCGCACCAACCTGTTTGCCCCCTTGCCAGCCCGCACTGCCCTGCGCGCCTCCGGCTTCCCCGGCGAGCCGGAAAGCCGGCAGGTTCATCCGGATCAGGTTGTCGAACAGCTGATGCCGCTGCTACAGCCGGACTGGCAGAAAAACGGCGAGGTTGTCAGCATGATAGCCCCCGCCCCGACAGGGGGGTAATCCGTATGAAGGAAACTTCAAAAGCCATTCAGAGACGGCTGCATGACCCGAACTTTGCCAACCGTTATTTCATTGGTGTCGGGCTTGATATCCTCGGTGGAAACGATCCGCTCGGCCTCTACAACGAGCTGTTTCCGAAACTGAAAAGCGTCCGTGCCTGGGGCCCGGATGACGGCAATGTCCAGACTCTGGCCGACCTGAAGGATGAAAGCTTCAATTTCGTTCACTGCGTTCAGGCGCTGGCCCGTGTCGAAGATCCGAAACAGGCATTGGCCAACTGGTTCAGGGTCCTGAAACCGGGCGGGCATCTGGTGCTGACCCTGCCCGATGAAGATCTGTATGAACAGGGCCGTTTTCCGTCAACCTTCGCCCCCGGACATCGCTGGACTTTCACAATCCACAAGACCAAAAGCTGGAGCCCGCGCTCCATCAACCTGCTGGATACGGTCGTGCGTATTTCACCGGCGGTCGAAATCGTGAAAGTGGAACTGCTGAACGCCACCTATCGCTATAAACTGCCCCGATTCGACCAGACCCTGACGCCGACCGGCGAATCTTCAATTGAACTGATCCTGCGCAAGCGCCCTCAGACAGAACTCGACTTCGGCGGACATTCTCCACGTCCGGGTGAGGTAAACGAGAAACTGGCGGGGCTGCTGACCGGGCTTCCCGTAAAGCGCTAAATCACTCCCTCTGCCTTGAGCGTCTTCCGCTCCTCATCGCTCAGACCAAGCCAGTCGCCATATACAGCGTCATTGGCATCGCCAAGCACAGGCCCGAGCGAAGTCACTTCCCCCGGTGTCTTTGACAGACGGGGCACCACACCCGGTACAACCACATCACCCACACCCGGCACATCAACGGTCGTCAGGGTACCCCGGTCCCTGAAATGCGGATCTTCGAAGATGTCGGCGATGGAATTGACGGCACCGGCGGGAACGCCATTCTCGGTACAGATTTCGATGACCTGATCCCGGTCCATCGAGGTGGTCCAGGCAATCACCTCCGCCAGCACGGTTTCACGCCCTGCCAGCCGGTCCGGCTGCTTGCCATAAGCCGTGGCAAGGTCCGGTCTGTTCATCGCAATGCAAAGCCGCTCGAACATTTTGTCCGTTGTGCAGGCAATCGCCATAAACTTGCCGTCGCCTGTCGGGAAATGGCCATGCGGGCATGCATTCACGGTGCCCGAGCCTTCCGGTGCACGGACAAACCCGTCACGGGCATAACGTGGTGCAATTTCGTCCAGCGCCCGGAAAATGCTTTCATACAGGGCGCAATCGACAACCTGCCCTTCGCCTGTTGCATCCCGGTGTCGCAGCGCCATCAGCACACCGATGCAGCCGTTCATACCGGTCATGTAATCGGCCAGTGACGTTGACCCCGGCGTTACCGGTGTCTCACCGGGGTTACCGGCCAGATGTGTGAGCCCGCCATAGGCATGGGCAATACGGGCAAAACCCGGCCGGTCACGATAAGGACCGGTCTGGCCATAACCGGAGACGCGGAGCAGAACGAGCCCGGGATTTATGGCACTCAGCACATCCCAGCCCAGCCCCCATTTCTCCAATGTTCCGGGGCGGAAATTTTCCACCACCACATCGGCCTCGGCCACCATACGCTTGAACAGTTCGCTGCCACGCGGGTCGCGCAGGTTAAGCGTGATCGACCTTTTGTTCCGCGCTTCGGTCAGCCAGGCCAGCGAACTGTTTGGCTGTTCCGTGGGCGTACCATAACGCCGCCAGGGATCACCACCCGTCGGCAGTTCGATCTTGATAACATCCGCGCCGAACTCTCCCATGATTGCCGCCGCAAACGGGGCAGCAATGAAACTGGCGATATCAAGGACACGAAGACCGGACATCGGTCGGTTATCAGCAGTCATGGTCGGCACTCGCATGTAATTGAATCCATAAGCTTTCTGGATCGCAGGAATGATCCCTGCGGGCAAGCCTCAGATGCAGTCGGCGTGATGATCCGGGCATCTTTACCATTCTGCCCGCCGCCTGTTTCAAATATTCTTGATTGTCGCATAAAGCATCGTGCACGGTCGGACAGATATCCTGTATGATGAATTTACAGACAATGCTGAATGTTCAGCGTTACGCTATCCGGAATCCGTCCGGTCACTCTCTCAAAAGTTCGCGATTATTCCTGCCGGTCTCCGTTCAAGAACGCCCGGCAGATAACCTGTACCCGCCATGTCAGACCTTCTGACGCCGGGACATTTCAAGGGATGCAGCATCATGGGTAAAGGTGACAATCAGCGCGGCAATCGGGAAGCCAAAAAACCGAAAAAAGTCAAAGAAAAGGTCCTGGCAACCGCCAATTCCAACGCCGGCAAGCCAGTCATGCCATCGGCGGCCAAGAAGGGTAAATAGACCTTCACATCCCCCGCTAATCGGACGTTCGTCTTTTAAAACAGCGAACGTCCGAGATAACCTTCGAGCCCCGTCCAGAGCAGACGCAGCGCCAGAATAGTCAGCAAACCACTGAGGAACGGCTTGAAATAGGTCTTGCCCGATTTGATCAGCATGCGCTTGCCAATCACCGTACCGATCTGACCGCAGACCACCATCGCGACGATCAGCGGGATATAGGGGGCGAAGGTAAATCCCAGAACACCGAACGCCACCACCTTCAGCAGATGCTGGGCGGTCATCATGATCGCATGTGTGCCCGTATGCGCGACCGGGTCCAGCTTCATGGTTTTGACGATAGCGGAAATAAACGGCCCGGTTGCACCGAAGAACATGGTGAGAACCGCAGAGAAGATACCGCTGCCGATCAGGTAGCGCCCTCCCAGGGAAGGCATCTTTCCGAACACTGTCCACAGAATGAACAGCCCGATACCCGCCTCAATCGCCCAGGGTGCGATATTCACAAATACCGCCCCGCCAATCGCCACGCCGATCAGCGTACCGACAAAGAACGGCCAGAGTGACCAGATATCAATATGCTTCAGCAGTAATGCGGCCCGGCCACCGTTCGAGCCAAGCTGGACAATACCATGCACCGGGATGAGCGCCGTCGGCGGCAGCAGCACGGCCATGACCGCAACCATGATCGTGCCACCACCAAGACTGAGAGCTGCCGAAATGAAGGAGGTAAGGAGACTGACGCCAATCAGAACCACCGCCCCAAGCGGGCTGAGTTCAGGCGGGAGATAAATAAAGTTTTCCATTAACACGGGATACACCGTCGCCAGACGCCAGGAAACAGTAATGTGATATCAGAATATTATTCCGTTTAGCCTGAGAAACATTTTCTTCCTGAAGCCTGTCACCAGTCATGTCCCCGGTTATTCCAGCCCCATATCCCAGAATCCGACTTCAAGCCGGGTTGCATCCGTGAATGTCTTCTCCCAGCTTTTCCACTGCTGGCCGTCAGGCGTGACTTCGGATGTCAGTTCATCAAGCATCCGGGATTCGGCGGCAGCAACTTCCGCATATTCGTTACCCGAATACATATCAATCCATGCCTGATAGGGGTTACCGTCGCGTCTGGTTTCCGGCCATTGCAAAATCCATTGCGCGACCTCGCCATAGCCCAGAATGCAGGGAGCCAGAGCCATATGCAGATCAGCGAGATTGCCCGCCATGCCGCGTTCCAGCACATAGCGCGTATAGGCCATGCAGGCCGGGTGCTCCGGAATGCTTTCCAGCCGTTCTTCCCCGATGCCCCAGCCGGCACAGAACTCGACATGCAGACCGATCTCGATATCCAGTATCGCCTCCAGCCCGCCTCTGGCCTGGCGCATGCGCGCCAGGCTGTCGGACTTGTAGATGGCCAGCGCATAAGCACGGGCAAACTGGATCAGGAACAGATAGTCCTGCTCCAGATAATGCCGGAATTTGGCTGCCGGAAGATCGCCTCTGGCAATGCCCCTGACAAAATCGTGGGTGATATAGGCATCCCAATCCTTACGGCAGACACCCTTCAGGCGGTCAAAGGCAGCCGTGCTCATGCTACTTCAGCTCCACCGCATAGGTTTCAACTGCCGGGGCCTTCCTGATCATGCCTTCGCGGATCATGAATTCGGCGAACCGGGCATAACGGGCATTATCCATCGCCCCCGGACGCAGGGCAAAGCGCGGCAGGGTATCCGCCCATGCCCGCTTGTTCAGTTCGTCATCCAGCTTCTTGTCTGTGGCAATAAATGCCTTCCAGGCTTCATCCGGATGATTGATGAGATACATGGTTGCCGCTTCCAGCGCGCGGACAAAACGACTGAACTTCGGGTCATCCAGACGCTGGTTACTGGCGACGATGATCAGTTCATCATAGGCCGGAACACCTTCTTCCTCGACATAGAAAGCCCGGCCCGGACGTCCGACGATATCCATCTGGTTCAGCTCAAAATTCCGGAAGGCGCCGATAACCGCATCGACCTGACCGGAGATGATCGAAGGTGAGAGCGAGAAATTGACGTTGATCAGTTCGACATCTTTCACATCAACCCCGTGCTTGCGCAGCATCGCACCGAGAATGACATCCTCAAAACCGCCGACAGAGAATCCGACTTTCCGGCCCTTCAGGTCGGCGATCGACTTGACCGGACCATCAGCCAGCACCACCAGCGAATTCAGCGGCGTCGCAACAATCGTCGCGATCCGTGCCAGCGGCAGACCTTCCTCAACCTGTACATGCAGCTGCGGCTGATAGGAAACCGCGAGATCAGCCTTGCCCGCCGCAACCAGCTTCGGCGGAGCACTGGGGTCAGACGGCGCAACCAGTTCCACATCCAGCCCCTCTGCCGCGAAGAACCCCTTTTGTTGTGCGATGATCAGCGGCGCATGGTCCGGATTGACGAACCAGTCCAGCAGGACCGTCAGCTTGTCTGCGGCCAGTGCGGGAGAAGTTGCAACAGCAAGTGCCGCCGTCAGACCAAGTGTTCGGAGCAGTTTCATGAAGAAGAGCCTTTCATATCGGTAAAGAGGGTTTCCGTCTGCCAGCGGGTCAACCGCCGCAGCAACAGATCCGTCGCGAAATAAACAACGAGCCCGATGACCGCGAGAACCGCGAGGGCAGCGAACATCAGATCAATCTGCATACGTCCATTGGCATGCAGCATGAGAAAACCAAGTCCGGCACTAGACCCGACCCATTCGCCAACGACAGCGCCAATGGGAGCGACGGCGGCCGCGACCCGCAAACCGCTGCCAAAGGCTGGCAGAGCCGCCGGGATGCGGATATGGCGCAGGACAGACCGTGGCGTTGCTCCGACAGTACGGGCGAAATCAACCCAGCCGGGTTCCGTCGCACGCAGGCCGTCATAGAAAGCAGCCGTCACCGGGAAATAGATGATCAGCGTCGCCATCGCGACCTTCGAGAACAGGCCATAGCCGAGCCAGAGTGTCAGAACCGGGGCCAGCGCAAAGACCGGCAGGGCCTGGCTGATCACCAGCAGCGGCAACAACCACCGGCGGGCAGAACGGAAGGACGCCAGTGTGAGCGCGGAGACCGAGCCCAGCAGTGTCCCCAGCAGCAGACCAAGAAGTATCTCAAGCCCGGTGACGCCGGCATGATGCAGGATATAGCCAAAGTCATCGACCAGCGTGACGGCGACGGCCATCGGTCCGGGCAGCAGATAGGGTGGCACCCCGGTCAGCCACACAACCAACTGCCAGCCAAGCAACAGCAATACCGTAATGGCGAGCATTCGCAGACCCGATGTCATGCGGCAGCCCCTTCACCACCCAGCAGACGCATCAGCGAGCCGTAATGACCGGTTACGGAAGGATCATCCACGGCACGGGGCGTTCTGCCTGTCATCTTGATCGGCTGACTGACCGATGCCGGTTTGCCATCCAGCACATAAATGGCATCCGCCAGACGCAATGCCTCCATCGGGTCATGGGTAACCAGCATCACGGTTTTATCTTCCAGCAGGCGCGCCGCTTCCGCCTGCAACCGGAACCGGGAGATCGCGTCCAGCGCCGAAAAAGGTTCATCCATCAGGACAATATCGCGTTCGAGAAACAAGGTGCGGGCCAGTGCAACACGCTGACGCATCCCTCCGGACAGCGCCGCCGGGAGTTTCGCTGCCTCATCCGCCAGCCCGACCAGGTCCAGATAATGAAGCGCCCGGTGCTGCTGATCTGCGGATATACGACCTTCCTGAAGCCGGACCGGCAAAGCGACATTTTCCAGTGCGGTCAGCCAGGGCAACAGCAAGTCCTGCTGCGCCATATAGGCAATCCGGTTTTCCAGCGGCTGACCATCATCCGCATCAACCCGCCCGGAAATTATCGCTGTATCCGTCAGTCCCGCAACAAGCCGCAGAAGACTGGTTTTTCCGACCCCGCTGGCACCCAGTACGGCCGTCCAGCAACCGCCGCGCACCGCAAGATTAAGATCGGTAAACACAATGGCACCACCAAACCTCAATTCAGAGTCGTGAACGGTCAGTCCGGGCGCTGCCATGATCTCAACTCCTGGCCTTCCACAGGGCATGAAAATGATGAACAGGGCCATGCCCCCGACCAATATCCAGGCTGTCTGCACCAAGAATGGCGGCTTCGATATAAGCTTTCCCGATCCGGACAGCAGATGTGACATCCATATCCTTGGCCAGACCGGCAGCAATCGCCGATGACAAGGTACAACCGGTCCCATGCGTATTACGTGTCGGAATACGCGGACTGGTCAGCACCAGAATAGTATCACCGGACAACAACAGGTCCGTGCTCTCCGGCCCCTTGCCATGCCCGCCCTTGAGCAGAACGGCTTTCGCGCCGAGCCGCAAAAGATCACGCCCGGCGGCTTCCGGATCTGCAGCGACCTCATTTTCTGTCCGTCCGAGCAGCACAGCGGCTTCCGGCATATTCGGCGTAATGATATCGGCGACAGGCAGCAGCATCTCCCGCAACACCTCAACCGACGCATCCGCCAGCAGCTTGTCGCCGCTTTTGGCGACCATCACCGGATCCAGCACAATATTCCGGACAGAATACTTCGCCAGGCAGTCAGCCACCCTGCGAATAACATCCGGCTGGCTCAGCATGCCGATCTTCACCGCATCGACGACCAGGTCATCAAGCACGGTCTCAAACTGGCTGGTGATAAAGTCGGCCGGGACATCATGAATTGCCCGTACTTCCCGGGTGTTCTGCGCGGTCAGCGCTGTAATAACGCTGGCACCATAGACGCCAAGTGCGGAAAAGGTTTTCAGGTCAGCCTGAATACCGGCTCCGCCACCGCTGTCTGAACCTGCAACAGTAACGGCAATAGCTGTCTTGTTCATGCCGCCGCTCCTTTCGCAGCACCGGCATCCCGGACAATCCCGGCCAGTTGCCGTGAAGCGGCTTCAGGCTGCCCGGATTGCGTGATGGCAGAGACAACGCAAACGCCATCAACACCGGCTTCAATCACCCCCGCAGCATTATCCACACTGATTCCCGCAATGGCACAGAGCGGCAGTTTGCAACGCTCCCGGACAATTCCGGCGAGATGACGCAAGCCATCCAGCCCGATTGGCGGGTCCGGGTTCTTCTTGCTGGTGGTCTCGAAGACACCGCCGAAACTGACATAGTCGAGCAGGTCAACCGGGGCCTCATTTGCCTGCCGCTCATTCTTGACCGTGAGGCCGATAATTGCATCCGGACCGAGCAGTCGCCGGGCATCTTCAACCGTCATATCCTGCTGACCGACATGAATGCCAGCCGCACCACTGGCCAGCGCCACATCTACCCGGTCATTGATCAGCAGGGGGACACCGAGCGGCGTCAGTGCCGCGACCAGCGCCCGCGCCGTCTCGATCATCTCCCGGGTGCCGGATGTCTTGTCCCGCAACTGGACAAGGGTCACCCCGCCTGCTGCGGCCTGCCGGGCAACATCGACAATCTGCCCTTCCGGACAATGCGACGGTCCAACGCAGATATAAAGTGACAGATCGAGCATATCAGACATTCGTTTCCTCCCCGAGACGGGACAGTTCATCAATAAAGGAAATGGCAAAACTGGCCGGACCGGCAGCCGATACAGCTGCCCGTTCACCAGCTTCCCCAACACAATGCAGGGCGGCAAGGGTTGCAGCCTCCGGATCATCCTCTGCGGCCAGGAAGGCCGCGATGACGGCGGACAGCGCGCAGCCAAACCCGGTCACCTGATGCATCAGCGGCGTTCCAAGGCTGCAATCGGCTGACTGCCCGGCAGAAACCACATGATCGACCGGACCGGTAACCGCCAGAATCGTTCCGGCCTCTTTCGCAAAACGACGGAAGGCATCCATATCGGAGCCGCCGGCCATCAGGGCTGTCTCCCGGCCATTCGCACGCAACACCGTTGGTTTTCGCAACAGATATTGTGCTGCGGACTCCGCCCGGCGATGCGAACGTTCTATCATCACCGGGTCCAGTACCCAGGGGATGCCCACATTCTCTGCCGAGGTGATCGCCAGATCGATACTGCGGCGGCGGGCGGGATCAAGGGTGCCAAGGTTCACCAGCAACGCATCAGCGGAAGCGACAAACTCGCCGACTTCATCCGCGTCGTGGGTCATCGAAGGGTGCGCTCCAAGTGCCAGCAGCACATTCGCCGTAAAATTCTGGGCAACCGAATTGGTAATGCAATGAACGGCAGGCGAGGATTCGCGTACAGCAGTCAGGGCATTTGATACGGACTTGTCCATGTCACTCCACTAGCAGGGTGCTGGCGGAAGCTGGATCAGGGTTATCGCGGATTTTGCGACCCTCATTTCCTCCGCCGGCATTACCCGGTTCAGGTTCACGGGTCAGCGTCTAACGCTTCTCAGCCCGGCAGGGCCCCCCGATGAGTTAACCGGAAGCTAGTCCGGCAGACCCCGGAGTACAAGCCCGGGAAAGGGAAATTGGTTTGACAGTCTTCGCAATCCCCTTGAGGCTTCATGTCCTGAGCCCGCGCAGGCAAAGGGAGAGCGGCAACAGACCGTATTTGTCCGTCCGGGATGCGCTAAAAGAAAAACAACGGAGGCAAAAATGCGTTTCACACATATCGCCACTGCTCTGGCAGCTGTTGCATGCGTTGCTGTTACAGCACCAGCCCAGGCAAAAACTTTCAAATGGTCGTTTCAGGGCGATGCCCAGTCACTTGACCCCTATGTCCTCAATGAGACATTTACCCTTGGGTTTCTGGGCAACATCTATGAAGGCCTTGTCCGTCGTGATCCCGATCTGAAAATCATCCCGGCACTTGCCGAGAGCTGGGAAATTCCGGAACCGACACGCTGGCGCTTTCACCTGCGCAAGGGCGTGAAGTTCCAGAACGGTAATGATTTCACGGCTGATGATGTCGTCTTTTCTGCCGATCGCGTCCGGGCCGACGGATCTGATCTGAAAACCCGTGTCGGCAAGGACGTCAAGGTGGTCAAGGTCGACGATCATACGGTCGATTTCATCACCCCGGCACCGAATCCCATCCTGCATTCAGAATGGTCGACCTGGTATATCATCGACAAGGAATGGGCCGAGGCCAACGATGCGGTCGCCCCATCGAGCGTCACTGAAGGCAAGACCAACTACGCAGCCTTCAATGCCAACGGCACTGGTGCCTTCAAGGTCAAGGAACGTCAGGCTGACGTAAAAACCGTCTTCGTGCCGAATGAAACCTGGTGGAATGCCGCCAACAAGAAACACAATCTGACGGAAGTAACCTTTACGCCGATTTCGTCCGATGCAACCCGGGTCGCTGCCCTGCTGTCCGGTGAAATCGACCTGATGTATCCGGTTCCCGTACAGGATATGGCCCGCATCGATAGCAATAACGGCACCTCGGTTCTGGCCGGGCCGGAACTGCGGACCATCTTCCTTGGCATGGACCAGCGCCGGGACGAGCTTCTGCATTCCAGCGTCAAGGGCAAGAACCCTTTCAAGGACAAGCGTGTCCGTCAGGCGTTCTATCAGGCGATCGATATCGAAGCGATCAAGACCAAGATCATGCGCGGACTGTCGACCCCCTCTGCCCTGATGGTCGCACCGGGCATCAACGGTTCATCACCAAATTTCGAACGTCTGCCCTACGATCCGGACAACGCTAAAAAACTGCTGACAGAAGCCGGGTATCCGGATGGTTTCACCGTCACTCTGGATTGCCCGAACAACCGCTATGTGAATGACGAGGCGATCTGTCAGGCCGTGGTTTCCATGCTGGCAAAGGTCGGTGTGAAGATTGACCTTCTGGCCCAGCCAAAAGCCAATTACTTCAAGAAGATCCTCGCCCCGGCACTGGATACCAGTTTCTATCTGCTGGGCTGGACACCGGGCAGCTTTGACAGCTGGAATGTGCTCTACAACATTCTCGGCTGCTATGACGACGCAACCGGTTCCGGCAAGTTCAACCTTGGCGGCTATTGCAGCCCGGAAGCTGACAAGCTGACCGCAATGGTCAAGGAAGAGACCGATCAGGCCAAACGTCAGGCGCTGATCGAACAGGTCTGGAAGATCAATGTTGATGATGTGTCCTATATTCCCCTGCACCAGCAGGGCCTTGCCTGGGGCAAGAAGGACAACATCGATCTGGTCCAGCGCGCCGACAACGAGTTCATGATGTATCACGTCAACGTGAAGTAATCTGAACCCGACGGGCCGGTCCGGAACCTGTAGGGTACCGGACCGGCCTCCCCTCCTTTCTGGCGATTCCTGAATGCTGGCTTTTGTTATCCGCCGTTTTGCGCAATCCATCCTCGTGATGTTCATTGTCGCGCTCGTCTCGTTCTTCATGTTCACCTTTGTCGGTGACCCGGTGAACCAGATGGTTGGCATTGAAACCTCGATTGAAGAACGCGCTGAATTACGCGAAAGGCTGGGGCTGAACGACCCTGCCGTCGTGCAGTTCGGGCGATTCATCGCCAAGGCGGCGCAGTTCGAATTCGGTATTTCCTATCAGCACAAGAAACCGGTGACCGACCTGATCATGGAACGGATGCCGGCGACACTGGAACTCAGCATGGTCGCCGCCCTGTTTGCCCTTCTGGTCGGGGTGCCCATGGGTGTCTATACCGGCCTGAACAAAGACAGTGCGCTGAGCAAATTCTTCCTGTCGATCTCTCTGATCGGCATCTCCATTCCGACCTTTCTGATCGGTATTCTGCTGATCTTTGTCTTTTCGGTGCAGTTCAACCTGCTGCCCTCCTTCGGGCGCGGAGATGTGGTCAGCATTGGTGGCTGGACAACCGGTCTGCTGACCCCTTCCGGACTGAAAGCACTGATTATGCCGTCCGTAACCCTGGGCCTGTTCCAGCTGACCCTGATCATGCGGCTGGTCCGTTCGGAAATGCTGGAAGTGCTGCGTACCGACTTCATCAAGTTTGCCCGCGCCCGGGGGCTGACCAACCGGGCTGTGCATTTCGGACATGCCCTCAAGAACACGCTGGTTCCGGTCATCACGATCACCGGCCTGCAACTTGGCTCCCTCATCGCCTTTGCAATCATTACCGAGACCGTCTTCCAGTGGCCCGGAATGGGGCTGATGTTCCTGCAGGCAATCGGCGCTGTCGATATTCCGATCATGTCAGCCTACCTGATGCTGATCGCTTTCATCTTTGTGCTGATCAACCTGATCGTTGACCTGCTCTACTACGTTATCGACCCGCGCCTGCGGGCCGACCGGGGGGCAGCACACTAAATGACCGATATAACCAAACCAACCCTCAGCCAGCGTGTCACCGGCTCCGTCCGGGCCTTCTTTGATGGTGATGTCTGGTACAGTTTCACCCGTTCCAAGGTGACCATGATCGCGGCCTTTGTAACCGCCGTGATGATCATGTCTGCCGTCTGCGCCCCGCTGATCGCGCCGCATAATCCGTTCGACCTCGCCTCGATTGACCTGATGGACTCACAGACACCGCCGGTCTGGATGGAGGGCGGAAGTCCGGACTTTCTGCTGGGAACCGACGATCTTGGCCGGGATGTGTTTTCCACAATTCTCTATGGCTCACGGATATCCCTGCTGGTCGGCTTTGCCTCTGTGGTGTTCTCACTTGTACTCGGGGTCAGCCTTGGCCTGTTATCCGGATATGTCGGCGGTGTCGTGGATGCGTTCATCATGCGGGTGGCAGAAATACAGCTCTCCTTTCCGGCGATCCTGATCGCGCTGCTGGTCGACGGTATTGCCCGTGGTCTGCTGCCCAGTGATCAGCGTGAAAATCTGGCCATCTATGTGCTGATATTCTCCATCGGCATATCCGGATGGGTGCAGTATGCCCGGACAGTGCGCGGCTCCACACTGGTCGAAAAGAACAAGGAGTATGTTCAGGCCGCCAAGGTGATCGGCATTCATCCCATACTGATCATGCTGAAACATGTGCTGCCCAATGTCACCGGCCCGGTACTGGTGATCGCCACCATTCACCTCGCCATCGCCATTATTACCGAGGCGACGCTGAGTTTCCTTGGTGTGGGGGTGCCGCCAACCGAGCCGTCACTGGGCACGCTGATCCGCATCGGCAACAACTTCCTGTTCTCCGGCGAATGGTGGATCACCATCTTCCCCGGCATTACCCTTGCCATTCTGGTCCTCGCGGTAAATCTGCTGGGTGACTGGCTGCGCGACGCGCTGAACCCGAAGTTGCGGTGACGGAATGAGCGATGAAATGACCGGCATTCCGCCCCTGCTCGACGTTCGCAATCTCCGGATCGAATTCCCGACCCGACATGGCACGCTCGTCGCCGTCGACGATATCTCACTCCAGATCAATCCCGGTGAAGTGCTGGGTGTCGTCGGTGAATCCGGTGCCGGAAAGTCACTGACCGGCGCCGCCATCATCGGGCTGCTGGAACCACCGGGACGGGTTGCCGCCGGAGAAATCCGGCTCGACGGCAACCGTATCGACAATCTGCCCTATGAGAAGATGCGCCGGATACGTGGCAAGTCGATCGGCGCAATCTTTCAGGATCCGCTGACCAGCCTCAATCCGCTCTATACCATACGCGAGCAGCTGACCGAGACCATCCTGACCCACGAAGACATCAGCAAGGCACAGGCTGATGCACGGGCGCTGGAGCTGCTTGTGGAAGTTGGGATTCCCGCCGCAGCAGAACGGATCGACAGTTATCCGCATCAGTTCTCCGGCGGTATGCGCCAGCGGGTCGTCATCGCGCTGGCGCTCTGTGCCCGACCTAAGCTGATTATCGCGGATGAACCGACGACGGCACTGGATGTCTCGATCCAGGCGCAAATCATCTCGCTGCTCAAACGGCTCTGCCGCGACAACGGTACAGCCGTCATGCTGGTCACCCATGACATGGGCGTCATTGCCGAAACGGCCGACCGGGTCGCGGTGATGTATGCGGGGCGGATTGCCGAGATCGGACCGGTTCGTGATGTCGTCAAGAATCCGAAGCATCCCTACACAAAGGGGTTGATGGGGTCGATCCCGATGATCGGGGAAGATGTTGAAAACCTCACCCAGATTGATGGTTCAATGCCGCGGCTGACCGAGATCCCGGCCGGCTGTGCCTTCAACCCGCGCTGCTCCGAGCGTTTTGGCCGCTGCGAACGCGACCGTCCCGACCTGATGGATGCAGGCACCACACAGGCCGCCTGCTGGCTGTATGACCGGGAGGCTGGCCATGTCTGAGGGACCGGCAACGGACATCGTCCTCCGCGTCACCGGGCTGAAACGGTATTTCGACGTCTCCGCGCCATTTCTGAACCG
This sequence comes from Alphaproteobacteria bacterium HT1-32, assembly GCA_009649675.1. Taxonomy (NCBI): domain Bacteria; kingdom Pseudomonadati; phylum Pseudomonadota; class Alphaproteobacteria; species Alphaproteobacteria bacterium HT1-32. The sequence continues at coordinate 316,992 of WJPL01000002.1, read as the reverse complement.
GCTGCTCAGCGGCTCCGGCAAGCAGATACTGAAAGCTGTCGACGGTGTTGATTTCGAGATTGGACGGGGACAGACATTCTCAATCGTCGGCGAATCCGGTTGCGGAAAATCGACAATTGCCCGGCTGATCGTGGGCCTGCACCAGCCAACCGGCGGCGAGATCGAGTTTGAAGGCAATGCCATCTCTGCTGATTCCAGCCGCAAGGCAATGGCACCCTTTCGCAAGAAACTGCAGATGATCTTTCAGGACCCCTATGCCAGCCTGAATCCGCGCTGGCGGGTCTTCGATATCATTGCCGAACCAATCCGGGCCTATGGGCTGATCGACAACACAGCGGATATTGCCATTCGTGTCGGCGAGTTGCTGAGCCATGTCGGGCTGAATCCCAAGGACGGAGTCAAATACCCGCATGAATTCTCCGGCGGGCAAAGACAGCGTATTTCCATCGCACGGGCGCTGGCCAGCGAACCGGAATTCCTTGTCTGCGACGAGCCGACCTCAGCCCTTGATGTCTCGGTACAGGCGCAAATCCTGAACCTGATGAAACAGCTGCAGCGCGATTTCGGACTGACTTACCTGTTCATCTCGCACAATCTGGCGGTGGTCTATCACATATCAGACCATGTCGCGGTGATGTATCTCGGGCGCATCTGCGAGGTTGCGGACAAGAAGACATTATTCCGCCGCCCGCTGCATCCCTACACCCGGTTGCTGCTGGATACGATTCCCGACCTCGGCATGACCGGGAGGGAACGCGAACCGGTTGCCGGCGAAGTGCCAAACCCGATCAACCCGCCCAGTGGTTGCGCCTTTCATCCCCGCTGCCCCCATGCCAATGACCGCTGCCGTGTTGAGCGGCCGGAACCGATAGAGGTTCCCGGTGGCCGTGTTGCCTGCCATGCGGTTGAAGAAAACCGGATTCCGCCGGAGACTGATCGCCCCCTGCCCGATGAGGAGACCTGAACATGCCAACCCTGTATAGCGGCGGACGTATATTCGACGGCGTCGACCGGATTATCGACGGACATGCAATTGCCGTGCAGGATGGCATCATCGTCCGCATCGCTCCGGTCGCCGAATTTGACGGCTTTACGGGAGAGACCGTGGATACCACCGGCGGCACCCTGCTGCCGGGCCTGATGGATGCCCATGTGCATATCCTCTATGGCGGTGAGCCAAACCCGTCGGTAAAGCTGGAAGAATTCACCCCGGCACAGACCACCCTGCGCGGTATGGAACATGCCAATGCCACATTGCGCGGCGGCATCACCGCCATTCGTGACTGTGGCGGCCGGGATTATATGGAATTCGCCATCCGTGATGCCTGTAACAGCGGTCGATATCTTGGCCCCAGCATCCGCGCGGCCGGGCGGATCATCTGCATGACCGGCGGCCATGGCAACCGGCACGGGCGCGTCGCTGACGGTATCGACGATGTGGTCAAGGCGGTCCGTGAACAGATCCACAAGGGCAGCGATCTGGTGAAGATTATGGCAACCGGCGGCGTCATGACCCCCGGCGTCAATCCGGAAGACGCCCACTATTCAGCCGCTGAAATAGCCGCCGGCATTGCCGAGGCAACCCGTTTCAACAAGACCACCGCCAGCCACGCGCAGGGCGCCGCCGGTATTCTCAACGCTACACTGGGGGGTGTCACCTCCATCGAACACGGCATTTTCATGGATGATGAATGCTGCCGGGCGATGCTGGAACGCGGCACCTATCTGGTTCCGACACTGGCGGCACTGGCCAATATTCTCGGCAATGCCGAAAAGGGCATTCCCGACTATATTGTCGAAAAATCACAACGCTGTGCGGAACAGCACCGCAAGTCGATCCAGAAATTTTACAAGGCCGGCGGCAAGATTGCACTGGGCACCGATGCGGGCACGCCCTTCAACTACCATGGTGAGAATGCACAGGAACTGCGCTACATGGTCGATAACGGCATCTCGCCCGTCGACGCGCTTCGCTTTGGCACCTCCGCCGCGGCTGACCTGCTGCGCCTTGATGACCGGGGTATCCTGCGCGAAGGGCTCGCCGCGGATCTGCTGATCGTCCGGGGAGATCCGACAGCCGACATCAACATGGCCGCCGATAAGGCCAATCACCTTGCCGTCGTCAAAAACGGCACACTGATAAACACCTCCGCCGACAGTGCCGTTCTGCCCGATATCACCCGACATCGCGGCCCGCAAATGGCCGCTGCCAGCCTGTTCTAGGCCTGACTGAAGGATTAACGCCATGTCCATCATCAAACGCGCCGCCGAGCTTCAGAAAGACATGCAGACCTGGCGGCGTGACATCCACGCTCATCCGGAAACCGCCTTCGAGGAAGTCCGTACCGGCGATGTTGTCGCGGCAAAACTTGAAGAATTCGGACTGGATGTTCATCGCGGTCTGGCCCGGACCGGGGTTGTCGGCACGCTGAAATGCGGCAGGGGCAACCGGGCCATCGGTTTGCGGGCGGATATGGATGCGCTGAACCTACTGGAAAAGAACACGTTCGAGCATGCGTCACGCCATCCCGGAAAGATGCATGCCTGTGGTCATGACGGCCACGTGGCGATGTTGCTGGGGGCTGCGAAAATCCTCTCGGAAACCAAAAGTTTCGACGGCACTGTCCATTTCATCTTTCAGCCGGCCGAGGAAAACGAAGCCGGCGGGCGGGTGATGGTCGAAGACGGCCTGTTTGATCTGTTCCCGGTCGATGCTGTCTATGGCATGCATAACTGGCCGGGCCTGAAACCGGGTCAGATCGCGGTCAAGACCGGCCCGATGATGGCCTCCGCTGACAATTTCGATATCGAAATCAGCGGCACCGGCGCCCATGCCGCGATGCCGAATCTGGGAACGGATTCAATTGTCGTCGCCGCCGAAATCATTCAGGCCCTGCAAACCATATCCAGCCGCATCGCCGATCCGCTTGAGCCGGTTGTCGTATCCGTCACCCAGATCCATGCCGGTGACGCCTACAACATCATTCCCGACACGGTAAAACTGGCCGGTACCTGCCGTGCCTTCTCACCCGCACTGCGGGACCAGATCGAACCACTGATGAAGCGCATCATCGACGGCATTGCCGCCGCCCATGGCGTCGAAATCTCCTTTACCTACCGCCGCAAATATCCGCCGACGGTCAATGCGGCGGAAGAAACCGAATATGCCGCAGCAGCGGCGGCGGCTGTGGTGGGCGAAGAAAACGTGGTCCGCAACATCCGCCCCTCCATGGGCGCCGAAGATTTCGCCTATATGCTGGAGGCCCGCCCCGGCAGCTATGTCTGGCTCGGTCAGGGTGCCGATTCAGGCTCTTTCCACGGCTGTATGCTCCACAACCCCGGCTACGACTTCAACGACGAGGTCGCCCCCATCGGCGTCAGCTACTGGGTGACACTGGTGGAACAGCAGTTGCCGGTGAAGAAGGGATGACAATCCTGCCCCTGTCATTCCGGAAAGGCAGACCCGAGCTAACCTGACAATGCTGCGGATGTATTTTCATCCTTCGAGACGCGCTTTCAGCGCTCCTCAGGATGAGGTTCGTATATGAGGTGGACCTCATCCTGAGGAGGCGCCAGGCGCCGTTTCGAAGGATAATGGTGAAACCCGAACGTCAGCCGCCAAATACCACCGGTTCCGGGATAATCGGCGCTATCTAGTCGCTAAACCGCGCCCGCATCAGCCCGGCGACAGCGCGATCCATTTCTCTCGGGCTGCTGTCCAGTGCCTTTGCGGCACCTTGCACATCGTCAGCGCCCCGGTTCTGGCCCATCTTTGATTTTGCTTCGAGGCGGGTCACTGTCATTTCAAAGCCGACGATGCCGCGCATCATCGCAAACAATGCCTTGTCGTCCATCGCTCCCTCAGTGGTCCAGGGCTCGGGCGCATCTGCTTCGAACTTTGCCGTGAGGTCATCCAGCAGCTGGCGGACATCTGATGCCTCCTCCAGCACCCGGACCGGGCCATAGGCGTGAATGGCCTCGTAGTTCCAGGTCGGGACCAGCCCTTTCGCGGCGTACCAGCGGGGCGAGATGTAGCAATGCGGGCCACTGAAGACAGCCAGCGATTCGGTTTCCGCCGTGAACGACTTCCAGTGCGGGTTGGCGCGAGCGACATGCCCCCGGAGGATCAGCTGCTCACCGTCACGTTTCGCCAGCAAAGGCAGATGTGTGGCAAAGGGCTGTCCATCAATCACCGTCACCAGCATGGCAAATGAGTCTTCTTCAAGCCGCTGGTCAATCCCGGCCCGGTCCGTCAGTTCGAAATGGCGTGGCACATACATGCTGATTCTCCTGATGCCCGGAAGAGGTAGACATTGTGCCGGCAAAGCAACAGGACCATTCCCTGTAACGGTCTCCGGTCCATTATGATCTGCCGCAGGTCAGAACTTGCGCTGGCTGATCACGTCTTTCGGCATCATGGACAGACGCAGATACTGTGCGAGCAGATGCATCACCGACTGATGGGCATCCTCGACAACGCCGTAATTGTCTCCACTGACATGAATATGGGCATCGGCATATTTACCGCTGCGCCCGCCGGAAAAACCGGTCAGTGCGATGGTGGTGATATCGTTTTCGCGTGCATGGGCAAGCGCCCGGATAACATTTTCGGAATCCCCCGAAGACGAGATCGTCATCAGCAGGTCACCCGGTCTGGCCTGTGTCGCAAGCTGATAAACGAAGACATCATCATAGGAGATGTCATTGGCAATGGCGGTGAGCATCTCCACATTCGACGACAACGAGACGACGCGGGGTTTTACCGTTGTGTCGGTCTGGATTCCCTTGGCGAAATCACACAGCAGATGGTTCGCGATAGAGGCTGAGCCCCCGTTGCCGCAGGAGAATATCTGTCCGTCGCGTTTCAGGACATCGCCCAGCAGGCGCACCGCCTTTGACAGGGCACCCCGGTCAATCGAGGCGGTCGCCAGCGACAGGCGATTGTAATAGGCATCAGCATAGGAGCCGATATCGACAAAATGTTTATCTGGAAACGTCATTATTCAGCCCTTGGAGATTGGACGACAAGCCCGATACCCCAGCGCGACGCCCAACGCAAACCTTCGAGCGTTTTTCCGCGCGGGCTATATTCGCACCCGATCCAGCCAGTATACCCGTCCCGATCCAGTCGGTCGAACAGATGCGGATACCAGATTTCGCCATCATCCGGTTCGTGTCGTCCCGGCAGGCCCGCAATCTGAATATGGGCGATCAGGTTCCGGTGTTCTTCCCAGGCCTCGGTCAGGCTGCCTTCCAGCATCTGCCGGTGATAGAAATCCAGTTGCAGACGCAGGTTCGGACTGTCGATCTGATTGATGATAGCGACCGCATCCCCCGTGCGATTGAGGAAGTACCCGGCGATATCAAACGGGTTGATCGGCTCAAGCGTCAGAACAATTTTTGCCGCCGCCGCAATTTCAACCGCCTTGTTGAGGTTCTCGACAAAGACCGAACGGGCAACATCATGGGTAACATCCCCTTCCACCACCCCGGCAACCGCATGGACCAGCGGGCAGGAAAGTTCCGCCGCCATATCGACGGCACGTCTGATACCGTCGAGGAAATCTGCTGACCGCCCGGGAACGGCTCCCACACCTATGACACCATCTGCCGCAGGCGGCGTATCAATTACCACCAGCTTCAGGCCATAGCGCCGCAGCCGTTTCCTGATCTCGCTCACATCCATCTGATAAGGCGCAGAAAATTCCACCGCTGAAAACCCGGCAGCAGAAGCTATCGCGAAACGGTCCGGAAACCGGTGTTCGGTAAACAGCCAGTCTATGTTTGCCGCGAAATCAGGCATCCTCCTCCAAACCGAGCAACCGCCTCGCCCGGCTGGCAATCCGCGCCGCCTCGTCCAGTGGCGCTGGCTGCCAGTCCGTCCATTCGTTGCTGAACGGGCGGGCTGCTCCCCGTTCGTAAAGGTCACGGTGCAGCGATTCATGCTTTTCAATGGCAAAACCAGGCGGGCTGAATATCCAGACCGGCACTCCGGGCGCACAGGCTTCGCAAACCATCGACACAGAATCGCCCGTCACGACAATGCCATCGGCCAGCGCCAGAAGACCATGATAGGGATTCGGCCCCGGATCATCATAGCGATAGAGATAGCTCGCCGGTGGCAGTTCCGCACTGAACGCATCAATGGATGCCCCTGTCCGACGGCTTGTACTGACCAGCAGGCTGCCACCGACAGTCTCAGCCAGCGCCGCGACAGATTTTGACAGCCGCGCCGCCAGCGCCGGGGGGAAGGGTTTACGTTTTGTCGCCCCGCCCACCAGCACGGCAATCCAGGGGCGCGGCATCCCCTCAAACCTGTCGATCCATTCCTGACCGGCAGCCTTCAGGCCATCCGCATTGATGCGATGCGGCGCACCCGTAACAGGCAGAATGTTGTCAGCAACCGGTGGCTTGTCATGGGCGGGGATGGCCAGCAGATCAAACACTGAAAGATCACCACCGGGGTCCATGATCTGTATCAGGCGTGTCGAGGGGGACTGTTTCCGGACATATCGCGCAACCGCGGCTGACCGACGGCCCGCGGCAATGACCATATCCGGCCAGGGCGCTTCAATTGTTGCTTTGGACGCGGCTGTCAGCGCCCGCAGGGAAGCCCCGAAATTCGGCAATCGGGCGAAGCCGCTGTATTCGAGAGGCTTTTCGACAAAAGCCAGCCCCAGCTTATCGGCAACACCCAATGCCTGATTGGCCGTCCCCGCCCGGGGATCAACCAGAACCCAGATCAGTGGTGTTGCCCCGGCCATACCGTCAGCTGCCGGTAAAGACCGGCTTACGTTTCTCCAGAAACGCCCGGTAGCCTTCCCGGAAGTCCTCAGAATCAAAGCAGGCGTAAGTGCCCGTATGGTCTGCCGGTGTCATCACTTCACCTGACGCCAGCCGGTTTACCAGCGCCTTGTGCCGACTGTTCGCAAGCGGTGCATTACGCGACATGGAAAGCGCAGATTTCATCGCTGCATCCCGAACATCACTGTCCGGTACAACGCGGGTCACAAGATGATTGAGCCGGGCTTCAGCCGCGTCAAAGACCCGTGCCTCCAGCAATATTTCCTTCGCCACCACAGGCCCGGTCACCTGCACCAACACCTCCATGAACATCAGCGGCATGGTGATCCCGAGCTTGCTGACCGGTGCGCCGAACTTCGAGCTTTCGCCGCAGATCCGGACATCGCACAGCGCCGCAATTTCCATGCCCCCGCCGATACAATTGCCGTTGATTGCGGCAACCACCGGCTTCGTGCAATCCCGGATGGCACAGACAGTCTCGAACATGATGGCGCCATAAGCTTCTGCATCGGCTGCCGTCTTGTAGGCTGTCTCGAATTCGCTGATATCAGCGCCGACGCCAAAATGCTCACCGGCACCGGTCAGCACAACAGCGCGAATGCTGTCATCAGCTTCGATTTCGGCAAACCGGGCGGTCAGACCGAGCCACATCGGCAAATTCAGGGCATTCCGCTTTTCCGGGCGGTTCAGGGTTACCGTTGCAACAGCATCGTCGCGGCTGATCAGTATGGCGTCTGTGGTCATGTCATTTCCGTGTTCTGAATATCCTGCGGGCTTATCGCATATCCCGGTACAGGCCGTAAAAGATGTCCGGTGCCTACTCGGCAAACTTACCAAGTCCGTTGCGCAGATCATCCAGCCAGGGCTCATACTTGCGCCAGCGCTGGACGGCCTTGCGGTTGATGGGCTGGCGAACCTGCCAGGCACTCGCCGTCTGGACCAGACGTTTCGTCTTGTGAAAATCAAGGCAGGCGTCGTCCCATTCCAGATCAAGGAAATCGATAATTTCCCGGGTGACCTCTTCCTGATTATCCACCAGTTCCTCGTACTGTACTTCCAGAATCTGAACCGACAGCGTTTTCAGCCAATAGGCCATAAGCCGCTCATATTCCCGGTAATAAGCAGCGAGGTCCTTGAGATCGTAGCTGAAAAACTGGCTTTCCCGGAAATTCTGGAAGTAACAGCTGAGACAGGAATCCATCGGATGCCGCCGGGTATGGATGATCCGGGAACCCGGCAGGATGGTCTGAATGAAACCGAGATTGATGAAATTCGCCGGCATCTTGTCGACCACCCGCGCGGCTTCCGGGGCCAGTTTGTTGATGGCATCGAGGTAACTTTGCCCCATTTCTGCGGCCTCGGCCTCTGTCACCCTGACGGCGCATTCCGGATAATTGATCTGTCCGCGCCATTTGTCGGACAGAGCGACCGACAGGCGGGAGATATCCTTCAGTTCCCCCGCACCATGGGCCTTCGGATGGCTGGCAATGATCTGCTCAACCAGCGTGGTGCCACTCCGCGGCATGCCACAAACGAAAACCGGTTTCCCGCTGCTGTTACCCCAGCCTTTTCGCTGGCGCAGGAAATCTGCCGAATAGGTACCCATGTTGCGGCTGATATAGGCCGTATGGTTCTCCGGCCTGAAGATTTTGCCTGATGCTTTCAGCTGTTCTTTCTTGGCATCATTCGCCCGTCGATAGGCCGCGAATGAACCCTCATTATCGCCCAGTCGCTGCAGAATTTCACCAAGGCCGAAATTATGCATGACCTGTTCGTCCAGCGTGCCTTTCGAGCGGGCCATCGCTTCCTCGAATTGCTGACGCAACTTCTCCTGATCAAGCGCCTTGCCATACAGCGCCAGCTGATAAAGCGCCTGCAGATAATACGGCCGGACTTTCAGCACGTCCTGATACTGGGCACAGGCTTCATCAAACCGGCCAAGCTGTCCCAGTGCCGTTCCCCGGTTCAGCAGGGCATCCGTGTGATCCGGGCGTAACCTGATGGCCTTCTCGAACGCCGGAACAGCCGCTGCCACATCCCCCTGAACCTGCAATGCAACACCAAGACTGTTAAAATATTCCGGCCGGTCCGGAGACAGTTCCGCCGCCCGTTCATAAGCTGCTGCCGCCAGCACAGGCTGGTCACGGCGCATCTCGCAAATTCCGAGTCCGTTCCAGAATTCCGCATTGTCCGGCTCCAGCGCCAGCGCCCGGCAGTAATGGCTGCGGGCATGCAGCAGCCGTCCCCGACGCCGTTCCACATCACCGAACAGGGCATAGCCTGCGGCCATCCCCGGATCCACAGAAACGGCCCTGCGAAGCACGGAAACCGCGTCATCCGTCTTGCCTGCCTGCACCAGACCGACAACCATATTACGTACCGCACCGGGATGCGCCGGTTCAATCTTCAGGGCACGACGAAAAGCCGATACCGCACCGGCCTTGTCACCCGTCTCGTTCAGCGCAGCGCCGAGATTACTGATTGATGTCACATCCCGCGGGCGCAGTTCAATGGCCCGCCGCAGGCTGGTCACCGCCTCCGCAAACCGCTTTGACCGGTAGGCGGAAAGTCCTTTGAGGGCATGGGCCGCCCCCTCGTCCGGGTTTTCAGCAATCAGCATGTCAGCGACCTGTTCCGCCTCTGCCACCTGACCGCCATCAAGCCGCATTCGCCCGATCTCCACCGCTTTCTGCGGCTCCAGTCCGGCGACTTCCTTCAGGACAGACGGCTTTGCCGGAGCCTTTTTCCGTCCCGATGAAGCGGCTGATTTCCGTGACTTACGGGCAGTGGTTTTTCGTGCTGTGCTCATTGATCCAGACTACAGAAGGGAATGGCCACGGAAAACAATTGTAGGCAGTGGCGCAAGCACTACACTTTCCCCTGAGCCGTTTTGCAAGATCGGGAGCATATAACGATGGCACTTAAGCGTCTGAAAACCTGCATAGTCGCGCTCTGTGCTGCCCTGTCCTTTGCCCCCGGCGCACAGGCCCGTGACAGCCTGACCATCGGCATTTCCCAGTTTCCCTCGACATTCCATCCCTCCATCGATTCGATGATGGCCAAAACCTACATTCTGTCGATGGCACGCCGCCCGATCACCACGACGGATGCTGACTGGAATCTTGTCTGTGTGCTCTGTGTTGAACTCCCGACCATTGAAAACGGGCTGGCCCGGCCGGAAAAAACGCCGGACGGGAAAGACGGAGTCGCGATCACCTATAAATTACGTGACGATATTCGCTGGGGTGACGGAACACCCGTAACCACGCGGGATGTCCTGTTCACCTGGGAAGTCGGCCGGCACCCGAAAAGCGGCGTCGGCAATGCAGAGGCTTACCGCCGCATCCTCAGCATCGATATCCATGACGATTACAGCTTCACCCTGCATAACGAGAAGCTGGAATTTGAATATAACAACGTGAACCAGTTCTATCTGCTACCCGAACATCTGGAACGACAGGTGTTTGAGGCAAGCCCGGTCGATTACAAGAACACCACCCTGTTCCAGACCGACACCACCAATCCCGGTCTGTATTTCGGCCCCTATCAGATTGCCGCTGTTCAGCCCGGCACCAGTGTTGAACTGGTGGAAAACCCGACCTGGTTCGGTGCCAGACCAAATTTCGGGAAGATCAGTGTGAAGGCGATTGGCAATACCGCTGCGATGGAAGCCAACCTGCTGTCAGGATCAATCGACATGATTGCCGGAGAACTCGGGGTCACCATCGATCAGGCGATCGCTTTCGAGCAACGCCACCGGGACCGGTTTGATGTGATCTACAAACCGGGGCTGGTCTATGAACATATCGACCTCAATCTCGACAATCCGATTCTTCAGGATGTCCGGGTGCGTCGCGCCCTGTTGCGCGCACTGGATCGCAAAACGCTGAGTGAACAGCTGTTTGCTGGCAAGCAGCCGCCTGCGGAAACCAGCATCAACCCGCTGGACTGGATCTATACGGACGACCTGCCGGATAACAGCTACAGCCCGGATGCCGCCATCGCCCTCCTCGCAGAAGCCGGATGGACCGATATGCGTAATGGTATTCGCCATAATGCAGCAGGCGAGCCACTGCGTTTCGAGATCATGACCACGGCTGGCAACCGTACCCGGGAACTGGTCGAACAGGTTCTGCAAAGCCAGTGGAAAGCCGTTGGTATTGATGTCCGTATCCGCAACCAGCCGGCCCGTGTCTTTTTTGGTCAGACCGTCACCCAGCGGGAATTCACCGCCATGGCCATGTTCGCCTGGATATCCGCACCGGAAAGCGTGCCCCGGACAACCCTGCACTCAACCTATATTCCCACCGCAGAGAACAACTATGCCGGACAGAACTATACCGGCTATGTCAGCCCTGAAATGGACAAGCTGATCGACGAGGTCGAAGTCGAGCTGGATCGCGATAAACGCAAGATCATCTGGACCAAAATCCAGCAGATCTACGCATCGGACCTGCCCGCCCTGCCACTTTATTTCCGGGCTGATGCTTTCATCCTGCCGAAATGGCTGAAAGGCGTTCGCCCGACCGGACATCAATACCCCTCGTCGCTGGAGATCGAGACATGGCATGCGGCTGATTAATCCGGGCATGGGCTGAACATGGCCATATCAACGACCACCGCTTCTCTGCTGGATGAGGGTATGCGTCTGCATCAGGCCGGACATTTCGGGGATGCGGAGGTTGCTTATCTGCATCTGCTCAAGGCCGACCCCAACCATGCACAGGCACTTAATCTGCTGGGTGTGCTCTATCTCACCGGTGAAAGACCGAAAGATGCCGTCAAATGGCTGGCACGAAGACTGAAGCGCGCACCGGAAGACGACCTGGCGCGTCTCAACCTCGGAAAGGCCCTGCTGGCGTCTGGTGATGCGTTCAAGGCAGCCCAGACATTACGGCCACTCTGCGACGCAAGTCCGCAACATGTGGATGCCGTGATCTGTCTGGCCCGTGCAGAACAGAAGCGCGGGAGAATGGCTGACGCAGAAATGTTGCTGAAGGAACTTGCTGAACTGGTCCCGGACAATCCCGAGGTGCTGCTCGAACTGGCAAACCATCACATTGCCACCGGAGAGCCTGTCTCGGCTGAAAAACTGTTCCGGCATATTGTCGGACTTGAGCCTGAAGACATCAACAACCGCTGTAATCTTGCCGCAACACTCCAGAGCATGCACCGGACTGACGAGGCCGCAGAAATTCTGAATCAGGCGCTGGCACTGGACCCGGAGGATTATCGCACCCGTTTTCTGCTCGCCATGAATACCGGCATGAAGGGCGACTTTGCGTCTGCTGCAACCGAAATGGCAGCACTTGTCGACGAGCGACCCGACAATCTGGCAACACATGTGCATTTTGCCGAGATACTGAGTCTGGACAGCCGCAGCGAGGAAGCCGGGGCGCATCTGGCGTCTCTGATAGACAGCGGCGTCGATGACCCGGATATCTGGCATATGTATGGCGTGATCTGCCTGCAACTCGGCCTGACCAGTAAAGCCATCTCGGCGCATCGGCGTTCACTTCGCCTAAACCCGGAATCCGGGACGGGATGGCGACATCTGGCAGCCCTGAAAACCTTCACGGACCGCGATCCCGACCTGACCAGAATGCTGGAAATTTCGAAACGCCGGACGCTTGGCAGTGACAGTCAGATGCATATCGATTTTGCCATCGCCAAGGCATTTGACGACCTGCGCCGGCCAGCCCGCGCCTTCTCACACCTTGCCGCTGCCAACAAGGCGAACCGGGCGACATTCAGCTTCGATATCGCCGCCCATGAAAACTTTATCGACGACCTGATCGCAGCCACAGGGACCCCGCTTCCCCTACCGGAAAACACAGCCCCCGGACCGGTTTTCATCGTTGGAATGCCCCGTTCCGGCACAACACTGGCCGAACAGATTCTGGCCAGTCACCCGAAGGTTGCCGCGGGTGGCGAACTGATGAATCTGCGAAATGCAGTCGCAGAGATCGTACCGGATTATCCGGAAAGCATAACCACCGATCAGGCCAGCAGAATAGCCCGCGCTTATACGGAACGGACCCGACGATATTATGACGGGGCTGACTGGCTGACCGACAAGCTGCCGGAGAACGCGTTGCGCTGTGGCGTCATCGCGCAAGCCTTCCCGAACGCCCGGATTATCCATTGCAGCCGCGATCCGCTGGATATCGGCCTGTCCTGTTATCAGCGGCTGTTCACCGGTCTGCAGCCCTTTGCCTATGATCTCGAAGAACTGGGACGCTATCTGGTTGCCCATAACAGACTGATGACACACTGGCGCAAGGTCTTGCCCGGGCGAATAATTGATTTCGACTATCAGTCTGTCATCGACGATCAGGAAGGTGAAACCCGCCGCCTGCTCACCTTTGTCGGGCTGGACTGGCATGATGGCTGTCTTGACTTCCACAAGACCAGTCGACCGGTTCGTACCGCCAGTGCGACCCAGGTCCGCCAGCCGCTTTACCGGTCGTCCCTGCAACGCTGGAAACTCTATGAGACCCAGCTTGAACCGATGATCGCCATCCTGCGGGCTGCCGGACAGCTGGATGAATAGCCCCTCTTCCCGATTGCTGACGGTAGAGGAACTGACGATCCGGTTTCCGCTGGGTGGGAGGACAGTAACGGCCGTTGACGGCATCAGCTTTCATATCAGCCGCGGTGAAACCCTTGGACTGGTTGGCGAAAGCGGCAGTGGCAAAACCATCACGGCGCAGGCCATACCCCGCATCATCCCACGCCCCGGACGGATTGACGGCGGAAGGGTGTTACTGGACGGAACCGACCTGACCGGACTGTCAGAACGACAGTTGCGCCCGGTTCGCGGACGACGGATCGGCATGATCTTTCAGGAACCGATGTCGTCACTGAACCCGACCATGACCATCGGTGCGCAGGTGGCGGAGACCCTGCAACTGCATACCGGCCTGAAAGGCAGTGAGATCAGGGATCACGCCCGGACCATGCTGGAGCGGGTACGTCTGCCCGATCCCGGCAGCATGATGACGCGCTATCCGCACCAGCTTTCCGGAGGTATGCAACAGCGGGCAATGATTGCCATGGCACTGGCCTGTGACCCGGACCTGCTGATTGCCGACGAGCCGACCACTGCGCTGGACGTTACCGTTCAGGCTGAAATCCTCGACCTGATTGACGAGGCCCGGCGCGATCTTGATATGGCCGTGCTGTTCATTACCCATAATATCGCCGTGGTTGCCCGTATCGCAGACCGGCTGGCGGTCATGCAGGATGGCCGGATCGTGGAGACCGGAACTACGGCAGAGCTGATTGCCAGTCCCCAATCAGATTATGCCCGAAACCTGCTGAATGCCGTTCCCCGGCTGGGGGGTGGACCCCATCCGCGAAAACAACCGGCAGACATCAGCGACCAGCCGGTTCTTGCCATGCAGGGTATGAGTAAAAGCTATCCCGTTGCGGGCAGCCTGTTCGGCGATGCAGGCCGCAAGACCGTGCTGCAACCGACCGATCTGGAAATCCATAGAGGAGAGACCCTGGCGATTGTCGGCGCCAGCGGTTGTGGCAAAACCACGCTAACCCGCTGCCTCACCCGCCTGATAGATGCCGATTCCGGTGAAGTAGTGCTGAATGGCGCAGTTATGGGAGCAGATGACCCGCGCCTGCGTCAGGCCGTTCAGATGGTCTTTCAGGATCCTTTCGGTTCTCTCAATCCCCGCTGGAGCATCCGTGCCATCCTGCGCGAGCCGATGCAGATCGCAGGACAGATATCCGCAGCCCGGCAGCTTCCGGCAATTCACCGCGCCCTGGAACAGGTCGGGCTAGATCCGGCAATGGCAGACCGCTACCCGCACCAGTTTTCCGGTGGCCAGCGCCAGCGCATCGCCATCGCCCGCGCCCTTATCCTGAACCCCCGTCTCATTGTCGCGGATGAGCCGGTCTCCGCACTCGACGTATCCGTACAGGCGCAAATCCTCGACCTGCTGGCTGATCTGCAGGCAGACCTCGGCCTCTCCATCCTGCTCATCAGCCATGATATTGCCGTTGTCGAACGTCTGGCCGACCGGATCGCCGTGATGGCAGAAGGCCGGATTGTCGAAATCGGCCCGACACGCCATATCCTCGACAACCCGCAATCCCCGACAGCCCGCGAGCTGATCGCCGCCGTTCCCCGCCTGCCGGAACGTGCGGCATGACTGGCTGGCTGATTCGGCGCCTGTTCCATGTCACGCTGGTCATGGCGATCATGTCGGTGGTGATCTATGCCCTGATTGGCCTGATGCCGGGCGACCCCATTGACCTGATGATCGCAGCCGATCCGAAAATGACCCCGGCCGATGCAGAGCGACTACGCGGGCTATACGGTCTCGACCTGCCGCTGACAACCCGCTACTGGAACTGGCTGTCCGCGTTATTATCCGGCGATCCTGGCTATTCCCGGCTCTATGGCCAGCCGGTCGGTGCCGTGTTGCTGCCGGCACTTGCTGCCACACTGAAACTGCTGGGCCTTGCTTTTGCCCTGTCACTTCTGATCGCCCTTCCCGTCGGCATCATCGCCGGACTGCGACCGCAGGGCGCACTGGATTATGGCGTCAATTTCGTTGCCTTCGCCGGGGTCTCCGTGCCGCAGTTCTGGCTGGCGCTGCTGCTGATCATTCTGTTTGCCGTCCAGTTGCAATGGCTTCCTGCCGGTGGCCCGCCGCCTGCCGGGGCAGGATTGCAGACCACGCTGACCCATTACATCCTGCCGGTGCTTTGCATCACCATCGCCAGCGTCGGCGACCATACCCGCTTCATCCGCGCATCGGTGATCGACGTGATGCGTCAGGATTATATCCGGACCGCCATCGCCAAGGGCGCCGGACCGGGCCGTATCATCCTGCGTCATACCCTGCGCAATGCCATGCTGCCCGTCGTCACCGTGATTGCGCTGGATTTCGGATTCCTGTTCTCAGGTGCCTTGATTACCGAAACCATGTTTACCTGGCCGGGCATGGGTAAACTCATCTTCGATTCCATCATGGGCAACGATTTCAATCTGGCGCTGGTGGCACTGTTGCTGGCCACTTTCGTCACCCTCGCCGGTAACCTGCTTGCCGATATCGTCTACGCCCTACTTGACCCCCGGATACGCTACAAATGAAGGCGTCAGGCGCCATATCGCCGTTGCGGCTCGCCGCGAGTCGTTTTGCCCGGCACCGCATGGCATTGATATCCGCAATCTTTCTGGCGCTGCTGGCCTTGCTGGTCATCGCGGCCCCGCTGATTGCCCGCCTGATGGATATCGACCCGGAAGCCGTAAACCTTCTGGGCCGCTTCGGCCCGCCGGACGACCAGCATTTGCTCGGCACAGACGAACTGGGCCGCGATCTGATGCTGCGTCTGTTGCTGGGCGGGCAGGTCTCGCTGCTGATCGGTCTGACTGGTGCCCTGGCGGCAGCCGTTATCGGCTCCATCGTCGGGCTGCTTGCCGGCTACATCGGCGGTCGTCTTGACGACCTGCTGATGCGGCTGACCGATTCCGTCATCGCATTACCGGCGCTGCCCCTGCTGATTGTCCTCACCGCCATTGACCTGGAAAAAGCCGGCCTGCCCGCCGCGCTGGCGCAATCGGAACATGTCAGCCTGATCCGCATCATCGTCATCGTCGCCCTGTTCGGCTGGGTAAAGGTCGCCCGCCTGACCCGCGCCTCTGCACTGGCCGCCCGCAACCGTGACTATGTGCTGGCAGCCCGCAGCGTCGGTGCTGGCCCGTTGCGCATCATGGCCTGTCACATCCTGCCAAATGCCACCGGCCCGATCATCGTCGCCACAACCCTGTCGGTCGGCAATGTCATCCTGCTGGAGAGCGTGCTGTCATTCCTCGGCCTCGGCATCCAGCCCCCGACCCCAAGCTGGGGCAACATGCTGACCAACGCCCAGGAACTGATCTGGACTGCGCCCGCCCTCGCCATCCTGCCGGGCCTCGCCATCTTCCTCACGGTCATCGCCGTCAATTTCCTCGGCGACGGATTACAGGACGCCATCGACCCGCGATCAGAAGGGCGGTGATGGTAACGGCCTGTCCTCAGTCCGTGCCTTTTGTAACCACCCGCCAGACCGTCACCACACCGCCGCCCCAGGCGAGCGCCGAGACTGCCGTATCAATGACAGCCCGGATCGTCAGGGGACCGGTGAAAGCCGCGTCATAGTCGATCTGGAAGAACCAGATCAGCA